>CAXTJS010000052.1:2744-15360 GCA_964244605.1 uncultured Terriglobus sp. | reverse complement strand
CAGCAGGTTTCTCCGCTCCGCGACGATGGAGCCGTCGCTCCGGTCGAAATGACGATGTAAGAGGCAGGACCGCAACAGGGTTCACCCTGCAGGAGAAATGCTCCAGGGCCGCCCTCCTACTCTCGTCTTTGGCATGGCCGATGGTATCGTCTGAGGCAAAGCACCGCTGTTTTGAAGAAAGCCTATGTCTGTCCTGGACCGCCTTGATCGCTGGAAGAGTGAAGACGCGATCACCGCGGAGCAACACACTCTGTTCACGGGCCTTGTTCGTGACGAGCCGTTCTCGCTCTTCTCTGAGATCAACGTGCTCTTCGGCGCGGGCGTTCTGGCCTTTGTGCTCGGCCTGGGCTGGACCGTCACCACGCTCTCACGGCAGCTGGGCGACATACTGATCGTTGCCCTGCTTTCGGCCATCGTCGCCGGCTGCCTGTGGTACTGCTTCGCACGCGCAACGGCCCGGTCTGCCGCGGAGACGCCCTCTGCGAACGCCCTCACGGACTACCTGCTGTACCTGTGCTGTCTGGTGTGGAGCGTCGAACTCGCCTACCTTGAGCAGCGCTTCCAGCTACTGGCCACACACTGGGACGTTTACCTGCTGGTCACGGCAATCTTCTTCTTCCTGCTGGCGTATCGCTTTGACAATCGGCTGGTTCTGTCGCTTGCGCTCTCATCGCTGGCCGGCTGGTTCGGCGTTGCCTTCATGCGGCTGCCGTTCACGCTTTCCGCAGCGTCTCGACCGGACGCGCTTTTGTTCTGCGCCATTGTTCTGGCCGCTGGAGCGCTGCTGCGATGGCGAGAGATCAAGCCGCACTTCTTCGGCACCTACCTCAACTTTGTGGCGAACGTGCTCTTTCTCACGCTGCTTTCCGGCGTGTTCGGTTCAGACAACCGCACGGCCTGGGTGTTTGCCCTGCTTGGCGCAGGTGCCGCTTCGCTGCTGTGGGGCATCTCCAGGCGGGAGTTCGCCTTTGTTGCGTATGCCTCCGTGTATACCTACGTCGGCCTGGCGTCGCTCGTGGCGCGCAGCAGCGTTGACTTCGTCGGAATGCTCTTCCTCTTCGTCGCCACGGCGGTCGCGATGCTGGTGATGCTTGTAGTCGTCTCGCGCCGCTTTGGGAGAACGCAATGAGGCTCTACACCGCGGAGCAGCTCGAGACGTTGCAGATGAGCAAGCTGCTCAGGGAGTGGGTGTCCGAGAAGCTGTTCAACCCGCAGCAGGCGGAGCGGCTGCAGCAGCAGACCGTTTCGGACCTGCGCACGACCAATCTCTTCCTCAGAGCGGTGCTGTTTCTCTTCACGGTCCTGATCGTCCTCGGAAGCACCGCACTCGCCTTCATCCTCTTCTTCACGCATGCGGATGAGAAAGACCTCGTCGTGCCCTGCCTGGTGCTGGCAATCGCGTGCTACGCCGGGGCGGAGTTTGCCGTGCGAAAGGCTCGCCTCTACCACTTCGGCATTGAGGAAGCACTGGCCGTCTGTTCCATCGGCTTCCTGTTTGTGGGCCTCGAACTCGGTCACGGCCGCTCTGTTGCGGGCGCGGACGGCGCAGAGCTCCTCGTGCTGCTTGCCTGCGCCGGAGCGTCGCTTTGGGTATGGCTTCGCTTCGGCTACTGGTACAGCTTTGCGGCGGCCATGCTGTTTGTTGCGTTCCTGCCGGACTGCCTGACCCGGTCTGTTACGGCGCAGCATGCTCTGCTGGCCGGGCTCTACGCGGCTGGCTTGGCGGGCGTCGCCGTTGCCGGCGCTGCTGATGGCGCAGGCGTTCTGCGGCGCTTCTACTCCGCCGCTGAGGTTCTGCTCTGGACCGGCCTCTATCTCAGCCTCAATCTCGTGCTTGCGCAACTGGCCACGTTCCTGCCGCGCTGGGGCTGGGCGGGCTCGGCAGACCCACTGCAAGTCTCGCGGCCGTTCTACTGGCTGACGTTTCTGCTGATCTGGTGCTTGCCTCCGCTGGTGCTCCTTCGCGGCGTCCGGCGCAGGGACCGCGCCGTGCTTACGCTTGCCGCATGCCTTGCGCTTGTCACCGTGATTTCAAACAAGCCGTACCTCGGCTGGCAGCGGCACCCGTGGGACCCAGTCGTTCTCGGCATGCTGCTCATGGGCGGCGCATGGTTGCTGCAGCGCTGGCTCACGCGCGCCCCCGGCGGCGTGCGGGCGGGCTTTACAGCGGCGCGTCTCGCAGGCAAGCAGAGCGCCTGGATGAACGCCGGCCCAACCGCCTTCAACCTGCTCGTACGCCAACCCGCGGCCACGCCGCCCAGCCAGCCGGCACGGCCGCTCGGCGAGGGCGGTGCCTCCGGTGGCGCAGGTGCCGGAGGGCAGTGGTAAGAGCGACGGGACTAACTCGCCCACATAAGAGTGTGTCCGAAACAAGGAGTGTTACGTGGCAGCCGAGAAAGATATTGACCTTGTCATCCAGCGGGAGTTCTTTCCCGGTCAAGCAAGTGGATTGCTCATTGAGGTAGGTGCGGCCAAGCCGGATTACCTTTCTGTCGGCGAGAGTTTCCGAAAGCTCGGCTGGCAGGTTATCTCCATTGAGCCGAATCCAGCATTCTGCGCCCTGCATGAAGCCCTGGGTCACGACATCTTGCAGTATGCCTGCAGCGATCACGACGCCGACAACGTGGACTTCTTCGTTGTAAGTACCAAAGATCAGCACTACTTGGGTGGCGAGACCTCTTTTGAGGGTTTCTCTTCCTTAGGGGTAAAAGGCAAGTTTGCCAAAGACCTGCGCAAGATGGAGGGACAGACCGACGTTGAGAAGATCTCTATCTCAGTCCGGAAGCTCGACACGATCTTGGCGGAACACTATCCCGAGGTAAAGGGCATCGATGTGATCGTGGTTGATGTGGAAGGTTGGGAGCTGAGCGTGATGCGCGGTTTGAGCGTAAGCCGCTACAAGCCAAGGGTCGTCGTCCTGGAGAACCTTCACAGAAGCATCGGCTACCGGTATTTCATGTGGAAGCAAGGCTACCGGCGATGGAAGCGGCTGAAGCCCAACGAGATATTTATTCCTCGCCGCAGCGGTTTCAACTTTATTGATCTCCTTCGAACTCTGTTCGAGTAACTTCAGCCGAGAGGCTATCACTTAGCGGTCTGGTAGTTACACCGCTCCCTGCGCGGCGACACATGTCATTCCAACTACCGCCGGATGCGGAGCGCAAACTGCGCCACGCGCGGATCGGTGGTGGTTGTGGTAATGCTGCCGAAGGCCGCCGCGCCGAACGATCCGTTGGGCTGTGCGAAGGCCGGCGTATTGGTGATGTTGAAGAGCTCCGCGCGGAACTCCGCGTCGAACTTGTCGCCGATGGCGGTGTGCTTGACCAATGACAGATCCAAATCGCGGAAGGCCGGGCCGCGTACTGGGTTGCGCGACGCGTTGCCGAAGGTGAACTGCGGTGCGGCGCTGAAGGCAGCCGTATTGAAGTAGTGCGGAACGCCCCGCAGCGCCGACGGCAGCTTGGGGTTACCGGTAACATTGGGCCGCTGCAGCGCCACACCAAGCGCGCTGTTATTGTTGGTGGCTTGCGTCACCGTTACGGGCATGCCGCTCTGCATGATGTAGATGGCGTTGCCCGTCCAGCCGCCAAGCAGGCTGGTTAACAGGCCGTGCCCGCGATAATCGCCGAAGTTATAGACCGTCGCGACGGACAAGACATTGGGCATGTCGCCGCTGGAAGAGTCGCGCTCCAGATAGGGCCGGTAGGTGTCCGCCGCGATGAGCGAGCTCGAGTTCGGCGACGACAGCACAGTGGACGAGAAGACCGACGACGCATCGTCAATCAGCTTGGAGTGCGTGTAGCTGAACAGAAAGTAGAGCCCGTTCGACACGCGCTGCTCCACCTTTGCCTCGATGGCGTTGTAGTTGGTGGTGCCCGTGTTGTTGCGGTAGGTTGCGACGTTCTGGAAGCGCGGATACGGCTTCAGCAGTTGCGCGTTCGTGATGGTCCGCCGGCCCAGCGGACTGGAGATCGGCACCTGCCCGAAGTAGGGATTGTTCACTGTCTGCAGCAGGGTTGAGCCGGGCTGCAGGCCGCTGGCGATCTGGTCGTCGGTGAGCTGGTTCAGGTTCTGGTCGGGGATGCCGACATGCACGATGTGCGAGCCGACATACGCCACATCGAACGACAGATTGTTCGTCAGCTGGCGCTGCACCGCAAGGTTCCACTGCTCCACATAGCCCGAGCCGGCGCTGCGCCGGGCGGTGTAGACGCTCTGCCCCAGGCCGGCGTTCGGCGTGAGCGAGATCGGCGCGACAGTCGGCCCGGCGGCAAGCGTGAACGCGGCGTTGTAGTTATCCAGCGTGGGCTGCTGCACGTTCTGGATGAAGGGGTACTGCGGCGTCGTGAACGGTGTGGTGATGCCGCTCTGGTCGATGAACACGATGCCGAAGCCGCTGCGGATCACCGTCTTGCTGTTCGCGTTATAAGCGAAGCCGAAGCGCGGCGCGATGTTGTCATAGTGCAGTTCGCGTGCGGAGCGTGGATTGCCGTTCTGGCCAAGGTAGTCGAGCTGCTGCGTTGCGAGATTGAAGACCGCGCCCTGGTTGCGCGTCTCCGTGCTGGGCTTGTGAAAGGTCCAGCGAGCGCCGATGTTGAGGATGAGCGACGGACTGATGCGCCAGTCGTCCTGCCCGAAGAACTCGTAGATGTAGTCGCGCGGACGGATGGTGCGCTGCTGCAGGTCGATCGAGAAGGTGTCTACCTGGCCCAGCAGGAAGCTGGCGATGCTGTTGCCGCCCTGCGCTGACGTGATGGTACCGGTGGCGAGCTGCGTGTCGGTGCCCGTGACGGTAAAGGCAAAGGAGCCCGTCGGGTTCGGCGGTGCAATGGTGTTGAGCTCATACCGACGCGCGTCGATACCGGCCTTGATGGAGTGCGCGCCGCGCGTGATCACGATGTTGTCGACCAGTTCGCCCACGCTGGTCTGATAACGCAGGCTGGTGCCCGCACCCGAACCGAGTTGCTGAAAGCCGGTAAAGGTAAACAGCGGCAGCGCGTTGTTGAAGGCAGCGTTCGTCGGGATGCCGGGGATGTTGAGCGCGGTGGAGGCCGTGTTGCCCAGGCTTGTGCCGTTCTGCGTGTTGCCGCGGCGCGTGTAACCGACGCGGAACTCGTTGGCCAACGTGTTGGAGAAGACGTGCGTCTCGTTGAGCACGAACTGCTGGCCAAGCACGTGCGACAGGCTCGTCACATTGCCTGTCCCGATGATGGACCCGGTTACCGCACCAGAACCGTTCGGAAAGGGCGTGATCGGCTGTTCCACATCGCTGAAGTAGCTATAGCGCGCAAAGGCACGGTCGCGCTCGCCATGTGCGCCATCCACACGAAAGTCGAACTGGTTCTGATGATCGTCGTCATTCGCGGTGCGGCTGTAATTATTTGCCGTGCCGGGCAGGTTGGGCACCGGGATCAGGTTCAGCAAAGCTACGGCGACCGGGTCAAACCGGTTGGGATTGATCGTGTTGTTGGCGAAGCGCGTGCGCACGATGCGGCCGTTGACGGTGCTCGTGGATGCAGGATCGTAGATGTTGGTGGCACCAAAGTTGCCGGCGCGCTGCAGGAGAGTCGGTACCGTTGAGAAGCGGGTTTGCCCGATACGTTGTTTGATGCCCTGGTAGTCGCCAAACAGAAAGAGGCGGTCATGCAGTACCGGAGCGCCAAGCGTGGCACCGTAGATGTTGCGGCGGTACTCCGGCTTACGCGTGGGCGCGGTGGTGAAGAAGTTACGCGCGTTCAGCGCCTCATTGCGGAAGAACTCATACAGGCTGCCATGCACCGTGTTCGAGCCGCCGCGTGTCGCCACGTTGACCACGCCGCCATTGAAGCGGCCGAACTCCGCGGGCACGTTGTTCGCCGTGATGGTGAACTCGGCGATGTCGTCAATGATGGGAAAGAACGCAACCTGCCCGGGCTCCGGCTGCAAGGCGCTGACGCCGTCGTAGAGGTACTCATTCGTGCGTGGACGGCCGCCGTTGATGCGCGGCAGAAGCGTGCCGGGCGGCAGCTCGACACCCGGCGCGAGCTGCGCCAGCTGGATGAAGTTGCGCGAGTTCAACGGCAGCGCGATCACGGCACGGCCGGGGATCGTGGTTTGAATGTCAGAGGTGCTGTTCTGCAACGGAGGCGCGTCGGCCGTGACCGTAACGGTCTCACCGCCGCCACCGGCCTGCAGCGTCACATCAAGCCCGACAGTCTGGCCCGTCGTTACGGTGATGCCGGTCTGCTCCGTGCGCTTGAAGCCGCTGCCTTCGACGGCAAGCCGGTACGTGCTTGAGACGAGGTTCGGGAAATCGTAAGTGCCGGCGGAGGTGCTGATAGCGCGCTGGCGCACGCCGGTCTGCGTGTCTGTAAGCTCAACGGTCGCGTTGGCGATGGCAGCGCCGGAGGCATCAGCGATGCGGCCTTTCAGGTCGCCCAGCACCTGGGCGTGTGCGGCGGCAGTGGCAAGCGACGCAAGGGAGACAGCCGCTGCGTAGGCAGCGCGCGAAAAGACATGTCGAGACATATCTACGACTGTATCCGTAGGAAATCACACATGCAATGCAAGGACTTCAATCGGCGAACATCGCAGCTCCCGTGTGTTGCTAGCCGACGTCCACGCGTTCAATCATCACGTCCGTGCTTTTGATCAGTGCTGCGGCGGTGTCGCCCTTCTTCAGGCAGAGTTCGCGTGCGGCGTCTGCCGTAATGATGCTGGTGATCTCGCCTTCTTCAAGCGACAGGACCACCTGTGCCAGCAGGCCGTCGATCCGTACACTCACCACCTTGCCGACGATCTGGTTGCGGCCGGAGACGCGCCGGTAGCGCTCACGCGACTCCGTTGCGGGCTTCTGCTTGTCCTTCGTGAGATAGGGCTTCAACGCGGTCTGGGCGATGCGGTGATGACCGCCGGGCGTCGGCACCGTCTTCAGCTTGCCGCTCAGGATCCACTGCTTGATGGTGGGATAGCTGATGCCGAGCATGTGCGCGGCTTCGCGCGGAGTGAGCAGGGGTGTGGTCGCCATGCACCCATTGTGCATCGCCCTGCCCGCTGCCGTGTGGAACAATTCAGACATGGGCAGTGAACTGCGACAGCTGTGGCACTGCCCCGTGTGCGGCGAGACGCATCGCACTCTGCAGCTGAGCGGCAGCCTGAAGGCTCCACTCGCGGTGACGCAGATGGCTCGTGCCGAGCTGGACCGCCGCGTCGTCATCAACGCCGACCAGTGCGTCATCGACGGCCGTGACCACTACCTGCGCGGCCGCATCGCCATCCCGATTCACGGGCTTGAGGAGCCCTTCATCTGGGGCGTGTGGGCCAGGGTCGGGACCAGAGACTTTCTGCGCACCAACCATCTCTGGAAGACCGAAGGCCGTGAGCACGAGCCCGCTTACCATGGGCTGCTCGACGCAGACCTGCCGCTCTATCGGCCTACGGTGAAGCTGCAGGTCAGCGTACACACGCAGCCGGTCGGGCGGCGTCCGCACTTCACGGTGGACGACCCAGGTCATCCGCTTGCGATTGAGCAGCGCCACGGCATCACGTTTGCACGCGTTCTGCTGATTGCGGGCTCTCTGCTGCATCCGTCCGCTTTTGTGAAGGAGGTGCAGCATGCCTTCTGAGGCGTCTGCGGCGTTTCGCACCGTGCCCATCTTCGACGCGCGTGCGCAACCGCAGTCCTGGTCGGAGCGCATGAGCGAGACGGAGTACGCCGTGATGCTTGCGGACGCACGCAACGGTGCCCCGCTTGCTGTGAACGGGGAGCCGGTTGCCGATGTGAACCGTGCACCATGCCTCGTTTTTACGGACCTTGCCTCAGCACGTGCGTGGAGCGAAGCGCGTATCGCCGCGATGCCGACGACGCGCTGCCGCATCTACGATCACGAGGGCCTCGCGAAGCAGCCCACGGCGGAGTACCTTGCGCCGCAGTACAAGCGCAAAGATCCGCTGAATCGGGCCCGCATGCGCAAGGTCGGCATCGCCATCCTGATCGCCGCGGTTGCACTGTGCCTGGCGGAGTGGATCTCCGGCTTCCGCCTTTCGTGGGCGGGCATGATCGGCGCGCGGCTCTTGCCGGTCGCCTTCATCCTGCTTGTGACGGAGCTGGCCTTCTACGCGGAAGACGTGCGCAAGCGCCGGCGCGCCGCTCGCGGCGAGACTTCGCAATAGATGGAGCTCGTTCGCTTTTTGCTGCAGGTGCTTGCGGTACTGGCGACCGTGATGACGTGTGGGCGTGTGGCCAGGCTGCTGCGGCAGCCACCAGTCGTGGGTGAGATCGCCGGCGGCCTTCTGCTCGGGCCGTCTGTGTTGGGACGCTTGGCACCTGCGGCATCGGCATGGCTCTTTCCTGCGGCGCATCTCCACGGGCTTGAGCTGCTGAGCAACGCCGGCGTGGTGCTGTTCCTGTTTGTGCTGGGCGCGGAGCTCGACCTTGCAGAAGCGAGACGCTCCGCCCGCCCCTTGCTGCTGACGGCGTTCGGCAGTGTTGCGCTGCCGTGCGCTGCCGGCGCGGCACTGGCTATAGCACTGGTGCGGTTCGCTCCGCCGCACGTAGCTTTTCTGCCCTTTGCTCTCTTTGTCGGGACAGCCCTGAGCGTGACGGCGCTGCCCGTGCTCGGGCGCATTCTGCAGGACCGCGCTGCGGAAGGCAGACCCGTCACGGTGGAGGTCGCCCGGCTCGTGTTGCCGGTTGCCGCGCTTAACGACCTGGCCGCGTGGGTGCTGCTGCTCACCGCGCTTGCATGCGCAGGAGCGAATGGGACTGCTCTCACGGTGGTGACGCACCTTTCTCTGCTCGGTGCCTACGCCGCTGTGCTCGTGCTTGCGGTGCGTCCGGGATTGCAGCGCCTTGGGAACAATGTGCGTTCACCCGGCGTTTCCCTTCTGCTGGCGTGTGTTGCCGTCGCATTTATCTCAGCGTGGATAACGGACCGGCTCGGGCTGCATGCGTTCTCCGGCGCAGTGCTGGCCGGTGTCTGCGCGCCACGATTACCAGGCAGCCAAACGTCGCTGTCCGAGCAGGTGCGGCACCGCCTGCGTGCTCTGCTGCTTGTGGGCCTGCCGGTCTTCTTCGCGCTCACCGGCTTGCGCACGCGGCTGACGGTCGGCGGCGTGTGGAACCGGTACATGCTCGCCATTCTTGCCGTCGCCGTGTTCAGCAAGGTGCTTGCAGGCTTCACGGGTGCGCGGCTCACCGGTATGGGCTGGCAGTGGGCGCTGGAAGCCGGCATCCTGCTGAACACCCGCGGCCTCGTGGAGCTGGTGGTGCTGAATGTCGGGCTGCGCGCCGGAGTGCTAAGCCCCACGCTCTTTGCCATGCTGGTGCTGATGGCGCTGGCGACCACGGCCATGACCGTGCCGCTGCTTGACCTGCTACGCGTAGGAACGACCGAGCAGACCGGCTAGAGGTAAGGTAAAATTACCTTACAGGATGGTCGACCCATGACGATGACGGTAACTGCGAAAGGCCAGATCACGCTCAAGAAGGAGATCCTGCAGCACCTTGGGGTGAAGCCCGGCGACAAGATCGACCTGGAGCTGCTGCCGGGCAAGCGGGCCTCCGTCACGGCGGAGCAACGCACCGGCTCCATTGGGGACTTCATCGGATGTCTCGCCGGTAAGTCGAAGAAAGTCGCGACCATTGAGGAGATCAATCAGGCCGCGGCCGACGGATGGGCTGGAAAAGTTGACTTACACCGTTGACACAAACGTGCTAGTCCGCGCCGCGGTTCAAGACGAACCGGCGCAATCCCTTACCGCGGCCCGTCTGTTACAAGAGGCAGATCTCTTTGTGGTGTCGCTTCCGTGCCTCTGTGAGTTTGTCTGGGTACTCCGTAGCGTGTATCGACTTACCGCAGAAGAGATCGCAAAGGCCGTCAAGACGATCTACAGCTTAAGTAATGCAAAGATGAATCGGCCCGCCGTCGTAGCTGGGCTTTCTACGCTGGAGGCCGGTGGCGACTTCGCAGATGGCGTAATCGCGCATGCAGGCGCTGAACTAGGCGGCGAAGTCTTTGTCTCCTTCGACAGGAAGGCCGTCAAGCTGCTCCAGGCCAGTGCTGTAACGGCACGCCTGCTTACATAGGGCTGCCGCGCAAAATGGACTGAGTTCCATCCCCGTCCTTCTAACTCCGCACTACGGTTCGCAGATGCAGGTCGCGTAGCTGATTCTCCGTTGGTGTGCTGGGTGCCTGCACCATCAGGTCGATGGCCTTCGCTGTCTTCGGGAAGGCGATCACCTCGCGCAGGCTCTGCGCGCCGCTGAGCAGCATCACGATGCGGTCGAGTCCGAGGGCGATGCCGCCGTGCGGGGGCGTGCCGTACTCAAGCGCCTCCAGAAAGAAACCGAAGCGCTCACGTGCTTCTTCGTCGCTCATGCCGAGCGAGCGAAAGATCTCCTGCTGCACCGCCTTCTGGTGAATGCGGATGGAACCCGAGCCAAGCTCAAGGCCGTTCAGCACAACGTCATAGGCCAGCGCGCGCACCGCGCCCTTGTCGTTGTAGAGCGCACCGGACTGGATGTCTTCCTCATGCGGCGCGGTGAAGGGGTGGTGCGCCGCGTCCCAGGTCTTGCGCTCCTCGTTGAACTCGTACATCGGGAAGTCGGTGACCCAGAGAAAGCGGTAGTCGTGCGCCGTTCCCTTCTTTTCGAACAGGCCATGCTTCTCCGCATACTTCTTCGCAAGCTCAAGTCGCAGCGCGCCCACGCGCTTGGGAATCCATTGGCGATCAAAGTTCCAAAGCGCGGGTGTGCCTAACTTCGGAGTAATAACAATCGCTAAGTCATCGACGGTGAAGTTATCGCCGTTGAAGGCGACGGTGGTTGCGTTCAGATGCGAGCCGATCTCCTCGGCCAGCGGAACAAATAAGTCATTGGTGCGCAGACGAGCGATGTCGAGCACATCCAGGCCGCTCTCGCCGAAGAAGGTGCGAATCTCACTTAGGAGCGACTTGCGTGCGGTGCCGCTTAGCTCGCCGACTTTGGGAATAACGAAACCGAAGACGGGCAGTTCCTGCTCGATTTTCAATGTCGTGCGTAGCTCAGGTGTGAGTACCGCGCTCAGGTCGGCCATGTGCGGCAGCCGCATGTCCGGCTTGTCGATGCCGTACTTCCGTATCGCCTCGTCGTAGGTCATACGCAGAAACGGCGTGTGGATCTGCTGCCCTGCAGCTTCGAATGCGACCTTCAGAAAGCGTTCGGCGACGCCGAAGATCGTCTCCTGCGTAGGGAAGCTGACCTCAAGATCGATCTGCGTGAACTCGGGCTGGCGGTCGGCGCGCAGGTCCTCATCGCGGAAGCAGCGGGCCACCTGAAAATAGCGGTCGAAGCCGCTCACCATGAGGATCTGCTTGAAGATTTGCGGCGACTGCGGCAGCGCGTAGAACTCGCCGGCGTGTACGCGCGAGGGCACCAGGTAATCGCGCGCGCCCTCGGGCGTCGAGCGCGTGAGCATGGGCGTCTCAATCTCAAGAAAGCCCTCGCTCGAAAGCTGCGCGCGGATGGCCTGCGTGACCCTGTGGCGCACGAAGAAGTTCTGCTGCATCTCCGGCCGGCGCAGGTCGAGGTAGCGATACTGCAGGCGCACCTCTTCGTTGGCAATCGCGTCTTCCGCGGGGGAGAAGGGCGGCGTCTTCGCGTCGCTCAAAATCAGCAGCTGCGACGCGACGACCTCGATGTCGCCCGTGCCCATCTTCGGATTCTCGAGCCCTGCGCCGCGATGCCGCACGGTGCCGATGGCGGCCAGCACATACTCCGGCCGCGCGGCCTCAGCCTTGGCGAGCGCGTCGCCCGACTCGCTCTTGTCGACCACGACCTGCGTGATGCCGCTGCGGTCACGCAGGTCAAGAAAGACAAGGTCGCCGTGGTCGCGGCGGCGGTTCACCCAGCCCATCAAAATAACGGATTGGCCCGCGTCGGTTTTGCGGAGGTCGCCGCACATATGCGTGCGCTGGTGCTGGCCCAAGAAGTCTAAAGTCACGATGCCTCTATTGTACGAAGTCGTGCCCGCCAAGCTCGCGATGACGGCATGTTGCTGGCACGATCGGAGAAGCGGACACACCGCCAACTGCTCTGCCCGATAGCTGCGAGGCAACGTGTCGCGATTGCGTACCGTCTCTAAGGCCGGCAGCTTACCGGAGTGTGACGATGAATCGATCTACGCGCAGGTGGTGCTTCTTGTGGGTTGTTGCAGTGATGACATCGTCGCCTTTTCTCCGCGCGCAGGAGCCGGACTTCGACATCATGTCGCGCTGGGCGCAGGGCAACATGATCCAGCAGAACCTGAATACGATGCTGAATGCGCAACAGGGCCGTGGCAGGCCCACCACATCGCCACGTTCAAGACCCGGTACGGCTCCGCTCGCCGACCGGTCCAGCACAACGGCGGCGGGCAGCGCAACCACGGCCTACCGTGCCGATCCGGCGGTGACGGCCCGTGTGCAACGGCAGTTTGTTGCGTTTATTCGAAGCACCAGCGGCGATGCTGGCGCGCAGGAGATGCAAAAAGCTTTTGCGCAGAAAGACCTGCTCCACACATGGGCGGTGGGCGTGGCACCAGACGGCATGAAGGCCGGCGACGTGGGCGATGCGCTGACCGAGTACTGGATTGCGAACTGGCAGGCGGCCAACCAGCAC
>CAXTJS010000052.1:0-2734 GCA_964244605.1 uncultured Terriglobus sp. | reverse complement strand
CGGAAAGTCCGTCCCCGGCGGCGTACCGCGCGGTACGCGCGCAAGTGGGCTCCGTGTTCGCGACCAACCCGGGACTGGCCAGCCTGAACAACGCGCAGCGGCAGGAGCTTGCCGAGGTGTACATCTACAACATGCTCGTGCAGGGCGAAGGCTATCTGCAGGCGGCCAAACAGCACAACCAGCCTCTGCTCAATCGCATTAGCCAAGCGGCAGAGACACGCTTCCGCAACGAAATGCATGTGGAACTGCAACAGCTAACGCTGGACGAGCGAGGCTTTCGGCCGAAAGGGTGAGCCGAGTTCGGCGAGTGCGTAGGCGAGCCAGCAAATGCGCAAACGCGCTACTGTGGACTTCAGACGAACAGCAATCTTTCCTAAGTCAATACCTACGGTGAGCCACCCTGAAGCTTTCACCCGTCGCAATCAATGTGCAACCTCAAGTTCTGCTATTTGGGAGACGACGGCCAAACCTTGGAGCGGCAAGTGAGACACGCGGCGCCACACTCCCTCTGTCGGTTAGTAAGCGCCCGTGTGGCCTTGGCTCTCCTGTTCTCTGTGAGCGACGGTGTGCGTATCGCCCCAGCGTGCGCCGCCGCACCAGTCCCGCTGCAGGTGAGCGGACCGGGCAGGAGCGCTACGGCGAGCTCCCCCTCCAAAGAAAGGGTCGACCACGTTCCCCTACGGACCGGAATTTGGGAGCAGTCGATCCTGCGGGGATCGCAGGTGGTTGATAAGCCGCTCCAGCAGAAGCAGCAATGCGCCGGTGCTTCGAGCTTTTCTCCCTTCCCGTCGTTTCCGTCCAGTGAAAATTTCGGCGAATTTAAAGCTGACAAGGTCATGGTTCCGGATTACGTGTGGCGGCTTGCGGACGGCCGGTATCTCGTGAAGGGTGGTAAAGGAACGTCTCGCGCCGGAGACGTCGTGTATGGGCACGTAATTACCTTGCACGGCGACGACCACTACGACGATGCGCTCACGATCACGACCCACGCGGCCACGCACCCGCTGAAACACACCTATTCCGGTAGCGGCCATTGGGTTGCACCCTGCCCGAAGCAGTAGCTCTGCTTGTCCATGATCAGCTTTCGACAGAAAGCTGATCCGGGAGGGAGCAGCTGGTTTAGCCCACGGTAAACTTCTGCCCTCTCTAAGGGCTTTAGCCCCGGTATGCTGGCACACATGCATCGTGCGCCGCAGGAGTTGCGGACTTACTTCGTCACGTTCACCTGCGCGGAACGGCGACGTTTGTTTCAGGTGGACGCGTCGGCCAATCTGATGCTGCACGTACTGCAAACGCAGCGGGAGAAGGCACGCATGCAGGTGCACGCATTTATTGTTATGCCGGATCATGTGCATGCCTTGCTTACACCTGCGCCGGACGTGTCACTGGAAAAGGCTGTGCAGTTCCTCAAGGGTGGCTTCTCGTTCCTGCTCAAGAGCAAGCTCGACGTTTGGGAGCGCGGCTACAACGAGACGCGGGTGCGGGATGCGGAGGCGTTCTCGTCCATCCGGACGTACGTCGAGATGAACCCGGTGCGGAAAGACCTATGCAGTTCGCCGGAGCAGTTTCGATTCTCCTCAGCGTGGCCGTACGCGCAGATCGACCCAGCGCCGGAATGGTTCTTCCGAGAAGCCCAGGGCTAAAGCCCTGTCTAATTGGGTGACAGTACCGCGGCCTGAAGGCCGCTGCTCCCTCCCGCTTCGCGCGGCAGATTTGCATGTAGCATCGCTCGCGATTAGTGGCAGCAGGTCGGACGTAGATTGTCCACCCATGAAGGTTTGCGGCGGGACGGTCGTGCCTTTTGCCTGTGCCAATGGCTGGGCAAGTCGGGACGGAGGGAGCAGCAGGCTTTAGCCTGCGGGAAAAAGGCACCAACGAATAAGCCCTTTAGGGCTGGTTCCCGGTACCGAGTAAGCCGACGGGGCTC
The DNA here is from genome assembly GCA_964244605.1 of uncultured Terriglobus sp. Taxonomy (GTDB): domain Bacteria; phylum Acidobacteriota; class Terriglobia; order Terriglobales; family Acidobacteriaceae; genus Terriglobus. The sequence continues at coordinate 807 of CAXTJS010000052.1, read as the reverse complement.
ATCCGTTCTTCACATCACAATAACGATGTACGAGGCAACCGGCAAACATAGCGCGAAGCGAAGGATGCCTTTGCATCTTTCGGTAGCTATGCAGGACCATGTTCACCTGATGATGACACTTGGAAGATCCCACGATCGGTTCCGACCCAAGTGCGATTCACCGGTGTATAACCCTCATCATGAAGCTGCTTTCGAACGTGAGCATAGAACGGTCAAGACACCCCATTGCGTCTGAATCTGGACCGACACACAGCGTCGATGACTTTCGCGCTATGGCTCGTGAATGCGTCCTATCGCTCAAAGAGCGATTAGGTGAAGAGAGCTTTGTGCAGCTGAGTATCCCTGACATTAAGATTCCGCGACCTGGCGACGTTCTCTTATCTGAAATACGGGGAATTCGCCCCAAGACAATCGCTGCGAATCTCATTCACTACCTGTCCGATTTGGACCGGACCCTCGACGGAGTGTTCGCTGCAGCGAGTGACCCTCTACTGTCAGAACTCTGGGCATTCATTGGGCGGTTTGACGACTTCGCTGATTTCGGAACCTCTCTCGGAAGCAGCGAAGAAGGGTTCGTCGATAATTGTTGGAGTACAACTTGGCTTTGATCGGCAAGATATGGACGACCAACCCGGAGCTAATTGAGAGCTTGGTCAAGCGCTTTGCTGCCCGTGAAATGTTCCGCCGTTCTGACACACTGGGGCCATACCGGGGCCAAAGCTTTCGCGGAGCTTACAAGCACTGAACCGAACGAAAAGGCCACCCTTGCGGGTGGCCTCTCTGTCGTGCTTGTTGAAAGTTAATCGC
>CAXTJS010000051.1:14823-15389 GCA_964244605.1 uncultured Terriglobus sp. | reverse complement strand
ATCCATCGGGACAGCGCATTGCTGAAGCCGTTCCGTCGCATAGACGCTCACGCCACGTTGTGTGCCGGCCTGCTCTGCAGCATGCAGCAGTGTCGCGGCTGCGTCTTTGCGAATCGCGTCCAGTGCTGAACGGACATCGAGGCTGACTGTGACCTCTGCGGCGATGACGTTGCTCGCATTCGGGGAAGCGGTGATGCTGCCTACCGTCGCGACCAGTCCCGGTGTCGCCTTCGCAAGCCGCTCCACCGCGCCGATCCACTCTGCGGCGGCTGCAAGCGCATCGTGCCGCAGCGGCATGGGCGTGGTGCCTGCGTGGTTGGCGCGTCCGGTAAAGGTGAGCGTGTGGCGGCTCTGGCCTGCGATCGTCTCCACGATGCCGAGCGGGAGACCCTCGCTTTCTAGCGCTGGGCCCTGCTCGATGTGGAACTCCAAATAACCCAGCGGCGAGGTGAGCTTTGCGGAGGGGAGGTCGTCGACAGCAAGACCGTAGCTCTTAATCGCCTGCCGAACGGAGATGCCCGCAGCGTCCTCACGGGCAAGCAACGCTGCGTCCATTTCGCCGACCA
>CAXTJS010000051.1:13172-14794 GCA_964244605.1 uncultured Terriglobus sp. | reverse complement strand
GAGCCGATGAAAGGCACGCCGAAGCGCACGCCCTCCTCTTCTGAGAAGGCGATCAACTCCAGGCGGAAGGAAAGCGGTGTGTCCCGAAGCGCCTGTGCGACGGCGAGCGCAAGCGTAATGCCGAGGACGCCATCAAAGGCACCGGCGTTCGGAACCGTGTCGAGGTGCGACGCGACGACAAAGGTGCGGGCCTCTTCGCTGCCGCCCCGCAAGACGCCGCGCAGGTTGCCGGCAGCATCCATGTGAACGTCGCAGTTGGCGTCTCGCATCCAGCCGGCCACGCGTTCGTTCGCGCGACGCATGCCGTCTGAGAGGAAGGTGCGTGTCGTCTCGCCGGGCACGTCCGTAATGGTGGCAAGCTCCCGGCAGCGCGCCACTGCCTCTGCTGCAAGCGCCTGTGCACGCTCAGGCGAGAGCGCTGGCACCTTCTGGGCAGCAGCAATCAAGCGCGTGTCACCCGTGCCTGGATGAATCCGCTCGGGTCGGCGATGGGCATGAAGATTTCGTTTGCGTTGGTCTGACCGAAAACGCTGAGGTCCACCAGAATGTTGTGGCGGTTGGGCATCGTGACCGTCATCTCTCTTAACTGCGGCACAGCCTCAAGCGCACTTTCTGCCATGGCATAGAGCGTCTGCTGCACCGACTTGGATTCGTGTAGCGCAAAGGTGCGCAGCATCGCTTCGCGGGTACGCTCACGCAGCCCATTGTGATCGGCGGCGACATCAGCGTATTGCCATGAGGCAGAAACCGCCGTGCCGAGCAACCGGTCGTCTGTCTCTCGGAGCGTTGTGAGTTCGTCGCGCTTGAAGCCGACGAAACCGGACTGCGCTGTCTTGAGCACCACCATCTCCTCGATGCCGCAGGTGAGCGCGACGGCCTCACGCGTGCGTCGAACCGTTGCGGTGGCGACCTCGTTGGAACCCTTCATAAATGCGTGCGGATGCGGTTCGTTCTCGACGGTCAGCCGCTTCCACATGGCGCTTTCGACGTGAACTTCGACAGCGCTCACGCGGTCATTTCGCCCGAGTACGAATTCGGAGAGCTCTGCGGCGAACTCCTCGATTGAAGCCGCGCTCGACTCCTTCGCGCGCGAGTAGACCGTGTTCTTCATCGTGTCGGTTGCGAGCACATCGGTGTTGTCGCCGGAGAGGTACACCTCGCGAAACTCACCTTCCAGCAGCACGCGAACCGTCCACTCGGCCATAGAGTGCACGCCGCCCGCACGCGTGATTTTGATCAGGCGAACGCCGGTCTTGCCGTAGCGGTTCTCGCGCAGTGTTGCCATCTTGCTTCAGCTTCCTCGATAGGTGGTGTAGCCGTTCGCTGTGAGCAGCAAAGGGATATGGTAATGCGTTTCGTCAGGCCGAACGGTGAAGGTGATCTCCACCGTCGGGTAGAGGCCATCGAGAGCCTCGCGCGCGTAGTAGGCACCAGTCGCAAAGCGCACTGTGTAGACACCAGGGTTCAGTGCGATGCCTTCCGGTAGGAGCGACTTCACACGGCCATCTGCATCGGTCTGGACTGCGTTGAGCGTGACCCACTCGCCGTCAATGTCGCGGTCAAGCTCGACCGCAACGTGCGCGGCCGGCCGGCCGTTCGCCGTGTCGAGAACGTGCGTGGAG
>CAXTJS010000051.1:3909-13162 GCA_964244605.1 uncultured Terriglobus sp. | reverse complement strand
GGAGATGCTCAACGTGCCGCCTCCTCATGAAGCCATTTTTGCAGCCGCAGGTGAGTAATCTCGCGTTGCTGCTCGGCGCTCTCCTGCATTTCGACCTCGGATGTCTGTTGCATGCGGCGGTTCAGCTCCGCCAATATCTCCGCGCTGCTGCGACCACTCGCACGAATGAGAAAGACGCGGCCGAACCGCTCTTCGTAGGCGCGATTGCCCGCGTTCAGCTGCTGCTGCAAACTCTGCTCCTGCGACAGGCCGCTCTGCTCATTAGCGCTCCATGCGAGAGCGGTTGCCGTGGCACCTACCTGGGCATGCCGCTCGCCAAGACGAGGGTGCGTATCGAAAGCTTCCTGCCAATCTGCTTCGCTGAGCGGCCACCAGGCGGCATCACCTGCGGCAAGCAGCTGGGGCAACGTGGCAAGCGGACGCCGCGCCGCCAGACCCGAAGCCCATGCCTTAGAGCCGCAGCATGGCAACACGGCCGCCGCAGCGTCGGCTGCGCTCATCGCGTTCCACGTGTCCAGGTAGCTCATTGGCCTCTGCTCATTTTGAAGGCCAGCATACATTGTGTGCTTCATGGCTGAATGCGCTGTAGCTCACGGCCGCGTACCCGCTCCGCAAAGGTACCGTCGTGAAAGACCGCCTCGCCGCGCAACACCGTTTGCACAACGCGCCCTCGCAAGTGCTCGCCCATGTACGGCGAGATGGGATGCCGGTAGTACAGTCTGTCCGCGCTGACTGTGGTTGTTGCACCCGGGTCGAAGATGCTGAAGTTTGCCAGCATGCCCGGTGCGATCGCGCCCACCTGGGCGTGCAAGCCTGCAAGCTGAGCGGGTGCCGCGCTCATCCATCGCGCGATGTCAGACAGGCTGAAGCCGCGACGTTGGGCTTCGGTCCACACAACCGGAAGCGCAACGGAAAGGCTGGCGATACCTCCCCAGGCCACACTGAAGCGGCCATCTTTTTTCTGCTTCATCTCCGGCGGGCACGGCGAGTGGTCTGTCGCGATCAGGTCGATGGTGCCGTCGCGCAGGCCTTCCCATAGGGCATTCTGGTTTGTGCGCGAGCGCAGGGGTGGAGCGCACTTGAACTCGGTTGCGCCATCCGCAATCTGCTCTGCGGCGAGATGCAGGTAGTGGGGGCACGTCTCTACCGTAAGCGGCAGTCCCTCGGCTTTGGCAGTGCGCAGCATAGGCAGGGCAAGCGCGGTGCTCAGGTGCACGATGTGCAGGCGGAACCGGTACCTGCGGCACAGGTCGAGCAGCATGCCAATGGCGGCAAGCTCCGCTTCATCGGGCCTGCTTGCCAAATAGGTGTCGTAGCACCGCCACGCCGGGCTGTCAGTCGGGGGCAGTTGCTGCAACGCTGAGTCGATCGGTGCCTGCAGTTCCGCATGTACCAGCAACGGCAGGCCTGCCGTCGCGATGATGGGCAAGGCAGTCTCAAGGTTCTGCGCGTCGATGCTGGTGAAGCCCTCGCAGCCCGGGTAGACGAGGAAGCACTTGTAGCCGGGCACCCCGGCGTCTGCAAGCGGCTGCAGGTGGTGCTGGTTGCCATCCACGGCACCGCCCCAACTCATCCAGTCGACCGTGCACTTGGCTACGGCGGCGCGACGCTTCTCCTTAAGCGCGGCAACGGTGGTGGTCTCCGGCAGGCAGTTCAACGGCATGTCGATCAGCGTGGTGTACCCACCGGCAGCAGCGGCGCGTGTCGCTGTGGCAAAGCCCTCCCACTCCGTGCGGCCAGGCTCGTTGATGTGCACGTGGGTGTCGACCAACCCTGGCAATACAGCTACAGCATCAGCAAGCGTGATGAGCTGCGCGTTCTGCGGGATGCTGTCACGCGCACACAGCTGCTCGATCACCTCGCCTTTGGTGATGACTGCACCATCAAACTCGCCTGCTGGCGTGAGGATGCGGCGGCTTACCCATGCTCTGCGAATAGGTTGCGAGTTTTTGGGGCAACACACGCTAATTACCAATCCCAAGTTATCTCTTTGACAGCGAAGCCGCCCGTTGCGACGCGATGCCAAGAAAACAGCGACTTTGGTGGCGAGGCAGACTCGTATAGACCGACTTGGTTTGAGTCCACATCTACTCGCAGCGGTATTGTAAGAACAGAAAGATTCTGTTTTGTAATAGTTGGATCAGCTTCCTTTCTTAGGGAAGCTTCCAAAAAGCCATCCAACTTTTTGAGCAGTTCGACCCGTTCCTGGAGCTGTTTCACATCTCGTATATTGTCGAAGTCAATCAGATTAGTATCGGAGTTGATCTTATCGGCCTGTAAAAACACGGCCGTGAGCGTATCCCGCTTCTGCTCAGCCGCGTTTTCCGCAAAGGCTGGGTTAGCGGCGAAGGCGGGCAGCGAAAGTGCATAACGCGACGCCCAGGAAGCATAGCCCCAGAATAGCGCCGCCGCTTCTCGAATTTCGCTTGGGCTAACGCCTAGCTTATTTAAGGAATTAGGTATCGCAAACATAGAATCTGGAGCCTGGTCGGCATCGGGAAACTTGCCACCGTCGAACCTGCTTGCCAGAGACGATTCCTTGGTTGAGGGAGTAGAGTGCAGCTGCTTGACTAGCTCAGCGGTGTCCTTGACCAGCTCTCTTGCGTCGGCTAAGTTGACAATACCGTGGCACGGTGATTCCACGTCTTTCACAGCGCCACCAGCTTCCATCAGAACGAGGTGCATCGCGACTACATTTTTCGTTCGCGGATTCGTTTCTGCGAGAAGGTAAGTGCCGGACCGTAGCATATTAATAAGGAGCCCGTTCTCGAAGAGCTTGATCTGGTGTGCCTGTGCCTGCTTGATCGCTTGGTCGCCGATCCGCTGCGTATCGACATTCGCGACGATCTTCCGAAGGATCGTGAATGAGCTTCCGGGCTTCGCGTTTTGGCGAGCGGCGGCGATCGCCTGATCTGCTGTCAAATGCGGGGACTTCTCAGCCACTGCCAATAAGTTTCCTCCACTCATGAACAGCATAAGTAAGCATCCAAGACAAAGAATTGCGACGCTAGCGTCCACCTTTCTCATTTCAACATTCTCCTGAAGTCACGGGTACTCATATAGGTCCGAGCGGCAATACGTTAACTCGTGCTGGCCGTTATGAAGAGATAGGTCCCATGATGTACGACATGATGCGATTGGGAACACAATGACCATTCTCTCGCAGATCAGCCGGCTCCCGGTGCGATACTGCTGAAGGTGTCTACCGAGCCAAATCCAGAGTTCATGCGCATGGCCATTGCGCTTGCAACGGCCAACGTGACCAGCGGCCGCGGCGGTCCGTTCGGAGCTGTGATCGTGCGCGATGGAGAGGTCATTGCGGCTGAGGCAAACTCCGTCACGCGCACCAACGACCCCACCGCACATGCTGAGGTCAACGCGATCCGCGCAGCCTGCGCAAAGCTTGGAACCTTCCAGCTCGACGGGTGCGATGTGTACACGTCCTGCGAACCGTGCCCCATGTGTTTGGCGGCGCTGTACTGGTCGCGTTGCCGCAACATCTTTTATGGCAATGCTGCGGCAGACGCGGCTGCGGCGGGCTTTGACGATAGCTTTCTTTACGACGAAGTGGTACGGCCGCAGTCAGAGCGCAGCCTTCCCATACAGCGCGTTCTCGGTGACGAGGCAATTGCCTCATTTGACGCATGGCGCAAGAGCACACAAAGGATCGACTACTGATGGCAAAGCTTGACGAAAACGCGACGGCGGCAATGGATAGCACCAACCCGGCACGTGCCACCACGCGCGTCGCTCTGCTGGGCTTCGGCACGGTCGGCTCCGCCGTAGCGGAACTGCTGCGCGCGCAGCGTTTCCCGGGCGTCGAACTGGTGCAGGTCTACAACCGCGATGTCGTCCGCAAGCGTGATGGCGCGAAGGCAAAGAAGCTCGCGCCCTCGATTGCATGGACAGAGAACATCGATGATGTGCTGACTGGCGATGCGGACGTTGTCATCGAAACGATTGGCGGGCTCGACCCAATGGAGCGCTGGATTAAGCGGGCACTTCTTGCGGGCAAGCACGTCATCACGGCCAACAAGCAGCTGATCGCGTACCGCGGTGCAGCGCTCAGCAAACTGGCACGGCAGAACGGCGTGGCACTGGTTTATAACGCTGCTGTCGCGGGTGGTGTGCCAGTCATTCCGGCGGTGCTGCACGGCCTGCAGGGCGATCGCATCCAGCGCATCACCGGCATCCTGAACGGCACGTGCAACTTCATCCTGTCGCACATGGAGGCGGGCGCGGACTACCATGACGTGCTCACAGAAGCGCAGGAGGCCGGCTATGCCGAGGCCGATCCGTCCGCCGACGTGGACGGCTACGATGCCCGCGCCAAGCTCTGCATTCTGGCGCGCACGGCGATGCAGGTTGGCCTTGATCCGGACGAGGTCGCGACGCAAAGCATCAAGGCGGTAAGGCTCGTCGACTTCCACTATGCGCGCGAGCTGAACTGCACCATCCGGCAGATTGCGCGGGTAGAGACCGGCAAAGACGGTGTGCGCGCCCGCGTAGGCCCAACGCTGGTGCCGCACACGTCGCCCATCGCGTGGTCGCATGGCACGCAGAATCTTGTGATGACGACAGGCGAGTTCGGCGGGGACGTTGTCTTCTCCGGCCACGGCGCGGGTGGCAACCCTACCGCGGTGGCGGTCGTCAGCGACCTGCTTGCGGTCGCGCATGGCAGCGCCTCGGTGTCACTGCCGGTAAAGCAGAAACCGGTCACGGGTGAGTTCCTGGCGCCGCATTATCTTCGCTTCATCGTGCGGGACAAGCCGGGTATCGTATCCGCCATCTCGGGCGCATTGACGAAGGTGGGTGCCAACATTGACAGCATCCTGCAGCGGCCCGGCTATCCAAAAGATGCGCTGCCCTTTGTTGTCACCACGGAGCCCTGCCTCACCTCGACCATCGAGGCGGCGGTGCGTGCCATCGCAAAGATGCCGACGATGCTGGAAGAGCCGCTGTGCTTGCAGATGCTGGTGGATGAGGACACTGCGGCCGAGTGAGCGTAAGCATGTCCATGCAAGGCAATGAGAAAGGGATGCCGCACGCGGCATCCCTTTCTCATTCAGCAGGCTTAATACTTGGGCATCGACGGGTCGATGCGATCGGCCCAGGCGGTGATGCCTCCGGCGACGTTCTTCACGTTCGTGAAGCCGTGCTGCTTCAGAATCTGCGATGCGGTTTGCGATCGGCCGCCGCTCTTGCAGTGCACCAGCACCTCATCGTTCTTGTGGGCTTCGAGTTCACCGATACGCTGCCCAAGCTGGCCGACCGGGATGAGCGTCGCGCCTAACGTGGCGATCTGCGCCTCATGCGGTTCGCGCACATCCAGGATGAAGGCCTTGCCCTCGTCGCGCTTCTGCTTCAGTTCTTCTACGGTGATCTGCGGGATGCCGTCCTGTTCCGTCACGTTGCTGCTTACCTTTCCGTGGCTTGAGACCTCGAGCGGTCCCGTTTCGGTTGGCGGCGCGATGCCGCAGAACTGGTCGTAGTCGATGAGTTCTTTGATCTCGCGCGTGCCGCAGGCGGGGCAGGCCGGGTTCTTGCGCAGCTTGAGTGAGCGGAAGCCCATGTTCAGGGCGTCCACCAGCAACAGACGCCCGATGAGCGGCTCACCGATGCCGAGGATCAGCTTAATGACTTCCGTCGCCTGGATCACGCCGACAAGGCCGGGCAGGATGCCGAGCACGCCACCCTCCGCGCAGCTTGGTACCAGGCCAGGCGGCGGCGGTTCGGGGTAGAGGCAGCGATAGCAGGGGCCCTGCTCAGTGGCGAACACGCTGGCTTGGCCCTCAAAGCGGAAGATCGAGCCATACGCGTTCGGCTTGCCCGTGAGCACACAGGCGTCGTTCACCAGGTACCGAGTTTGGAAGTTGTCGGTGCCATCCGCGATAACGTCATAGTCCTTGAAGATCTCAAGCGCGTTAGCGGAGGTGAGCATAACGTTGTGCTTCACGATCGTGACGTTCTTGTTGAGGCCCTTCAGCATCGTCTCTGCGGAGTCGTCCTTGAGCCTGCCGACGGTTGCCTGCGAGTGGATCACCTGCCGCTGCAGGTTGCTTTCATCGACCACGTCGAAGTCGACCAGGCCGATCGTACCTACGCCCGCTGCGGTGAGGTAAAGCGCGAGCGGCGCGCCGAGGCCGCCCGTACCCACGCACAGCACCCTGGCCGCCTTCAGCTTGCGCTGCCCATCCATGCCGACCTCCGGCAGGATCAGGTGGCGCGAGTAGCGGGCGATCTCTTCGTTGGAAAGCCTGGGCAGTTCCGCGACCTCCGGCTCGGCAATCGCCTCTTCGGCTATGGCGGGTGTGCCTCCCGCGATGGAGGGGATGATCGAGATTTCGTCGCCTTCGCTGAGCGCGGTGTTCTCCTTGCCGGGCAGGTCGCGGATGTCGTCGTCGTTCACGTAGACATTCACGAAGGAGCGCAGCTTACCGTCGGCACTGAAAAGGTGCTGCTTGAGCTGCGGATGCGCTTCGGTCAGCTTTGCAAGCGCTTCGCTCACGGTCGCCGCGTCTACCTCGACGGTGGACTTGCCACCGGCAAAGCCGCGCAGCGGTGTTGGGATGAGGATGGTCATGCTTGTCCTTTAACTCTCTTTGACTTCGATCGGTTGTGCCACAAATTGCTTGTCGTCTTCCGTGCTGCCGCGCAGCAGAAACGCATTCGTCACCGCGGCCCTGCCCCCTGCAACGGCCGTAATGACGTAGCTACAACCGAACCAGTGCGCTTCCGCAAAGTCTGTCTGTGACCACTGCGCGGGGTGGTCTGGATGCGAATGGTAAAAGCCGACGATGTCCAGGCCAAGCTTGCGTCCTTCGCGCTGCGCGCGGATAAGTTCCTGCGGCGCAATGTGGTAGCGGTTGTGCGCGGAGTCGGTGCGTGTGTTGCCGGCGCGCATGATCTGCACGACCTCATTCGCGCCGTCGTGCAGGTGCCCGAGGAGGATGCCGCAGCACTCGTGCGGATAGGTCTCCTCGCCATGCGCGCGGAGGGTCTCGTAGTCGACTTTGGAAAGCTGCAACATAGGTCGCTCACTCGCTCCAGAAGCGTTCGGAGAGGTACTTGTCCGCGCCATCGCAGAGCACGGTCACGATCACGGCTTCGCGACCCGCGGCGTGCTCTTCTTCGGCAATTTGGAGTGCGGTGGCGACGTTTGCGCCGGCAGAGACGCCGACGAGGACTCCCTCTTCCCGCGCGAGCCGTTTGCACATCGCATAGGCACTTTCCGTCTCGGCCCAGATGTTTCGATCCGCAAGGGCCGGGTCATAGATGGGCGGAACGATTGCGGTTGGCATGTGCTTCAGGCCTTCAAGGCCATTGAAGGGCGAGTCTGGCTGCATGCTGATGCAGCGTATACCGGGGTTGAGTTCGCGCAAGCGCCGCGTCGTGCCCATGAAGGTGCCGCTGGTGCCAAGGGCCGCAACGAAGTGTGTGACCGTGCCTCCGGTCTGCTGCCAGATCTCGTTGGCCGTGGTGCGGTAGTGCGCGCGCCAGTTGTTGTCGTTACCGTACTGGTCGGCGTAGAAGTATTTCTCTGGCGTAGCGGCGTTCAACTCACGGACCCTGCGAATTGCGCCGTCGGAGCCGTCACCGCCCGGCGTGAAAATGACCTCGGCTCCGTATGCGGCCAGTATCTTCTTGCGCTCTGGCGATGCACTGGTCGGCACGCAGAGCGTCACCGGGAACTGCAGCGCCGCACCCAACATCGCATAAGCAATACCGGTGTTGCCGCTCGTGGCATCCAGTAGCGAGCGTTCCGGCTGCGCATCGCCAAGCTCTCCAGCCGCGATGGCAGCCAGCACGATGGAGGACGCGGGCCGGTCTTTGACGCTGCCGCCGGGGTTCGCAAACTCGGCCTTGCCCAGCAGCGTAATGCCCGGCAGGTGCGACACGATGCGGTCGAGCCGCACCATGGGTGTGTTGCCGATGCGATCAACCACGCCGTTGCCGAGCCCTGCCGTTCGGCTTGGTGCGAGGTGTGCCGGGTTGTCCATCGTCTGTGCGGCCATGCTTGGTTCCCGTGTTGCCGTGTGCGAAAGTAAGTCTATCGAATGGGCATGACCGAGTCCGTGTCGCCGGCCATTGTGGTGGCCTTATGACGCATATCCGCATCCCACGCTGTGAGGCCGTTCACGATGTTCTTTCGTAAAAAAGCCGAGAAGCGCACCTTCAACGACGTGCTCACCACGCTGGGTGCGCAGAAGTTTGATGTGTCGCCCGCCAAGGACGCTTCAACCGCCGGAGCGTATCGCGTTTCGAAGTACGGCTGCGCCGCCGAGATCGCCGAGTCGCATGCCGCAGTGCAGAAGGGAACTACGCCTTCCCCGGCAGAGATCCTCGTGCGACCAGGCTTCCTCATCAACGGCCAGATCGCCCGCATCGAGGACCGCGGCTATCAGAAGTTCCTGAAGACCGCAAAGCTTGAGATTGCCGCCACGGCGGACGCCCTGCGGGCGATTCACCACTTCAGCGAAGAGTTGAAAGAGGCGGCAGGCGGGCTGTCGCTCTACAACGAGAGCCTGGGCACCACGAGCAACACCTACGTGTACGACCGTGTGAGGGGCCGCGAACACGCGGCGGAGACGGTGCATCGCACGGCTGATCCGTTGCAGCGATCGTCCACGGTGGCCGCAGCTTCGGAAGACGACGCGAACGACCTGTAGAACGCTACCGGCGTGCCCCCTTGGAGCGCTGCCACTCCCGGTAGGCCTCGCTCTTGCCCATGTTGCGGTCGCGGGCCACACGCTTGAGTGCGTCTTTCTCGTCCAGGCTGTCCTCTTTCATTAGCAACCGAACGGCATCCGCAAGACTGCCTGCCGTCTCTGTTGTGGACGCGGCAATCTCGCCCGCAAGCAGCAATACCATCTCGCCGCGCAGGTTCTCACGCCCATCTGCGATCGCCCGTACTTCGGCAACCGTGCCGCGCAGGAACTCCTCATGCAGCTTGGTCAGCTCGCGTGCAAGGGCGATGCGGTGCGTGTCTCCAAACACAAAGTCAACGTCAGCAAGCGCCTCCGCGATGCGGTGCGGCGTTTCATAAAAGATCTGCGTCATGGGCACGCTCGCAGCTCTCATCTCGCGCTGCAGGGCTTCCAGAGCGGACCGACGCTCGCCCGCCTTGGATGGCAGAAAGCCACGGAAGGCGAAGCTCTCCGAAGGGAGTCCGCTTGCGATCAGGGCACTCAGCAGCGCATTCGCTCCGGGTACGGGGAAGACAGAAACGCCGGCAGCAATGGCAAAGCCACCG
>CAXTJS010000051.1:0-3899 GCA_964244605.1 uncultured Terriglobus sp. | reverse complement strand
AGGGCGGCGGCGATGGTCTCGCCTGGGTCGGCAATGCCGGGCGTGCCGGCGTCACTGACCACGGCTATGCGTTCGCCCTCGCGGAGGCGCGCGACCAGCTCTTCGGCGCGGCCTCGCTCATTGTGCAGGTGATAGCTGATCGTCGGTGTCGTGATGCCGAAGTGGTTCAGCAGCTTCTGCGTCTGCCGCGTGTCTTCGCACGCAATGCGGTCTGCCTGCTTCAGAACTCGCAGCGCACGGAGTGAGATGTCTTCAAGATTGCCGATGGGCGTGGCGACGAGATAGAGCCCGGGTGCCAGCGCACCGGCTGCCGCGGGCTCAGTCATCGGCGACGTCGTTGCGTTTGCCCGGTCTCGAACGGTCGCGCGTCCGCCGCGTCTGCCCGAGGGCGACCATCGTTTGGGAGAGGTTCTGCGGCGTGACCATGCCGATCACGCGGTCGCCTTCCATAATGGGCATGATGGCCGACCTGCCGTTGCCGTTTGCCGTCACACCTTGCAGTGTTTCGATGAGCGGATCGGTCGGGAGAGCCGTTCGAACACCGCGGGACATCACGCTCTGCACATAGCCGTTGCCTTCCGTACGCAAGGTGGACAGCATGGCACCGCGGGTCACCGAGCCGACGACGAGCGGACCGCGCAGCACGGGAAAGACGTCCTGCAGCGAGTGCGTGCTGCGCTGCAGGGCGTCCTGCAGCGTGTCGGATGCGGCAATAGAGGTCCACTCCGTGAGCATCACGTCGCCCATGGTCAGCGATTTGGCGGCGTCTTGCGCCTGGTGCGAGTTTGACTCAATCTGCGCGGTCAGCAGGGCTGAGCCGCCCATGATGATAACGATCATCTCTTTGCTGGCCGCACCCAACACGACCAGCAGCCATCCCAGCGCCTGCCCCAGCCCGGCTGCAGCCTTGTTGCCGCGCATCGTACCGCGTGCGCGCACGAACTGCTGACGCAGAAAGGTCCCCGCATCCAGTGGAACGGCAGGCAAAAGGTGCAGGCCGCCCATGAGCACCTGCAGCCACACGGTGGCACGCAAGAGGTGGCCAGGCTCCACGATGGGTCGTTCGAAGAGGTTGAAGCGCGATGTTACGGAGAAGACCAGCATCGCGACCGTGAGCGCGGCCACGAAGTTTGCGATCGGTCCCACAAGCGCGAGCAGCCGCTCTTTCTGCGGGTCGCTTCGTGGTTCCTCCACGTAGGTGGCGATCGCGCCGATGGGCAAAAGCACAAGCCGGCGCAGGTCGATGCCAAGCGCCGCAGCCGCAATGGCCCGGCTGATTTCGCGTACAGCAATCGCGGCCAGCAGCAACAGCCACAGCGCAAAGCCGCGCAGCAGGGTGCGGCCCGCCGCGGCACTGTAGATGAGCAGAAGTGCAAAGGCAACGATCAGGTGAAGATGCAGACGCAGTTCGACCCCGAATACGGAGAACAGCCGGAGCGAAGGCGGGCGCATGCCTCGATTGTAAGCGGCAGGTCCCTTTACACTTGGCCGATGGCTCTGCAGCAGCATGTATGCTGCGCGAGTGGATACAGCGAAGTGGGCGGACAGCACATGCGGGTGATCAGCGGCACCTTCCGCTCACGCCTGCTGACCGCACCGCGCGGCATGGAGACGCGGCCCACAAGCGACCGGCTGCGCGAGACGCTCTTCAACGTGCTGAGCGCGCGAGTGCCGGACGCTGTCTTCGTGGACCTCTATGCCGGTTCCGGCGCCGTGGGCATTGAAGCAATCTCGCGTGGCGCGCGAGAGGTCTTCTTTGCAGAAGATGCACCTGCTGCGCTTGCCGCGATCCGCGCCAACCTGAAAGCACTTGGTGTTGCCGCAGGCTATCAATTGGAGAGCGGTGGCACGGCGGCTCTGCTCAAACGCCTTATCGCCAGGGAGCTCCGGTGCGACGTGGTGTTTCTCGATCCGCCGTATGAGGAGCAAGACGCCTACACGCGCACACTTGGCAGCCTCGGCGCGGAGGCGTCCGCCGTATTAGGGGCGGATTCGATCGTAGTCGCCGAGCATAGCCGCAAGCTCCTGCTTCAGGAGTCGTACGGAACTCTTCGCAAGACGCGCACACTTACGCAGGGCGACGCCGCACTCTCGTTCTTTGCGCTAAGCGCAGAGCGGGTTAACCGGCAACTGCCTTAGCTCGCACGAAAGCCGCCGCCCGCGAGTTTGCGGCTCTTCAGGTCGAGCGAGAACGGCACTTCCTCGTCGGTATGCATGTCCCAGCCGGTGCCGTGAAGGGCATCGCCCTCCAACTCCGTGGCGGAGATGCCCTCCCAACTAATACGCGGGCTTTTCCAACTTTCATCGTCCTCTTCAACGACGAGCGCATGGTGGTAGCCGAGCAATACGAGCCGCTGCGGCGCGACGACAACATCGACCACGGGCCGCAAAGGCAACAGCCGCGTTTGGGCCGGCGCGCTTAGGTTGAGCACGTAGGCGTAACCGCCCGCGCAGACCAGCAGTTCGCCGGGATGTGGTGCGAGCCATAGCCCGCTTGCGACATCATTCCCTGTAAAGCCAATGGCAAATTGCGCCAGAAACGGTGGTCCGGAGGCGAGCTTCGCCTCCACAAAGATCGACCCGCGGCTGAGCGCTTCTTCCTCGCCCGGCACAAGTGTGGGGAAGACAAAGTGCAACGCTGGTGCAATCAGCGGAGGGCCGGCGAGCAGGCGAAGGCGGCCTGCTTCGGTTGCCATCTCGTTTGCGCCACGCCGCTCTGCCAGGCTCACAGCGCATGCTCCCATCCCCGCGCCTGCAGCAGTTCCAGGCGGGCGCCGGTGCGCAGAAGCACCTCCCGCTCGCTGGTGATGCGGCCGATGCGTGTCAGTGGTACGCCGCCGATCGTGCCGGGTACTTTGGTATCTGCCGGCGCGGTAAACAGGAGCTCGTAGTCTTCACCACCGTGCAGGGCAGTGGGCAAGCTCTCGCCACCGGTCTTGAGCAGAAGCGGATGCAGCGGCACAGCTTCAGCATCGATCACGCCCCCGACCTGCGACTCACTGCAGAGGTGGTGCAGGTCTGTCGAGAGACCGTCGCTCAGGTCGATCGCGGCCGTTGCCAAGCCACGCCGGACCAGGGTTTGGCCGATGCGCAGGCGGGGCGAGGGGTACAGGTGCGGGTGCGAACCACCGTTGCTCGCCCGCCGAAAGTCCGAAGGACGGTCTGCAAGAGCTTTCAACTCTGCGGCAGAACCGCCAAGAGCACCAGTGACATACAGCAAGTCGCCGGGCCTGGCACCGCTTCGCCGCAGTGCACGGCCTCGGGGTGCGCTTCCAAGCAGCACGATGTCCGCTAGCAAATGCGGCCCGGGCGCGGCGGCAGTGTCGCCACCGCTCAACTGCGTGCCGGTGGCTTGGGCGAGAGCCAGCAGACCCTCCACAAATCCGCCAAGCCATCGCTCGCCCGCCCGTGTGGAGCGCATCTCAGCCGGTACTGCGAGCGACAGAAAGGCGCTGATCGGCTTTGCGCCCATGGCCGCAAGATCGCTCAAGCCCCGAGCAAGGCAGCGATGCCCAGCCGAGCGCGCCGGGTGCCAGTCCCGGCAAAAGTGCCGGCTTTCCAGTGAAAAGTCCGTGGTGACCAGCAGGTCATGCCCGGCAGGTGGCCGCACGATGGCGCAGTCATCGCCGATGCCGAGTTGAACAGCGCCGCGAGCGGGACCCGTTGCAGCACGAATTCGCTGGATCAGGTCGAGTTCGCCTCGCGGCTTTGCCATGCCTCCACCATACGTGCAGAGCTCAGCGCGAGCAGCCACGGTTGATACCGGGCTGCTTTTCAGAGTCCGGAAGCGGCGCGAAACGGCGGGCTTGCCGCAACTGTCCTGTATCCAAACAGGAATCAGCGCAGTAAACTTATCAGGTCGGCGCAATTGCGCCCGCGGCCATGCCGCGACCCAATAG
>CAXTJS010000050.1:4481-15548 GCA_964244605.1 uncultured Terriglobus sp. | reverse complement strand
ACCGACCTTGAGGTGCTGGGCAACCTGCAGGGCGAGCTGTGGCGCGCACCGCTGCTCGCCGGCGGCACGCACGGCACGGTCTCCGCGACCGTGGGCGTGACCTGGTATCCGCAGAGGACTTACCGACTCCGGCGCTAAGTGGCAGCTGTTGGGTACAGCAGCCCGCCTTTGTCATACTGTAGCGCAGCAAAGGGCTCTGCTTTTGACCTGCCCCCTGAAGCGTCATTTCGACTGGAAGCCGCGCCTTTGCGGATGGCGGAGAACCCGCTTTCCTTCGAGGGTCGATGCCTTTGAGTGGGTGCCTTACCTTAACCGCGTTTTTGCGATTTAAAGGTTACGCTACGCCCATAGCGGGATACGGCAGGTGCACACGCGCCGTCGTGCCCACGCCCGCTGTCGATTCGATGAGGATCGAACCTTTGTGGCGGTCCACGATTTCACGCGCGATGTAGAGACCTAGGCCATTTCCGAGGTCGCCCTTGGTGCTGTAGAAGGGCTTGAAGAGCGACTGCTGTTCGAGGGCAGACATGCCGACACCGTCGTCCTGCACGGTAAGGTCAACGCCCGCCGCATCGGCCTCCGCGATGAGCCGCACCGCGCCGCCGACGCGCACGGCGTCTACGGCATTCGAGACAAGGTGTGCGACCACCTGGCGAATCTGTCCCTCAATGCCGAAGACGCGTGTGGCGGGATCGGCCTCGATCTTAAGCCGGATCTGGCGGTTGCGGATCTTGGCACCGAGCAGACGGGACACGTCTTCGAAGATGGTGGCGGCGGTCGTCCACGCGCCTTTTTCTGAGTTTTCCGCGCTCCAGCGCAGCGTTTGCTTCACCGTGCCGGAGATGCGCTCGAGCTCCGCATCCACCATGGTGAAGTACGAACTGGCCGCGGCGTTGGTGCCAAGGTCCTGCCGCAGGAGATAGAGCAGGTTGACGATCGCCTCAAGCGGGTTGTTGATCTCATGCGCCAGGTAGCTGGTCATGCGGCCCGTGAGCGTGAGCTTCTCCGTGACGCGGATGGCCGCTTCACGCTGCTTGCGCTCGGTTAGGTCAATCAGGGCACCGATCCAGCCGGCGCGCTCGGCACCCTCGCGGCGGAAGGGCACGAGCCGGACCAGGTTCCAGACCTCGGTACCGTCTGCGGAGGAGTGGAGGCGGACCTCTTCTTCAAAAGGCGACTCCGTCTCGACTGCCCGCTGCCAGCTCATGGCGCAGCAGCGGGCGTCCTCCGGCGCGAGGCGGCTTTCGTCGAACCAGACACCAGTCTCGCCCAAGCCCGCTTCACGCCAGCGGTTGTTCACGTAGGTCAGCACGCCATCGTCGCCGACTGCGAAAACCTTGATGGGTAGCGCCTGCGTCAGCTTGTCGAAACGGGCTTCGCTGAGCTCCGCTTCTTCTTCGGCGCGGCGCAGGCCGATGGTGATGATGGCGCTGCGGAACTCGCGCGCACTCTCCACCTCGACCGCGCTCCAGGGCGTGCTTTGGCCGCGCAGGAGCTCGTTCCACTGCGCAAAGGAGGAGCGCGGATGCAGGTGCATCGCCGCGTCGACCTTCTTTACCGGTTCGCCTGCCCACTTGACCGTGCGGATGACCTCAGGCCGGAACCACAGGATGAAGCGCGGGCGCACGTCAGAGATGCGGATAGCCAAGAGGCCGCTGCCGGTGTCGGCGAAGTCGCTCGCCCATGGTTCGGTCTCGCTGAACCAGTGCGTTTCAAACAACTCAAAATCCTGCTTCTGCTCAAGCCATGCGACGATGCGCTGCAGTGCCGCGGCGGAGGGCACCTCGCCGGTAGTGGTGAGGTTGCCGTCGATGGCGAGCGCCGCACCGGCAGCTTCCGTCACCTCGGTGAGCATGGCCATCTGCGTGGCAATGGCGGCCACGTAGTCGTTCTCAGCCGCCATGTGCGTGATGAGGCTGCGCTGCACCTCGTGGAACTGCACGGTGGTGCGCAGCCGCGCCGCGGTGCGGAAGGCGTTAAGCTGCGTGCCCACCATCTTGGTCAGCATGTCGCACGCGCTGCGGATGAGGAACGGCACCACACGCGGCTCCGCATGGTGGCAGCTGATCAGCCCCCACAGCCTGCCTTCGACGACGATCGAAATCGACATCGAAGACATGGTGCCCATGTTGCGCATGTACTCCAGGTGCACCGGCGACACGCTGCGCAAGACGCACTGCGACATATCCAGCTGTGCCGGTGCGTGTTTCGCTGCACCGATTAGCGGCACCGGCGTGTAGTTGGCATCGGGGATGATGCGGATCGTGTTTGCAAGGTAGAGCACGCGTGCCTGCGCGGGAATGTCCGTTGCTGGAAAGCGCAGATCAAGGTAGCTGGGCAGCGCGCCTTTGTTTGCCTCGGTCAATACCGTGCCATGGCCTACCGAATCGAACGAGTAAAGCAAAACGCGATCAAAGCCGGTGAGTTCGCTGACCTGTTTGGTGATGGCTTGCAGCAGCTCCGTTTCCGTCTCAATGCGGCTGAGCGTGCCGACGAAGTTGGTGATGACGGAACTCATCATCTCCGCCGCGACGAGGCGTTCCTGCCGCTCAAACTCGAGGATGCGGTAGTCGCCGACGCAGTGCGAGAGCACGCTGAGCAGTTCGCCACGCAGGCGGAACGCACCCAGGTAATGCACCAGTCCCTCTGGGTCGGCCACACCCTTCAGCAGGCGGACAGAAGCGCGTATCTCGCGTTCGAGGACCTCTTCAATGGTGGAGCCGATGAGCAGCTTGAGAGGAACGCCCAGAAAATCTTCGGCATTCTGGCTGGCAAACAAAACGGTTTCGGCGGCTGGGTCGAGGCCGAGCAGAAAGCCGTGCGGCTGCACGCTGCCGGGGACGCGGATCTCCTCATCGGCGCATGAGACCTCGTTCGGCAACAGGACGTCTACCGCGTCGACTTTGACAATGGGCGGGGCCACGGGCAGGCTCAGCTCAGGCATGGTCCTGCGCTCCGTGCATGAGGTGCGGTCGTGCCGTGTTTGAGACGGGTGCCATCCACTCGCCGAAGGCGCGGAAGGTCTGCTTTGCCGCGGCGATGACCGCGCCGGCATCGTCCTGCGGCACGGCCGTCAGCAGTGCCTGAAAGGTCTTCCACATGCTGCCGGTACGGTCGCCATAACCGGCGAAATAAGCATTTCCCGCGCCCCGCTGCAGGCCGAGCGCCTCTTCCACATGCTTGGCGATGAACTGGCCGCCGAGGGTTGACCCCTCCATGACATACATGGAGCCCAGAAAGGCAGCGCGATTTTGCGGGAAGTCACGGTCCGGCGTGAAGAGGCGAGCCGGCGGGGCTTCGTGAAAGTGCTGGAGATCGCTCTGCAAGAGCACGCTGCGCTGGCGCTCGGCCAGGTGCGGCTTCAGGTCGCTGGGTGCAACGGTATCGGCCCAGTTCTCCCAGCCCTTGACGAAGCCGTAGAAGCGGCACAGCGCGGTCACGTAGGTGCTCTGATCCAGGTCGGCAGCCATCAGCGGCACGAGGCTTTCCACGCGCTCGTGGTCGGCCGCGGTCTCGCTCCGTAGCTGCTGCAGGTCCATGATTCCATTGTGGCATCGCGCATGGAAATGTGGCGAGTGAAGTTGGTGGCCACCCAAGGATCTGGGTGCCCCATTCTTCGCGTTCTTGCGAAGGGTGGGGTTGGGAGCGCTACGGATGTGTTTGGCAGGAGCAGCTCGTGCTTCGCACGAAGCGACCCCACCCTTTCGCGATGGAGCCACAAAGGAATGGGGCACTCAACGCTGTGGCGATGGGGCTTATTGTGGCCGGAGTTCTCGAAGCCGCTTGAGTGCGGTGCGGTTCCTGCGGCGGCGCTCCTTGTCGAAGAACCATCCCCAGCGATTGAAGTAGGCAATCGACGAGAGAATGAAGATACCCATGAGTTTGAAGTTCTTGTGCGAGCCGCGATGGTAGCCGTGCGTGATGGACACGTGCGGGTAGTAGAGCAGGTCGCCGTGCCGGGCCACTCGGCGGCCGAGATCCACGTCTTCCAGGTAAAGGAAGTAGCGCTCGTCAAAGCCGCCCACCGCCTGCAGCACCGCGCGCCGCGCCAGCACGAAGCAGCCCGAGAGAAACGGGACGCCCGGCATCTCAAGGTTCTCAATGCCGCGCAGCTCGTAGCGGTCCATCTGCGTCTGGAAGAGCCGCTGCGCGACTGAGGGAAAGAAGCGCCTCAATGCGAAATCCATCGGGGTGGGTAGCAGCTTGCAGAGGCCCTGCAGCCGCCCGTCCGAGTAGAGGATGCGCGGCATGACCCAGGCCACGTGCGGTCGCGCGTCGAGCACGGCGGCGAGTGCCGGCAGCACGTCGGTACCGAAGGTTACGTCAGGGTTGACCATCAAGTGGTAGTCCGCGGGCTCGCTGGTAAGCGCACGCAGGGCGAGGTTGTGGCCGGCACCGAAGCCAACGTTCGCGGGTGCGGCGAGGTAGCGTCCGCCAGCGGCTTCGACCGCCTGTCGCAATGCGAAAGCATTCCCCGGCGCTTCGCCTGCGGCATTGTCGACGACGACCCATATGCTCACCAGGCTGCTCGTTTGTAGGGATGCGAACAGCTCGGCGAGCTCAGCGGGTGGCGTCCGGTAGATGACCAGGCTTGCGGTCAGTGATGGCATGCGCACCTGATTGCTTGACCGCGGTGCCGCTCGCCAGGGCCTAGTCGAAGAAGGCTTCGGAAGGGCACAGCTTCAGCTATGCCGTAAACGCCCGAAACGGGCAAGGGCTTTAGCCCCTGAGGTCTGCTGTGTGCCTCGGCCTGCCTGGAGAAAGCAGACCTCAGCGGCTGAAGCCGCATGTCTTGGCACCTCTTATGGCACAGCTGAAGCTGTGCCCTTCCAAGAGTGGGACAGTTTAACCCCTCTGGAATCGAATGGGCTTCCAACGGCTCGGTTCGATGGTGCCAAAGCCTAGGTCGTATCCACATAGAGCCCTTTGCGACGAAGGTGAGTGGGAGTTCTGTCTTTGCGGCTTCAGCCGCCGAGATAGGAACGCCGACTTAATTTAGGAGGGTGGCTTTAGCCACCGGGATGATCATGCCAGCGGCTAAAGCCGTGGTCTTTACTGATCACCTCTCTATCTCAGCGGCTGAAGCCGCAAACAACAACAAAACTCTATCTGCCGAGCCGCCCTAGCCAATGGTCTGCGGCTCCAGCGCGGCCGACTGCTCGGAAAGATAGTCGATCGGCAATCGCTTCAGCAGCGTCCGTACCTCTACGCCGTCGTGGTCGCGGGCCGCGCCTTCCAGGTGCGTGAGCAGTTCCGCAAAGCCCTCGCCCGGCGTTTCAGCCTTGACTTGAAAAACCTGTTCAAAGGTGGTCGGCGTCACTTCCGCATCGTCGCGCCAGAGCTGCTCGTGCAGCTTCTCACCGGGCCGCGAGCCCACGATGCGGATCTCGATGTCCTTACCTGGCTGCAAGCCTGAGAGCTCGATTACCTTCTTCGCAAAATTCACGATGCGCACCGGGTCGCCCATATCGAGCATGTAGATGTGACCGCTGGAGGCGAGCGTGGCCGCCTGCAGCACCAGACCCACGGCCTGCGGGATCGTCATGAAGTAACGCGTCATCTGCTCATGCGTGACGGTGATAGGGCCGCCGTTGGCGATCTGCTCCAGAAAGACGGGCAGCACGGAACCGCGTGAGCCAAGCACGTTGCCAAATCGAACACAGGCGAACTGCGTCGCGCTGCCTTGCCGGCCGGTGCGGTCGGCGATGTCCTGAATCACGACTTCAGCAAGCCGCTTGCTTGCGCCCATGATGCTGGAGGGGTGCACGGCCTTGTCGGACGAGATCATGACCATGCGCTCGGTCGCGAACTCGATGGCGGCCTCGGCCAGGGCGCGGGTGCCGAGCACGTTGTTCAGCACGGCCTCGCACGGGTTCGCCTCCATCAGCGGCACGTGCTTGTAGGCAGCGGCGTGCAGAACGACCTGCGGCTGCTCGCGCGCGAAGAGGCTGCGGATCGCCTCCACGTCGCGGATGTCGCCGATGATGGGAACCACGTCAGGCCGCTTGCCGAGTTCATTGAGCAGCTCAAAGATGCCGTTCTCGTCCTGGTCGAGCACCAGAAGCCGGCGGACGCCCGCGGTAGACACCTGGCGCACCAGCTCAGAGCCGATGGAGCCCGCTGCGCCCGTGACCAGCACCGTGCGCCCGTGCAGGCAGGCGATCACCTCCGGGTGCAACGCCTGCGGGGCATCGCTGCCGCTTGCGTGCAGCGAAGCTACCGTGACGTTCTTGCTCACGCGCACGCGGTTGTCCATCAGGTCGTGGATGGAGGGCAAGAGCTTAACCGCCACGTTCATGTCGGCCGCAACCTGCATGATCTCCTGCAGGTTTTGCAGCTCCGCCGAGCAGAGAAACAGCAGCGTGATCTTGCGTGCATGGATCAACCTGCGCAGCTGGCTGATGTTGCCCAGCACAGGCAGGCCGCCGATGCTGAGGTCGTGAAAGTATTCGTCCTCCAACACCAGGCCGGCGATGCGCTTGCCATACAGCGGCCAAAGCTGGCCGAGCGCGGGCGCTACCGTTTGCTCGGTGCCGATGACCAAGACACGATCGGTTACGGACATGCGCAGCAGCGCCTCACGGTCAAGCCGCCGCAGCATGCGCACGCCGCAACTGAGCGCGACGGCGAAGAAGTACTCAAGGATGGCGACGCTATACGGCATCAGGTGCCGGCCAGGCTTGATGTAGGTGAAGACAAGCAGAGCAAAGCAAAGGCCGAGGCAGCGCGTGGCCAGGCGTCCGCTGTCCTGCATGCTGAAATGCTGCCAGGTGGAGCGGTAGCCGCCGAACGCCGAGAGCACCAGCGGGTGCAGGAAGAAAAGAACGCCCATCCACGCCCAGAGCGACAGGCGCACCGGCGGGGGCAACGTCAGATTGAAACGCAGCACATACGCGACCAGCACGGCGAGCGCGCCACAGCAGCCGTCCAGCAGCAACTGTACCGGCCGCTTCACAACGATCGGCTTCAACAGCCGGCCATAGCGCAGCCGAGCGCGCAGGATGCGGCCCTCCCGCGTTCTCGCGGATTTGGCCGCTGCTAGCTCCGTCTCACGGTTCTGCAAGGTACTGCCTCTCTGACACTGTGTCGTCGTGGAGCTTCAGAATATCGCGAGTCGGGCTGGATTTCTCTAAGGCCGTGTACCTCGGACACAGGCCTGTCTCATGAAGCGTCATTTCGACAGGAGCGCAGCGGAGCGGAGAAACCCGCTGTTTGTTTAAGCCACCACGGCCCTCAAAGGGAAATCAGATTTCTCCGCTCCAGCCGCAAAGAGCGCGGCTTGCGGTCGAAATGACGCCTTGGTGGGAGTCCTGATCAAGAACGTAGACTGCTAACCATGGGACCTGATCTTGAGCGCGCCAGCGAAGGCATGTCCCTATGAGCGTGGCGCGGCGCCTGACCGCGTCCTTTGGAGCCGTCCTGCTGGGGCCGGCGGTCACGCTGCTGGTGCAGATCGTGAATGTGCCGGTGATGCTGCGCGTGTGGGGCCCGGCGCTGTATGGCGAGTGGCTCATGCTCAGCGCCATCCCGTCGTATCTGCTGCTGACCGATCTCGGCTTTGGCAACGTGGCCGGCAGCGACATGACCATGCGCGTGAGCGCAGACGATCACGAGGGGGCGCTGGAGACCTTTCACAGCTCCATCGCGCTGGTGGGTCTGGTGACGCTTGCGCTGCTCTTGCTGCTGGTGGCGCTGTTCTTCACCGTGCCGATGCACCGGTTGCTGCACCTGTCTGCGATGTCGCCGGGCGAGGTGCAGTTGACCTTGCTGCTGCTGTCTGTGAACAGCCTGATCGTGCTGCAGTGGGGTGTGCTGATGGCGCCCTTCCGTTCGACGGGGCGGTATGCCACCGGCATGTTTGCCGTGAACTGCATCCGCATCGCTGAGGCTGCGGGCTTTCTGATCATCGTGGTGCGGCATACACGGCCTGTGGGGCTGGCGGCGTTCATGCTGATGATCAGTGTGGCCGGCACGCTTTGGCTCATGCTGCTGCACCGCGCGGGAGCGAAGCGGCTGCCCATCGGTCTGCGCGCGGCGAGCCGCAGCCGCATCCGGGAGCTTTCCGCGCCGGCGTTTGCCTTTCTGGCATTTCCTCTAGGGGCGTCGGTCAGCACGCAGGGCATGACGATCATCGCGGGCATCACGCTTGGGCCGCTGGCGGTAGCCGCATTCAATCCCATGCGCACGCTTTCACGGCTGGCGCTGCAACTGACCGACACGGTGAAGGTGAGCTTCTGGCCGGAGCTCTCCGCCGCCTTCGGCGCGCGCGACCTTCCGCTGGCGCGGCGGCTGCACCGCATCGCGATTCAGCTTTCCATTGTGCTTGCCGGCGTGTCGCTGTTGTTTCTCTTCGGTGCCGGGCCGAGGCTCTTCGCGCTTTGGACGCACGGCCGCATCCCGTTCTACGCCCCTGTCTTCAACCTCCTGCTGCTCACGGGGTTTGCCAACGCGCTCTGGAACGCCAGCTCCGCGGTGCCGGTGGCAGCGAACCGGCACCGACGGCTGTCGCTGCTGTATGTCGCGTTCAGCTTGCTTTCCATTGGCGTTGCGTATGAGCTTTCGACGCGGTTCGGCCTCCCCGGGATCGCGGCGGGCATGCTCTTTCTGGATAGCTGCATGGCCGTCGCGGTGGTGCCGATCAGCACGGGCATATTGGAGGAGCGCCCTGGCACGCTCTTACGTGCGGTGCTTGATCCCCGCTCTGCGATGGAGTCGGTCAAGCAGGTCGGCAGGCGCTTTGCGCCGAAGATCTTCGGGCAGGCTTAGGAGCGCCACTGACCTGGGTGCCCCATTCTTCGCGAAGCGAAGGGTGGGGTAAGAAGTAGCTCGGCTTATCCGGGTAGGCGAAGGAACGCGGTTCGCGCCCCGCGCGAATGGATCCCACCCTTTCGCGATAGAGCCCGCGAAAGGATGGGGCACCCGGTTCCTCGGCATCTTGGGTGCTCGTTCACCTTGGACTTTGGGCTGCTGCCTCAAACATTGCGCGGTATTGCGGTGCTACGACCGCGGGCGCGTAGTACTTCTGAAAGCGATTCCACCCCGCCACGGCCAGAGCGTACCGGTGTGCCTCATCCTCGATCAGCCGCTCCAGCGCGAGACGGATCGCAACAGCATCTGCGGGCAGGTTCACGCCGGCATTGCCATTGTCGAAGAGCTCGCGCTGCACCTCCCACGCCGGGCCCATGCAGGCAACGCCCTGCGACATTGCCTCCAGAAAGACGAGGCCGTAGCTCTCAAAATGCGCGACGTTCACAAAGATGTGGGCGCGCCGCATCTCCGCCATCACCTGGGCAGATGTAGCACCACGCAGCACAGTGAGGCCGGGCAGGTTCGGCATGGTCATGGGGCTGCGGTCGAAGCTGCTGATGACGATCAGTTCCGTGCGGGAGCGCACCGCGTCCGGCAGCGCGGCGTAGGCAGTCAGCAGTTCGGGCAGACCTTTGCGCCGGGCGTTGTTGCCCACAAACAAGATGCGCACGGGTGTTGCCGCGCGGTGTCTCTCGAGGTCGGCCAGTGCGCAGCTCTGGATATGCGGCAGGTAGAACGGCACCGGCGTGAAGCGGTCTGCCGACTCCGGGAACATGGCGGCGAGGCGCACGGCTTCAGAACGGCTGTAGACCTGCACGCGGGTCGCTTTCGCAAAGAGCGGCCGCTTGGTGTCGATCTCGTCCTTGAGTGCCTGCTCGGTGACGCCGTAGCTGCGCTGCATCGCAGGGTCGAGCACCGCGTTAACCCACACGAACGGCGTCGTGCCGATGTTGGTGGGGAACTCCTGCGTGAGCACCACGTCGGCATGCGAGCGTGCCAAGTCGCGCCGGCTCAGCCGCCCTGAGACAGTGTCGAAGGTGTTCAACGGCAGGCTAATGCGCCAGCCTATGGCCTTGCGGATCGTCTTCAGGTTCTCCGCAGCCGTGACCCAGGCCGAGCTCTGCAGCACGAAGCGCAGTCGCGGGTCGGCCTCCGCAAGCCGCGGGATGCCGAAGCGTATGTAGCGCCAGTCGGTGTTGCGCTTGCGTGCGTCCCACGGTGCGCAGTTCAGGAAGACGGTGGTGGTTTGCGGCATGGATCTTTGTCGAGAGCTTAGGAGTTGCGATGCAGCAGCCGCAGCATGCGGAAGCCGAGCGCGGCGCGCGCCTGCTCCACACGCACCAGCAGGGGCGAGCGGCGGCCTGTGGTGAGCTTGACGCCTGCGGCTTCGCGAACGGCGGCGAGCGAATCACTGGCGCCGCCGCTGAGCATCTGCGCCGTGACCATCGGCAGAAACGCGGTTTTCAAGCCACTGCCGGCGCGCAAGAGGAACTCGTAATCCGCCACAATCTTGAGGCCGTCATTGTAGGTGCCGTACTGCTCAAAGAGCGAGCGGCGATGCATGCTGCCCACGTGCGCCGTGGACATGAAGCGGCGAAAGCGCCGCCAGCGCCACGGCTCTCCGATGATGCGCGACGTGCCGTCCGGCCGCACCCAGCGCACCTGCGCGCTGATGTAGTCGGCAGCGGGCTGTGCCGCGGCGGTGCGCATATAGGCCGAGATCGCACCGGGAAGGTAGATGTCGTCCGCACCGAGGAACGCGATCCACTCACCCGTGGCGAGCTTCAGCCCCTTGTTCCAAGCGTCGTAGATGCCGTGGTCGGGCTCGGATAATGAGCGAACGTTTGGGTCGGCATGCTCGTGCACGATGCCCATGGTGCCGTCGGTCGACGCACCATCCACGATGATGTGTTCAAAGTTCGGGTAGTCTTGCGCCGCCACGCTGCGAAGGCAGGCCTCTACCGTTGCTGCCGCGT
This sequence comes from uncultured Terriglobus sp., assembly GCA_964244605.1. Lineage (GTDB taxonomy): Bacteria > Acidobacteriota > Terriglobia > Terriglobales > Acidobacteriaceae > Terriglobus. Next base: position 4,764 of record CAXTJS010000050.1, on the reverse strand, counting down.
TCCACGTAGCCGTGATGATGCTGACCAGTGGCTGCGCTGCTTCGTTACTCATGCCCTGAATGGTTGCACACCGCGCCTTTTGAGAGAAGCCGGCATGCTTTCTCTTGGTAAACTCAGCGACACGAGCACTATGCGTGGCGACACGAGCGCTGCGCATGCCGCGGTAGATGCCGCATCCGGAGACACAAGCAATGAGACCGAGCCGACCTCTTTGACAACGACGGGTCCAAAGAATGCGGAGTTCGGATTGCGAAGCTACAGTCTCTACGCACTGGTACGGCTC
>CAXTJS010000050.1:0-4471 GCA_964244605.1 uncultured Terriglobus sp. | reverse complement strand
CGTGCTGAAGACGAGGCTGTTCTATCCAAGGGCACGGCTTTTGCGCAGCCCCGTCTTTATACGCGGTCGAGCCTTCACGAATCTGGGTCGGAGTCTCACTACCGGTCCCGGATTCCGCATCGATGCGTTTCCGTTCCGCTCTTCTAGCGAGCCCGTGGTCATCATCGGCGACGGTGTGCAGATCAACGACTATGTTCACTTGTCCGCAAGGCTGTCTGTGAGCATCGGCGATCGCGCCATGATCGCCAGCCGTGTCTTCATCGGTGACCACAACCATGGCGTGTATTCGGGCCCGGGTGAGCACACGGACCCGCGCGTGCCGCCCCAATTGCGAGAGGACTGGGCGGCTCCGGTGTGCATCGAAGAGGACGTCTGGATTGGGGAAGGTGTCGCGGTATTGCCCGGTGTGACCATCGGCAGGGGTGCCGTGATCGGGGCCATGTCAGTGGTCACGCGCGATGTGCCGCCGTACTCCATCGCGGTCGGCAACCCGGCACGTGTGGTGAAGCGGTACGACGAGGCGAGCCGGCAGTGGATCGCCGTTTGAAGCCGCACATCGTTCTCTCAGGCGTGAACTTTGTGGAGGCCGGGCCGCTTGCCATCATGCAGGACGCGCTGCGCTCCGTTGCCGAGCACTTTCCCGAGTACGAGGTGCACGCGCTGGTGCACCGCGCCGAGCTTTACCCCATCGCAAACGTCATCTTCCACGAGTATCCCGAGGTGAAGCGGTCGTGGCTCAACCGGCTGCGCTTTGAGTACTTCGACTCTCTGCAGATCAGCCGTGAGATCAAGCCGCATCTCTGGCTCGCCATGCACGACATCACGCCGCGCGTGGAGGCGGAGCGGCAAGCGGTCTACTGCCACAATCCCGCGCCGTTCTACCGGGTAGGCCTGCGGGAGGCGCTGCTGAGTTACAAGTTCACGATGTTCTCGCTGCTATACCGGTACCTGTACGGCGTCTTCATTGGCCGCAACGACTTTGTGGTGGTGCAGCAGGACTGGATGCGGTACGCCTTCCAGCAGCGGTACCGCGTGCGAGAGGTCGTGGTGGCGCATCCGTCCGTGGCGCATCTCTTGCTACCGGAAGCAACGGCCATTCGTGAGGCCTCGCAGCCGTTCCGGTTGTTCTACCCAGCCTTTGCGCGCTCGTTTAAGAACGTGGAGGTCCTGCTTGAGGCGTGCCGCTTGTTGGAGAGGTCCGATGTTGAACTGCGGCTCACGATGGACGGCTCGGAAAACCGCTACGCCGCGCAACTGCGTGAACGATTCGGCGACCTTGGCAACGTCCGCTGGCTCGGCGCGATGCCGCGTGAGGCCGTGCTGCAGCAGTATGCAGATGTGGATGCGCTGGTCTTCCCATCGCGGCTTGAGACGTGGGGCATGCCGCTGACGGAGTTCAAGGCAACCGGCAAACCGATCCTCGCGGCAGACCTGCCATACGCGCATGAGACCGTGGGCAGCTACGGTGCGGTTGGCTTCCTGCCGCCCTCGGATGCGTCTGCGTGGGCCGAAGCTATGGAGGCACTTAGCGAGGGCAGGCCAGCGGTGAGCAGCGTGGTCGCTGCGGCGGTAAAGCCGCCGTTTGTGGAGTCGTGGAAGGAGTTGTTTGTGTTGCTGCTGCAGTGACGCACGATTCATCCTAATGAGTGCTCAGACGCGAGTGGCAACTCGGAGGGGCACGGCTTCAGCCGTGCCGAACAAGTCGTCTTCGAAACCGGCTTTAGCCGCTGAGGTTGGCTTCGGCGACAGCAGACCTCGGCGGCTGAAGCTGCGTACCTAAATGTCGAAGCGGCACAGCTAGAGCTGTGTCCTTCCAACGCACCGCTTCGTTTCATTCTGGATCCGTCATTTGGACCGGAGCGTGGCTTTGGTCGAAAGGACGCTTCAGGTGCAGCCCGCTGGGTGCCCCACCTTCGCGCAGCTAAGGTAGGTTCTGTCCTTACCGCAGAAGCATCTGTGGCGAGGATCCCACCTTAAGCAGTCCTGGCCGGAGCAGTTCCAGTCGTTCAACCTACTTCGTCATTTTTGACGTAAGCGCCTTTGCGCTGGAGTTGTGAAACCTGCTGTTGCCAACGGCTCCACCGGCCTTTAGGAAAGCAGCTTTCTCACTATGCTGCGCTCCGGTCAAAGTGCCACCACCTTCGTGGTGATGCGTGACTCTGTTTATAGTGAACGGCTCGATGGTCATGGGAGAAGCCATCCGTTGCCATTGGCTTGTCACCACAACAGGAAGTGCTTTGGTGTGATATCACCGCGTGTTACTCTCGGCGGCGATGGTGGACTTGCAGAGCTTTTGCTGATGGTTGTTTGGCAGCGCTTACGCCATTCTGGCCTGGTGCGCCATCGGCATCCTGATCACGCTCTGGTACCACGTCGCGACCACGCACCGGCTCACGACTGTCAGAGAGTCCTCGCTGCGAAGCGCGCAACGGCCGCTGCTCTACGTAAAGAAGCGCGTTCGTTGCGGAAGATAAGCTAACGCTCTATCTGCGCAACGACGGCCAGGGCCCCGCGCTGAACATCTCGCAGCAACTAAAAGCACGCAGTGAAGACACCGGGCGCGGTCTGCCTGCTTACAAGGCCTTCGCCCCCACACTAAAACTGCACGAGGCCGAGTACGGCGCGGCGCTACTCTCCCGCGACGGCACCACAGAGATCGCCATGGCCTACAAGCAGCCGCCCCGCGCGCGCTGGGAAGACCTGCTACTGCTGGTCACGGCCGAAGACGTCGCCGGGAACTGCTACCAAACCGGCGTCACAGTACAGGTGCGCGACGTCGATTGCACAGTGCTGGCGCAGCGCTTCACCGAGCAGCTGGCAGAAGGTAAGTAGTGTCAGCAATGCTAGTACCAAGATGCTGTAAGTCCTGGCGCCTGTCCACATCCCTAAACCGCGGAGACTCCGCACTCTACTCGTACCGCTTGTGGAACGTGGACGGAGGCTGTTTTAGCCTCTAAACCCGCCCACGACCGTCCCGTCCAACCCGCTAAACTAGAGGGGACCTCATGGACCCCAAGTACATCCGCAACTTCGCGATCATCGCGCACATTGACCACGGCAAATCGACGCTCTCAGACCGCCTGCTTGAGATCACCGGTTCGCTGACCCAGCGCGAGATGCAGGCACAGGTGCTTGACGCGATGGACCTGGAGCGCGAGCGCGGCATCACCATCAAGGCGCACTCCGTCCGCATGATGTATCAGGCGAAGGACGGCGTCACCTACCAGCTCAACCTCATCGACACACCCGGCCACGTCGACTTCTCCTATGAGGTGTCGCGTTCGCTCGCCTCGTGCGAAGGCGCGCTGCTGGTGGTGGACGCCTCGCAGGGCGTGGAAGCGCAGACGCTCGCCAACGCCTACCTCGCCATCTCCAATGGGCTTGAGATCATCCCTGTCATCAACAAGATTGACCTGCCCTCGGCCGACATCCCCCGCACCAAGGAGATGATTGAGAACACCGTCGGCCTGCCCGCGGACGACGCGCTCTGCGTCTCCGCCAAGACCGGCCTCAACGTGGAAGCGATCCTGGAGGCCGTGGTTCACCTGATTCCGCCGCCCGAAGGTGAGGCCGCAAAGCCGTTGCAGGCGCTCATTTTCGATAGCTGGTTCGACCCCTACAAGGGCGTCATCGTGCTGGCGCGCGTCATTAACGGCACGCTGCGCACCGGCCAGCGCATCAAGCTCATGAGCAACGGCAAGGTCTTTGATGTGGAGAGCATGGGCGTGCTCACCCCCAAGCCCGTTGAGATCACCACGCTCTCCGCCGGCGAGGTCGGCTTCTTCGTCGCCACCATCAAAGACGTGGCCGACACCAAGGTCGGCGACACCATCACCGACCCCGCCGCACCCGCAACCGAGGCGCTGCCCGGCTTTGAAGACATCAAGAGCATGGTCTTCGCCGGTCTCTATACCGTCGAGTCGCACGAGCACGGGGCATTACGCGAAGCGCTGGGTAAGCTCAAGCTCAACGACGCCAGCTTCTCCTTCGAGCCGGAGAGCTCCGTCGCGCTCGGCTTTGGCTTTCGCTGCGGCTTTCTCGGCCTCTTGCATATGGAGATCATCCAGGAGCGACTCGAGCGCGAGTTCGGCCTCGACCTCATCACCACCGCGCCCGGCGTCCGATACAAGATTCACCTCACCGGCCCGCGCAGCGACGACAATACCGTGGAGGTTGAGAACCCCTCCCGCTGGCCCGACCCCACCACCATCGAGTCCATTGAGGAACCCATCATCACCGCCAAGATCCTCACCAATGAGGAGTATGTCGGCGGCATCCTCAAGCTCGTGGAAGACAAGCGCGGCAAGCAGAAGAACTTTGAATACGTCTCAGGCTCGCGCGTCATGATCACCTATGAGCTGCCGCTCAATGAGATCGTGCTCGACTTCTATGACCGCCTCAAGAGCGTCTCGCGCGGCTACGCCAGCCTTGATTACCACCTCTCCGGCATGTGGACCAGCCCCATGGTCAA
>CAXTJS010000049.1:14296-15666 GCA_964244605.1 uncultured Terriglobus sp. | reverse complement strand
CTGCTGTTCCTTTCAGAGCCTTCGCCGCTTCGGGCAAACAGCAGGTTTCTCCGCTCCGCGACGATAGAGCTCGTCGCTCCGGTCGAAATGACGCTGCAAAGGCAGGACGGACCGGGGTACACCTTTAGGGAAAAGACGGTAGTGGATGCCGAAAGCAAGCTACTAAGAATCTAGGAGCCTGCACGGGTTCCCAACCGCTACCACGTTTGCCGGCAGGCTCTTTGTGACCACGCTGCCTGCGCCAACAACGGTGTTCTCGCCGATTGTGACACCCGGGCAGATGATGCTACCGCCACCCAGCCAGACGCCGTTGCCGACAGTGACGGGGAGTGCGTACTCCCAGCCGGCGATGCGGGTTGCGGCATCAGTCGGGTGTGTGGCCGTGTAGATGTGTACGCCGGGGGCGATCTGTACGTCGTCGCCAATGGTGATGGTGTTGCCATCGAGGAAGACGCAGTCGAAGTTGACGAAGGTGCGTGCGCCGATGTGGATGTTGCCGCCGTAATCGCATTGCAGGCGCGGGCGGATGGTACTGCCTTCGCCGAGGCTGCCGAGCATTTCGCGCAGCAGGCTTGATCGCAGTGCGCCTTCACGGATGCTGCTCGCGTTGAAGCGCTCCAGCAGAAGCTGGCCCCGTTCGTAGTCGGCGCGTAGCTCAGGGTCGTCGGCGATGTAGAGTTCCCCGCTCAGCATCTTCTGCTTCGCGGACTTGCCCTTCGTGCTTGGATTTGGCTGCGGCAAGGGAGACTTGCTATTCCCACTCGATGGTGCCGGGCGGCTTCGACGTGATGTCGTAGACGACACGGTTGATGCCGCGCACCTCATTCACGATTCTGCTGGAGATGATGCGAAGAACGTCATACGGCAGCGGTGCCCAGTCCGCGGTCATGCCATCGTCTGAGTGCACGGCGCGGATCGCGCAGGTGTACGCATAGGTGCGCTGGTCGCCCATGACGCCGACGGACTTGACCGGCAGCAGCACCGCGAAGCTCTGCCAGATGGACCGGTACAGGCCAGCCTTCTTGATCTCGGAAACGACGATCTCGTCCGCGTTCTGCAGGATTGCGACACGCTCCGGCGTGACCTCGCCCACGATGCGCACGGCCAGTCCCGGACCCGGGAATGGCTGCCGCTCGAGCACCTCCTGCGGCATGCCTAGGTCGGCTCCCACGCGGCGTACCTCGTCCTTGAAGAGGTCGCGCAAAGGCTCAATGAGCTTGAGCTTCATGTTCTCGGGCAGACCGCCTACGTTGTGGTGGCTCTTGATCGTCTGCGACGGGCCTTTCACGCTTGAAGATTCGATGACGTCGGGATAGAGCGTGCCCTGCACCAGCCATGCGATCTCATGACCGGTCGCATCGTGTGCGACC
>CAXTJS010000049.1:5862-14286 GCA_964244605.1 uncultured Terriglobus sp. | reverse complement strand
CGCCTCTTCCTGCGAGCGCAAAATCTTTGCCGCCTCATCATCGAAGACGGTGATGAACTCGCGTCCGATGATCTTGCGCTTGGTCTCAGGATCGGTGATGCCGCCAAGCTGCGAGAGAAAGCGCTTCGATGCGTCGACCGCGACGACCTTGAGGCCGAGCTTTTCGCGCATGTTCTGCTGCACCTGCGCGAACTCGTCTTTGCGCAGCACGCCGTTATTTACGAAGATGCAGGTGAGCCGGTCGCCAATCGCCTTCGCGACCAGCACGGCAGCCACGGCAGAATCGACCCCGCCGCTCAAGCCGCAGATTGCATGGCCATCCCCGACCTGCTCGCGGATACGCGTGATCGTAGAAGCGATGAAGGCTTCAGGCGTCCAGTCGGCCTTCGCCTCGCAGATGTTCAGCACGAAGTTCCGCAGCAGCTCGGTTCCCTGCTTCGAGTGCGCGACTTCCGGGTGCCACTGCACGGCGTACATCGACCGGGACTCGTCCGCAATGCTTGCAAGTGCGTTGTGCGACTGTGCTGCGACGACGAAGCCCGCCGGCAGGTCGATGACGCTGTCGCCATGCGACATCCATACCTGTAGCTCCGAAGGCAGCCCTGCAAAGAGATTATTCGGTGTGATGACGGTCGCAACGGCATCGCCATATTCCCGCTTGTCTGCAGGCTCCACGCGCCCGCCCAGGTGGTGCGCCATGAACTGCATACCGTAGCAGATGCCCAGCGTGGGAAGGCTCAGCTGCAGGATGGCGGGATCGGCTTTGGGTGCGTCCGCATCGTAGACCGAGCTTGGCCCGCCTGAGAGCACAAGCCCGACAGGCTCAAGTGCCTTGACCTGCTCCAGGGATGCCGTACACGGCAGCACGACGGAGAAGACGTTGAACTCGCGAATGCGGCGCGCGATCAGCTGGGTATACTGCGCACCAAAATCGAGGATGACGACGGTCGAGCTGCTCACACCCACAGTGTAAGTGACCGCGAACATCTGTTAAGAAGTGCGGTCCTTCGAGCGGGTGTTCTGCACGCCGGTGAGCACACCCGCACCCAACATGATGACGGCGACAGCAATGATCCAGTGCGACGGCACGTGGGCGAGGTTGAGTGCATAGATCACGCCGCCAATGACGATCAGGTAGCCGACAAGGTAGATGCCAAAGTTCATGTATGTCTCCGAAGACCGCAAAAGCGGAATGCGTCTACTCGGATGCGGGCGTGCCGGTTTGCGTCAACTCATACTGTTGCAGCAGGTGCAGGTAGCCGCTGATGCGCGTGACGTGGAAGAAGTCAGACGTTGCGCAATACCAGACACCGACGACCAACGACCAGAAGAAGACATACTGCTCCGTGATGACGGTGACAAACGGCAGCGGAAACGCGGAGAACGCCATCGCCAGCACCAGCAGCATGATCTTGACGACGCTCAGCACAAGATTGATCTCCATCATGCTGCCGCGCAGAAAGCGCAGGTGCAACGCATCGCGCATGCTCGCCAGCGCACCGGTGCCGTTGCGCATGGCTAGGATCGGGGCCGCGCTGAAGATCCAGCCAATGGCTGAGGCGAACAGAAAGAGGCCAAGCGTCAACACAATCACGCCACCGACATAGACCATCATCTCCGGCTCGCCGCCGCTCTCGATGGGCATGAGGATGGTGTGCCGCGCGAGCGCCTGCAGCCCGAACCACCACATAGCCGCAATCGCAATCAGTGGAAGCAGACGGAGGAACTGCAGCAGCAGCAGGGTCGCGAACCTGTTGCGCAGACTCCGGTCCATGCGGCGCAGCAGGATGGCTCGACCGGCGGCAGACAGCAGAACCCACGCCGCGAGCAGCAAGGGTGCCATCCACAACGCAACGTGCAGCAGACCGGGCAGGATGAGCCCGGCAAAGTTAGCCAGCGCTACGGAGGCGCGCAGCGGATCGGTGAGCAGTTGGTTCACCGTGACGTTTTGCACGCCGGTCGAGCGCCACGGCACTGCGTCAAGCACGCCCGATCCGGCACGGTACAGCAGCAGCAGCGCGGGTACGCCGAAGAGCCATCGCCATGCGATCTCAATCAGCGTCAGCGTGGGCCGCCGCACCGTCCACGTGAGCGTGCCCACAAAGCCCTGCGTGGCCCGCTGCGTGTGCCTTGACGCGTTTGCTGGCACGAGCTACTTCACGACCAGGTTCACAAGCTTGCCCGGCACAACGACGACCTTCACAACGATCTTGCCGGCTAGGCGCGATGCGACCTTCTCATCAGCATGCGCCGCGGCCTTGATCGTGTCTGCATCCGCGGCCGCGTCCACACGGATGACGTTCACGAGCTTGCCGTTCACCTGCACGGGGACCTCGATCTCGTCCTGGCGCGCGAGCTCCGCATCGGCCATGGGCCAGGGCTGGCGGAAGACCGCACCCTCGTAGCCCAACTGCTGCCACAACTCTTGTGCGACAAACGGAGCGAACGGCGCAAGGAGCAAGGTGAGCGAGCGGAAGAGCTCGCGCTGCGTTGCGGGTGCTAGTTCACCTGCATCCATTGCGGCTTCACTTGCGATCAGGTCATTGACCAGCATCATCACGCCCGCGATGCAGGTGTTGAAGTGCCAGCGCCCGCTGAAGTCCAGCGTGATCTTTGCGATGGTCTGGTGCAGCTTGCGCAAGAGCTTCTGGCCAGCGGGGCTCAGCGCCTCCTGCGTGGGGGCGTGCTCGCCGCTGCGTAGCGCAGGCGCGTATTTCATCACGATGCGGTACACGCGCGACAGGAAGCGTGAGATACCGGCGACGCCCTCTTCCTGCCACTCCAGGTCGCGGTCTGGCGGTGCGGCGAACAGCGCGTACATGCGCGTGGCGTCCGCGCCGTACTTGGCAATCATGTCGTCGGGCGAGACCACGTTGCCCTTTGACTTGCTCATCTTCGCGCCGTTCTTGATGACCATGCCCTGCGTGAACAGGCGCTTTGCCGGCTCGCTGTTCTCGATGAGCCCGATGTCGCGCATCACCTTGGTCCAGAAGCGCGAGTAGATCAGGTGCAGGATCGCGTGCTCCACGCCACCGATGTACTGGTCGATCTCAAACCAGTACTTCGCCTCCTCCTTGCCGATGGGTGCGGTCTCGTTCTTCGGGTCGATGTAGCGGTAGAAGTACCAGGACGAATCGACAAAGGTGTCCATCGTGTCGGTCTCGCGCGTGGCAGGGCCATCGCAAGCCGGGCAGGTGGTGTTCACGAAGTCCTGCACACGCCCGAGCGGCGATCCGTTCACATCGGCGATGTCCACGTTCTCGGGCAGCAGTACGGGCAGCTGGTCCTGCGGCACCGGCTGCATGCCGCAGTGCTCGCAGTAGACGATGGGAATCGGCGTACCCCAATAGCGCTGGCGGCTCACACCCCAGTCCTTCAGGCGATAGGTCACGGTGGCGCGACCGAAGCCGTTGGCCTCGGCGTGCTTCGCCATCTTCTCCAGCGCTTCGAGCACAGGCTCGCCGGACCACTCACCGCTGTCGATCAGCACGGCCTCTGCCTTGCCCGTGTACGGCAGCGGCAGGTCTTCCGTGTCCAGGTTCGGCGCAACGACGCGGCGGATGGGCAGGTCGTACTTCGTCGCAAACTCGAAGTCGCGCTCGTCGTGCGCGGGTACGCTCATGATGGCGCCCGTGCCGTAACCGGCAAGCACGTAGTTGGCGACCCAGATGGGGATGCGCTCGCCGTTGAACGGATTGATGGCAAAGCGTCCGGTGGGGACGCCATGCTTCGGCAGCTCGCCCAGCGCATCGGTGTCGCGGGCCGTCTTTTGGTCAGCGAGCATCGCGTCTACTTCGGCTTTCAGCTTCTCGTCGAAGCCGCACCAATGCTGAATCAGCGAGTGGTCGGGAGCAAGCTGCAGCGAGGTCGCGCCGAAGATCGTGTCGATGCGCGTGGTGAAGACGGTGACGCTCAGGCCGTCGGTGCAGCCGTCCACCGCAAACGTAACCTCTGCACCCTCGCTGCGGCCAATCCAGTTGCGCTGCATGGTGCGCACCTTCTCCGGCCAGCCGTCAAGCTGGTCGATGCCGTCCAGCAACTCGTCCGCGTACTGCGTGATGCGGAAGAACCACTGCGTCAGGTCGCGCTGTTCGACCAGCGTGTCCTCATGCCGCCAGCAGTGGCCGCTGACCACCTGCTCATTGGCGAGAACGGTGTTGCACTTGGGGCACCAGTTCAGGCGGCTCTTCTTGCGGAAGGCGAGGTCGCGCTTGAACATCTCCAGAAACAGCCACTGATTCCAGCGGTAGTACGCGGGCAGGCAGGTGGTGACTTCGCGCGCCCAGTCATAGCTCAGGCCCATTCGGCGCATCTGCTTGCGCATCTCGGCGATGTTGTTCAGCGTCCACTCGCGCGGTGCGGTGTTGTTCTTGATGGCGGCATTTTCGGCAGGCAGGCCGAAGCTGTCCCAGCCCATGGGGTGCAGCACGTTAAAGCCGTTCATCCACTGGTAACGCGCGAGTGCGTCGCCGATGGAGTAGTTACGCACATGGCCCATGTGGAGCTTGCCGCTGGGGTACGGCAGCATCTCAAGCACGTAGTACTTCGGCTTGCCGCCGCTGTGCGGCTCGGCCGCGTAGAGCGCAGGATCGGCGTCCCACTCCGCCTGGCGGCGCGGCTCGATCTCAGCGGGGTTGTAGCGGATCTCCGGCGCGGCGTCCGGTGCGGTATGGGCGGCTTCTGACATCTCTTCCATTCTAGCGACCCATACTCATCGGCCAATGAGCGCGACAGCGGTGCGCAGCGACGGCAGGCGATCGCCTCTCTGTTCTGTGCCGGGTTCCGATGGCATCTTTCCCATGGCCAATGCTAGGCTTTCGCCATGCCTTCAACCTTGCTGCGGCGCTCGGCCTACGCTGCCGTATGTGTAATCCTGCTCGTGCTGTGCGTCTGTGCCTCGGCGCAAGCACCCGCGCACCCGTCAGAGGCCTTTCGCACGCTGCTGAAGGACATGCTTCAGAACCAGTACGAGACAAAGCCGCCGGGCGAGTTTCAGTGGCTCGACAACGGCAAGCGCTACACCGTCTTGGAGCCTCTGGCAGCGCCTGCCAAGGGCGCCGACCTTGTTGCGTACGACACCCTGACAGGCACGGGCCGCACAGTTCTCGTGTCCGCAAGCCAGCTGACGCCCCAGGGAGCAAAGGAGCCCCTCGGCGTCACCGGTTACAACTGGTCGCCCGATCGGACGCGCCTTCTCCTGTTTACGGACGCTCGCCGGGTCTGGCGGCGCAACACCCGCGGCGACTACTGGATCTTCGACCTGCAAACGCAAGCCCTGTCGAAGCTGGGCGGCCTGGACGCAAAGCCGTCTACGCTGATGTTCGCGAAGTTCTCACCGGACGGCCACAACGTCGCATACGTCCGCGAGAACAACCTCTACGTTGAAGACCTTGCGACGCACTCCATACGTGCGCTCACGACGGACGGCTCCGCCGACATCATCAACGGCACGTCTGACTGGGTGAACGAGGAAGAACTCGACATCCGCGACGGCTTTCGCTGGAGCCCGGATTCCGCTTCCATTGCCTTCTGGCACTTCGACCAGAGCGGCGTGCAGGAGTGGACGCTCATCGACAACACCACCGGCCCGACGCCTACCGTCAGTCGCTACCACTACCCGCAGCCGGGCACCACAAACAGCGCTACGCGGGTCGGCGTCGTGAACCTCAAGCAGCCGGCCCAGATAACCTGGCTCAAGCTTCCGGGCGACCCGCGCGAGCACTATGTGCCGCACCTGGATTGGGTGCCACACACGCGGGAGGTCGCCGTGGAGTACCTGGACCGCTTGCAGCGAGACGACCGCATCTACCTTGCGGATGCAGACACAGGCGAGGCACGGGTCATCTTTCAGGACACCGCGCCCGATTTCGTGGACACGCTTGGCTTCCACGGCCTTGATCTTGATTTCACCTGGCTCCCCGCCGCCAACAGCCCTGACGCCGCACCGCGGGCTCTGCTCTGGTTCAGCGAACGTGACGGCTGGCGTCATGCCTATGCCGTTCCCTTGTCCGCAAAGCAGGCGAAGCCTGTGTTGCTGACCGACTTCAAAGCGGACGTCATCGCGCCAACTGCCGTCGATGTTGCCGGCAATGTGCTGTTCTTCACCGCGTCACCGGACGATCCGGTACGCGCCTATCTCTATCGAACCAGACTGGATGGGTCGGGCCACCCGGTGCGGTTGACGGCAGCCAGTGAGACCGGCACGCACTCCTTTTACAAGGCCTCACCAGACAGCCAATACGCACTGGAGTCTTTCGGCTCCGCAAACGTCGCGGCGCGCTACACCCTCACGCGCCTGGCAGACAGCCATGCCGTGCGTACCTTCGCAGAAGGCCCGGCCGTGACCAGCAAGATCGCAGCGCTGGGGACTCCAGTCGAATTTGTCGACACGCCTATTGCCAACTACCTGAGCCTGAGCACCTCCGTCATCAAACCTCCGCACTTCGACCCGCAGAAGAAGTACCCCGTCTTCACCTACGTCTACGGCGAGCCGGCCGGACAGACTGTGCTGGATACTCCATCAGGCGCCAACACTTTCTTGTCCGCCATCGCGCGCGAAGGCTATGTGGTCTTGAGCTTTGATAACCAGGGCACGCCCGCACCACGCGGACGAGACTGGCGTCACGCCGGCTATGGCGCGCTCGGCGTCCTCTCCACGGAACAGCAGGCTGAGGCGATCCGCTCGTTCGCCGCCTCGCACCCTTACGTGGACACCTCGCGCATGGCGATCTGGGGATGGAGCGGCGGCGGCACCAACACGCTCAACATGATGTTCCGCAAACCCGGACTGTACTCGACGGGCATCGCAAACGCGCCTATGGCCGAGCAGACCCGCTATGACACGATCTACCAGGAGCGTTACATGGGCCTGCCCGCCACCAATGCACAGGGCTACCACGACGGCTCCGCGATCAACTTCACACAGGGTCTCACCGGCAATCTGCTGATCATCCACGGGTCCGGCGATGACAACGTGCATTTCGCCGTTACGGAGGGCCTGGTCAACCGGCTAATCGCGCAGGGCAAGGTCTTCGACTTTATGGACTATCCGGGGCGCAGCCATGGCATCTTCGAAGGCGAAGGCACTTCCCTGCATAACTACTCGCTGATCGCCCGGTACCTTGAGGAGCATGTACCCGCGGGTCCACGTTAACTTTAGGCACGACAAAAATCTCTTCTCAGACGACGGATTGCTTTGGCATAATCGGCCCGATGGCAACGCTAAGCACCGTTTTGCTGATACTTACGATCGTCCTATGTGGCGGTTATGCCGGAATGATTCTGATGTGCCAGATCGGCGTGTTACCGGCGATGCGGCTGCTGCGCCCGGATGCGTATGCCGATGCATGGCGCGCCATGGACACATACCTGGACCGGTCGATGCCGCCCTACAAGGGCTCTCTGCTGCTTATCAACGCAGCGCTGACCATCTCCGTTGCGCTGCAGCATCGCTCCGCCCTGGCCATCGCCACAGGCCTTAGCCTTGTCTTGAGCGTCGCCGGTCTTGTGCTCACGGTGCGAGGGCAGCTTCCGATCAATGCGCAACTCAAGCAGCTTGCCGCGGGTGCACCAGACGACGTGCTGATCGACCTTCGCGAGCGGACCGCGCGTGGGTTCACAGTCCGCTTCGTTCTGGCTCAGGCTGCCTTTCTGGTGCTTGTCTGTGGTGCGATCATCTAGCCGGTACGTTGACGCGAGCGACCGGTTCGCGAGAGCGTGAGTTCCTGCCGAGCGTCTCTCCGCTGCGAAGTTTGCTACCCTGAAAAGAACTGAACGGCGATGGGGTTCGCCGGAACTGCCGCGGGCGACCGCCGCTGATGACTCCTGCTTAAGGAGACCCCGTGGCCCGATCCCGTTCGACGTTCTTCCTGATCCGCAACCAGGCTGAGATCCTTGCGCTGCCGCGCTACCTGCTGCGCTGGGTCCCCATCGCGGCGATGGTCGGTGTGATGGCGGGTGCCGCGTCCGCATTGCTGCTGTGGTCGCTTGACCTGGCCACACGCACTCGCGAAACGCACCCTTGGCTCATTGCCCTTCTACCCGCCGGCGGTCTCGCCACTGGCCTGCTCTATCGCTACTTCGGCAGTTCCGTTGAGGCAGGCAACAACCTCATCCTGAACGAGATCCACGATCCGCACGCGACCATTCCGGTGCGCATGACGCCGCTGATCCTGCTTGCGACGTTTCTGACGCATCTGTTTGGCGGGTCGGCGGGACGTGAGGGCACGGCGCTGCAGACCGGGGCATCGCTGGCCGATCAGCTCACGCGACCGCTGCGGCTCTCTCCTGCCCACCGGCGCATCCTGCTGATGGCAGGCGTGAGTGCGGGTTTCGGTTCCATCTTCGGCACGCCGCTGGCCGGTGAGCGGTAGGCGCGGCATGCGCACGCGCTCGGCAATCGCGTTCCTGATGCTGGCCGCCGGG
>CAXTJS010000049.1:0-5852 GCA_964244605.1 uncultured Terriglobus sp. | reverse complement strand
GAGCTATGAGGCCATTCTGCCCTGCTTCCTTGCCTCGTTCTTCGGAGACCTCACCACGCATGCGCTGCGCGTGGAGCACACCCGCTATGCGGTAAGCCAGGTACCGAAGCTCGACCTGCATACACTCGCGCTGGCGTGTGTTGCGGGCGCGGTCTTCGGCTTCGTAGCGCTCCTCTTTTCGACACTGACGCACCACATCGCCGGGTTTTACCAGCGGCACATCCGTTGGGCTCCGTTGCGGCCTTGCATCGGAGGCGCCGTCATCGCTCTGGGTGCGCTCGCTGTGCGAACTACCCGCTACCTTGGCCTTGGCCTTCCACAGACGGCGGCGGCCTTTCATGGCTTTGTTCCCGCGTATGACTGGGTGGGCAAGCTCGTGTTTACCGCAGCCACGCTCGGCAGCGGACTGAAGGGCGGCGAGGTGACTCCCCTCTTCTTCATCGGCGCTACGCTCGGCAATGCGCTGGCGCACGTGTTGCCGCTGCCGTCGTCGCTGCTGGCCGGCATGGGCTTTGTCGCGGTCTTTGCAGGAGCAGCCAACACACCCATCGCTTCTGCCCTGCTCGCGATGGAGCTGTTCGGCGCGGATGCCGGCGCTTACGCGGCGATCGCCTGTGTTGTGGCTTACCTGTTCTCAGGGCAGACGGGCATTTACTCTAGCCAGAAATTTCTACGGAACAAGCATGGCCTTCAGAGCGCCGGGAAGAACGCAACGCAACTGGCAGATTCCGACGAGCTTGCTGTGCATGACCTGTAGACAACCCGGCGCATCGGTGTGCCCGATCGTCGTATTTGCCACAGGGGAACCTTTAAATCCCCATGTCCGAAGATCCGGACATGGGGCACACTTCTGCTGGCCTACCTTGATGTCATTCCCGCCACACCGAAATTCTCTACGAAGCGAAGGGTGACGTGTCGAAGTTGCGCAGGATGTCGGCCGGGTCACGGTAGACGGCGATTGCTCCCGCCTGCTTCAACTCGTCTTCCTTCCAGCCCCCGCACCGTACCGCGACGGAGGCGATGCCGGCCTTCTTGGCTGCTTCAATATCCCATGGTGTGTCACCAAGCACGATGGCCTCGCCTGGCTCGATCTTGAGCTTCTTCAACGCGGCCTCAAAGATGCCCGGCTCCGGCTTCGACTGCTCCGCGTCGTCGGCGGTGGTGTTCTCCTCGACCAGATCGTGCACCTTAAGCAGCATCAGAAAAGCCTCAAGGTCGCCCTTGTCGGACGACGAAGCGATAGCCAGCCGCAGGCCTTCCTGCCGCATGCGCTCCAGCAGACGACGCGCATCACTGAAGGGCACGATGCGGTCCATGTACTCGCGATGGAAGAGCTTGGTCCGGAACTTCTTGATGGGCTCTTCCAGCTCATCGCACTTGTCTTTTGGTACGACCGCGGGAATAACCTGGTCACCACCCTTGCCGATCTGCTTCACCATGTCTTCGAAGCCGACCTCGAAGCCGAACTCGGCAAAGGTCCGCTGCCACGCCTCTGCGTGAAAGTGGTTGCTGTCCAGCAGGGTTCCATCCATGTCGCACAATACGGCCTTGTACATGCATCCTCACTCTTCTTGAGCGATAGATGCAGCCCGGCAGCATGCGTACACTTGCGGCGCGTTCTGTCTTAGCTGTCGCTTGGCCTAGGTCGCTGTCTTGCCCGCAGGCGCGTCCACCACAGGAATACGCACCACAAACTCGGTCTCACCTGGGACAGAGTGCAGCGTCAACGAGCCGTTGTAGCTTTCCACGATGCGGTGCACGATGCCCAGCCCCATGCCCGTACCCACGCCTGCGGGCTTGGTGGTGTAGAAGGGGTCGAAGATACGCTCCTGCTCCGACTCGGGAATGCCGGGGCCGTCGTCATGAATGGCGATGAAGACACTTGCGGCATCCTGCCAGGTGCGAATCTGGATATGCCCATCGGGGCTGACGGCGTCGATGGCATTGTCGAGCAGGTTGGTCCAGATCTGGTTCAGGCCGGTGCAGACGCAGGTGAGCGGATGCAGGTTTGCGCCGAACTGCTTTTCGAGGTGGATGTTCTTCTCGCGGAATTTGTGCTTCAGCAGCATCAACGTCGCGTGCACGCTCTCGTTCACGTACACCGTCTGCTGGCCGCCCTGGCCCTCATGCACATAAGTCTTCACGGCCTTGACGAGCTCGTGCACGCGCGAGACGCTCTCTTCTACCAGGGCTACCTGCTGCATGCTGGAGGCCGTCGCCTCAAGCCACTCGATCGGCTCCTGGATGGCACCTGCCGGGAAGACGTGTTGCAGGCACTCCAGATCACCGGCGGCAATGCCGCTGGCGACGAGTGTGGGTGCTAGATTCCAGGCGTTGTTCACGTCATGCTCGTCCATCCATGTGCCCAGGGCCTCTTCCGCGTCAGACTGCTGCAGCGAATCCATGCAGCGCGCGCCCCCGCTGCCCAGTACACGTTCCTGAAGAGCAGTCAGGCAGGCGCGCTGCCCTTCCGTGTGGCCCTGCTCCGCAAAACTGCGCGCCAGCAGGTGCAGACGGGTCAGGTTCGCACGCAGTTGTGAAGCAGCTCGCTTTGCCGCCGCGCCGGGGTTGTTTAGCTCGTGCATCAGCCCGGCCGTCATCGCTCCCAGGGCCGAAAGTTTGCCCTCCTGCGTCGCCATTGCCTGGTGCCCCTGCGTGCGCATGCGCGCTTCGCTCACGATGGTGTCGCGCAGGTTTGGACAGGTTGCCATTAGCTGCCAGAAGCTGTCTTCCCCCACGCGCAAGAAGCTCACGTCTGTAATCGAAGTTACGGTCAGGAAGTATGGAATATGCGAGAGGATTGCACTCTCACCCATGAAAGAGGGCGCGCTCACAGTTTTGTGGAACAGGTCGACATCGCCGCTGCCACGCCGGCTGATACGGACGTCGCCGGAAAAGAGGACGAAGAAGTCGTGTTGCTGCTCGTGCTCCTTCGCGAGGACCACTCCGGCCGGCTGGCTCCACTCCGTTGAGGCGGCGATCAGGCAGGCAAGCTCCGCCTCGCTCACATCCGCAAAAAGCTTCCTCTCCCGCAAGAGGTGAATCAGTTCGATCTCGCGCACCGTACGCGCTTCCATGCAACCTGCAACTGCTGTCGCCATCGCTCTAGAACTCCGCCAGGTACTGGTGTACGAACTGGATCGCAATCGATCCTTCGCCAACGGCAGACGCCGCACGCTTTACCGAGCCGTGCCGCACGTCGCCTGCTACAAAAATGCCGGGAACACTGGTCTCAAGCAGGAAGGGATCGCGGCCGCCCGTCGTCTTTTCCATGCCGATGCGCTTCAAGTCAGGCCCTGCCAAGATGAAGCCGCGATCGTCGCGCGCTACCTCTTTAGGCAGCCAATCTGTCTTCGGCGCGGCACCGATAAAGATGAACACGGAGGCAGCCTCGCGAGTTTCGGTGCAGCCATCGCAAGTAAGTTGTAGGCACCGCAGATGATCGTCGCCGCCAAAGTTGGTGATCTGCGTTCGCGTTTTGACAAGGATGTTTTCTGTCACCGCGATCTGGTCGATCAGGTACTTCGACATGCTCTTTTCAAGCGACTCGCCGCGCACCAGCATGGTGACCGTGCGCGCGTACTTCGAGAAGTGCATGGCAGCCTGGCCGGCGGAGTTCGCGCCGCCGACGATGAAGATGTCCTCATCCTTGCAGGCTACTGCCTCAGTCTGCGCGGCACCGTAGTACACCCCCCGGCCCACAAGCGCGTCAGCCCCGGGAACATTGAGCCGGCACCAGGATACCCCCGTGGCAATGAGCACCACGGAGCAACTCACCTCGCGCCCGTCGCTCAGCACGACGATGCGGTATTGGTTCTCCATGCGGATGTCGGTCACGCGCTCCGTCACAAACTCGGCACCGAGCCGCTGCGCCTGAATGAAGCCGCGCTTGGCAAGCTCGTCGCCGCTCAAACCTTGGGGAAAGCCGAGATAGTTCTCGATGCGTGAGCTGGAACCGGCCTGACCGCCCGGCGCCTCCGGTTCGACAATCAACGTGCGCAGACCTTCTGAAGCGCCGTAGACACCAGCGGCCAGGCCAGCGGGCCCGGCGCCTACGATCACCACGTCGTAAAACTCCTTCTCGACGCGCGTCTTCAGGCCGACTTTGCCGGCGAGCTCCTGCTGCGAAGGTTGAACGATTGAGGTGCCGTCACTGAAGACGACTACCGGCAGACGCGAGTCGTCAATGCCGCGGGACCTGAGCAGGTCAACCGCCTCCGGCTGGCTCTGCGGATCAAGCCAGCGGTAGCCGACGTGGTTCCTGGTGAGGAACTCGCGGATGCCGTGGTCCATCGCACCCCAGCGCGTACCCACCACCTGCACACCCTCGTAGGGCGGCTTGTAGCCCTGATGCCAGCTCACCAGGAGGTCGTCCAGCACAGGGTAGAGCTTCTCCTCGGGAGGGTCCCAGGGCTTGTTCAAGTAGTAGTGGATTTTGGCCGTGTTGATCGCGCGGATCGCGGCTTCGGTATCTGCATACGCCGTCAGCAAAACGCGCTTGGCATCGGGGTAGAGCTCGATCGCACGGCTCAGAAAGTCGACGCCGGTCATGCCGGGCATGCGCTGATCGCTCAGGAAGAGCGCGACGCTCTCATTGCGCTCTTTCAGCTGCACGCACGTGTCCAGCGCGGCCTGCCCGCTTGCCGCGCGAACGATGCGGTAGTCCTTGCCGTACTGCCGCCGCAGGTCCTGCACCACAGCTTCCAGCACGCTGGTGTCATCGTCGATGGCGAGAAGGATCGGTCTTGGCATAGACGCAGTGTAGTTCCGAAGCGCGGCAACCTTCTGGTGTGCGCAACCAGCTCATTGGATTACGACATCGTATGTCGGGATTCATACGCTCACAAGGTGCGCCGTCACAGCAAAAACTCAGTTTTCTGCCGAAGAGATGCTGTTGCATACTCAGAGGCACTGCAGTCTTTTCCGGTGGTGCCGATAGTGCAAACATGTGCACTCACCGGGTGCGCTGAGCGCATTCCCCAAAGGTCAAAACGCTTGTGACGATTCACGTGGTGCTTGCCGACAATCAGGCGATCTTTCGTGCGGGTGCCGCCAGGGTGCTCGCCATGGAAGAGGGCGTGCGCATCGTGGCCCAGTGCGACACGACAGAACGCCTCTTACAGGTCGCTGAGACGACGCGTGGGTGCGTGTTGCTTGTGGCACGAACGCTCGTTCGCGATCTGGAAGCGCTCAGCAAGCTCACCAGGGCCGCGGGTAGCCGCATCGTGTACCTTACTGAGCGGGCCGAAGAACTGCCCGATGCGGAATACGCCTTGATCGACGGGCTGCTGTCACGCCACACCAAAAGCACAACTCTGGTGGAATGTGTGCGCCACGTTGCGCGTGGGGAGCGGCGCATCGTTCCCGCCCGCACCGCGCCGGTCAGCAATGACCCTGTTGGTGTCCGCGTACTTGAGCGGCTTACCAGCCGCGAGTTGCAAATCGTGGGACATATTGTGCGTGGCTGCAAGAACCGGGAAATCGCCGAAGAGCTAGGCACGAAGGAGCAGGTGGTGAAAAACTACCTGCGCGCCATCTACGACAAGACCGGCGTAAGCGACCGCCTGGAGCTGGCCCTCTTTACCCTGCACCACCGCGCGCTCGCGGAAGCCGCGGCCCGCGCCACCGACGCAAGCCTGCGTCTGCAGCCCGCCTAGATCCCGTCGGGGTGACGTAGTTCATCGCCGCCGTCATTCAGTACGTCGAGCTTTTCTGCTATGGACTTTGCCTGCGTGAAGAGCAGAAGGTAGTCTGCGCCGCCGGCCTTTGAATCCGTGCCACTCATGTTGAAGCCGCCGAAGGGATGCGCACCCACCATGGCACCCGTGCACTTGCGGTTCAGGTAGAGATTG
>CAXTJS010000048.1:0-15855 GCA_964244605.1 uncultured Terriglobus sp. | reverse complement strand
CCCGCGAAACTCAGCTTCAACACGGCATCAAACAACAAGAGCGTCCAACGCTGAATCTTCTCAGTACGCGGACCCACCTTCAACCGGCGTACCAGGTGCTCGACAGCCCTTTGTAGAAGTGGGGCACAGAACAGCAGAACGGCCAAGCCCAGCGCACAAAGCAGCAGCACCGGCTCAGCCAGATGCAGCAGATTCAAGGGATGGCCGTGCACAGGCAGCGGCGGCAGCGAATGCGCAGCACCCAACAGCAACATCACCAGCATCGCAAGGAGTGTGAAGACATCCAGCAAGCGTTCGAGAATGACCGTGCTCAGAATCGTCGAGGAGGATGCGCCCAGATCGTTAGCATACGAAAAGACCCGAAGGAAGTCGCCTATACGGAAGGGCAAGACGTTGTTGGCCGCATAGCTGGTCAGCAAAACACGACCACACACCGCAAGCCGTGGTGCACCGCTGCGGCGCAGCATGTACCACCAGCGATAAATACGAAGCAGGTAGCCCGCGGCGAGAAAGACCACCAGTACCGCAAGCCACCCTGGACTCGCCAGATGGATGGCACGAAGGTCGTCATAGCGGATGCTCTTAACGGTCTTCCAGAGAAAAAAGGCGGAGATCGCCAAGCCTGGAATGAGCTTCCAGAGTTCTCTGCCCTTCTTTTTCGGAGCGGGCTGTGCGGGCTCAGGCAAGCTGCGCACCAGCACGACACGCTGTCGGCAAATGGGAAACGTTCAGGCAGATTTTCACGCGTCCTCATTATACGAAGCAAGTCATGCAGTGACGTTCGATGGGCGACGTGACACACTTCGCTCACCTGCGGCGTCTGTATCAGTGATACTGGGGAGCGCCGTGGATGAGGCGCACCGAGGGAGCGATCGAGATTCGCAAAACAATTGAGCTCGAGCCGACGCGGATCCCTTCGATGCGCTCGATTGGCGCGTTTCTAGCGAGACCGGAGCCATTGCTCCTCATCTTTACGCTCCTTGCATTTTTGCTGCTGGGCTATCACCCGTACGCGGAGGACGGCGGCATCTATACCGCTGCCATCGCCGGTCGTATGGATCCTTCGCTCTTCCCTAGCGGTCATGACTGGGTCGCGGCGCATACGCGTTTTGCTTTGTTTGTGCCGCTCGCCGGTTGGAGCGTCGGCGCGTTGCACCTGGGTCTTGAGGGCGGTCTTATGTTGCTGCAGGCTACTGGCCTGCTGCTTACGCTGGCCGCAGCATGGTCGCTGGCGCGGGCGTACTTCGCCGAACGCGGCAGTGCCGTCTGGGCGGTGGCGCTAATGGCTGTCTGCGCCGGCGTGCCTGTGGCGGGTACTTCGCTGTACCTCGTCGACCCCTACGTGACAGCGCGAACATTCACCACGCCGCTTTTACTTTGGGCTGTCGCGGCCTGCCTTCGCCGGCGTTGGCTGGCTGCTGCGGGGTTGTGCATCGCGGCTGCGCTGCTGCATCCCCTGATGGGCTTTTGGGGAGCTTTGACGATCTGCTACTTGCTCGCTTTCTCGCTGCGAAAGGGCCGTTGGTGGGCATTGCTGCTGACGTCCGGACTGCTCGCGGGTGGCCTGTTGCTTACGCTGTCCGCCACGCCCGACTCCCGCTTGACCCATACGCTTGCACTCACGCGGGGCTACTGGTTTCTGTCGCAGTGGCGATGGTACGAGATAGCGGGAGCTATCGCTCCCTGCATGTTGCTCTGGGTACTGGAATGGGCCACGCGTCGCAGAGAGCCTGTAAATCTGCTGCCTGCAGCGCTGAGTGCGGTCACCGTGACAGCTCTCCTGTTCGCACTGTGCTTTGCACGGCAATCCGCTGCCAGTACGCTGCTGGCGCGCTGTCAGCCGCTTCGGTCGCTGCACCTGGTCTTTGCGGCTTTTGTCGTACTGGTAGGCGGCCATCTGTATCCCTGGTTGCGGAAGCCGGCCCTGCGTGTGGCCGCCGCAACTGGCGGCTCGGCGATTGCCGTCGCCATGCTGTTGGTGCAGCTTGCGATCTATCCCACTTCAAGACATCTGGAGATGCCCTGGGCGGCTCCCGCAAACGACTGGGAGGCCGCATTTCGTTGGATTCGTCTCAGCACGCCCCGCAACGCGCTGTTCGCGGTGGACGCAAACTATATCGACCTGCCAGGTGAAGATGCACAGGGCTTTCGGGCAGCAGCCCTACGCTCGGTGTTGCCGGACGGGGTGAAAGACGCGGGCATCGCTTCGGTCGTGCCTTCCCTCGGACGAGATTGGCAGAGAGGCGAAAGCGCGAGCATTCACCTTGACGATGAGTTTGACCCTGTGCGCCGGGCCAAGCTGATTCCGCTCGGCGTCACTTGGGTCGTGCTTGAACCTGCAGCCGCGACCCACTTCGCCTGCCCCTATAAAAACCGGACCGTCGCGGTGTGCGAGGTCCGGTAGATGTGCGTGCTTTGATCGGTAGTGCTACGGCACTCGTAGCGGACGGAAGCCCTGCACCGGGAACAGGCCTGTCGGGTACTCCTCGGTCGCGTACTGCGGACGGAAGAGGTAGCGCAGGAACACGGTCGGCTGCACCACGTTGTAGTTGTTGGTGTTGTTCGCAGCGAGAGCCGCGCCCGCATACCAGTGCTCGGTGATGCGGTAGGAGCCCTCCGCCTCGATGCCAAAGTTTGCACCGGTGTTGCTGTTCACCGGAAGCTGTGCCGTCGGGCAGTTGTGACCGGCGATCTGCGGGATGGTGCAGCCTGCAAAGGCGGCGTTCTGCAACGGCGCGTCAACCAGCAAGGGGTAGAAGATTGCCGTGTCTTCCTGGAAGGTCTGCACACCGATTCCGGCAGTGATGACGTAGTGCCAATCCGACTTGTAATAGCCGTTGAACGTGACCGGCACGCTGCCCAGGAAGTAGACCTCCGGGCTGAAGTAACCGCCGTTGCCATAGGTCAGCGCGCGCTCGTTATGAGCATAGTGCTCCGCGAAGAGATTGGCACCGATGTTGAGCGTGCCGTAGCCCGGGAACTGCTTGATGCGGAAGTACGCACCGCCCAGGCCCTCGACCTTCGAGTTGTCGAGCGTGTGGTAGCCCGTGAGCACCGCACCGGAGCCACCGATGTAGAAGCCGGCGCGCTCGTTGCCGTGGTCAAAGCGCACGCCACCGCCAGTGGAAACGACACCACCCCAGATGTTGCCGGAGTTGCTCAGCGATACCGAGCCGGGGTCGCGAAGACCTGCGTAAGAGAGCTGCGTGTCGCGTACCGAATCGCGCTCGCCGAAGAGCGTAAAAGGGCCGCCCGCAGGCCGGTAGCGAAGCCGCGCCGTAACGTTGTTCACCAGGAACTCATAAGGCGTGTAACCGACCGAGAGGCCTAGGTTCTGCGTCACCATCTGGATCTCGCCGCCGACGCCTGAGGCGAACTGCGACGACGGCGTGTTGACCGCGTTGGCGGGGAGCGTGCCAAGGTACGGCACAAATCCGCCCGTATAGCGCGTGTTGTCGATGGTGCCGCTGGTCAGGAATACCGCCCGCGGCACGACGGTGAAACGCGCCGTTTTGCCAACAACGACACTCGCCTCGAAGGGCACTTCATAGTCCTGCAGGCGATCGATACCGGGCTGGCCGCTGCGAACACGCACGATGGCAGAACCACCGACCCAGCCGCTGTAGCTTGATTCAAGCGTGGCAAGATCAAGCTCGGTTCGCTGCCGTTCCGTGAGTGGCGGACCACCGTCGGCTTCGCGGTTCAGGTCGATGATGCTGTATCGGCTGCGTAGCGGAGGAACATTGCGCGCTACCAACTGATCGTCGGTGGGCGGCCCCTCGTTGCCAAAGCTATAGGGCGGCAGATCCGGGTAGGGCTGCGTGCTCAGGCCTGTCGGTACAGACGGGTAGAAGATGGGCGCGCTGCCAGGGCCAAAGCCTGCAACGGCGGTAGCCGTGCGAGACGTGCGACGACGGCGCGAGGCGGTAGTAGCCGGCCCGTTTACGCGGCGGATCGGCTGCGGGTACTGCTGCCCCATGCTGTCGCCGTTTGGCTGGCCAGCGGACTGCGGCAGATTCATACCGCCAGTACCGTTTGAGGTCTGCTGCGCTCCGGGACTCGTCGACGACGGCCGTGATGTCTGGCCTGGCGCAGGAGCCATCCCCCCGGTGTACTGCACGTTCTGGCCGCTGCTCAGGTCCGCTAACTCGTCGGGATGGCTTACGCCCGTCGTCGTGCCTGAGTTCGGATCGGACTGGCGACGCCGGATCTCGGCAGCCTCAGCCGCTGCGTCCTGCTTGTGGTGGATCGTGGCATGCCCTTTCGTGTTTCGGGCGTTTCGCACGGGAGCAGCCTTGCCGTCGCCGGTCGGAAACTCCGTAATAATGGTGGTGCTCGGAACCTCAACATTGCTCGCCTGATAGCTGACGGCCGACTTGCCCTCAAGCGTTGGCGCGACGTAAGGCACATACGGCCCGAAGACCTCGCCATTGAACGCGCCCGTCTGGGCACCTTCCCTCGCACCGCCAGCGTAGAGATCATCCGCGGCAGCACCTTGCAAAGCCGAGGCACCTGCGGCGCTCGCCACCTGATTGGCTCGCTGCACCTGTTCCTGCTGTTCCGCCAAGTACTGAGCGCCGTCCTGCGATGGATTCGCGTCAGCCGGAACATCGGACTCAGACATGCCCGGGTAGAGCGAGCTCGGCGGCTGATAGCCTCCTGCTGGCGAGTCGTACATGCGCTGTGCGGGAGCATAGTCACGCAGGCGTGAACCACCTGCGGAAGGATTGCTCATGTACTGCGGAACAACGTAACCGGAACCGCCGTCCACCTGAACCGGCGGCGTGCCGTAGCCGTCTCCATAGCTCGGCAGGTAGGGCCGCACCGACTCATCCCGCAGCGGCTGACCGGAGGCATCCGTGCCGGGTGCCAGCAAGGCCGCGAGCCCCTGCGCCTGCGCTGAGGGCAAGGCACGTGGGTTCAACGGCATGGGCTGGTGCAGCATGTAGGCAAGCTCTGTACCCGGATCCGGCGGCGGCAGCGCGGCAAGAGCGGCCTTGTAGTAATCCGCTGCGCGCCCACTGTCTCCGCGTGCCTGCTCAAACTTCGCGGCCAGGCCGAGGATCTCCCCATCCTTGGGGTACTTATCCAGCGCGTAACGGAGCCAGGTTTCCGCATCCTTCTGGTCATTGCCGGCCAGCGCGGCACCGACTGCAGCCTTGTAGTCCGACGCTGACGCGGAGGACATGTCCTGCGCCTTGAAGATCAGGATCGCCTGCTTCGGCAGGCCTGCGCGCACATACCCGCCTGCCAAGGCCTTGATGACCGCGGGATTGTCCGGAAACGACTCTGCCGCGGCGTTCAGGATGGCAAGCGCACGGCGCGGATTATTGGCGGCGGATGCCTGGTTGGCGCGGCGAACGGCCCACTGCGTCCAGATGGTCTGCACGGTGCGGCGCTGGTCGTCGCTCAGGTCGGTGCGGCTGCCTAGCGTGAGCAACTGCCGATAGAGCCCGGCATCGTTCATGCCGTTGTAGAGCAGCCACGCATTCTGCACGTCGACGTCCGCCGGCGGACGCGTATGCTGCGTCGCATAGTGCTGCTGCACACGATTCAGGTAGACCAGAGCCTGCCTCGGCTGGCCGAGACCGTTGTAGATCTGCCCGACCGTTTGCAGGTAGTCGACGTTGTTCTCAAGCTGGCGGCGGACGGCCGGCGGAATCTGCTGGATCTCCGCGAGCGCTTCCTGGTCGCGTCCGGCGATGTGCAGTGCGTTCAGCAGCCCACGCCACGCATCTATGCGGTCGGGGTTCTCCTTCAGGATGCGCTGGTAGATCGGGAAGGCATGCGCGGCATCGTTGCGCTGCAGGTAAAGCCCCGCAAGCTGCACCTGCAGCGGCACCGGTACCACCTGCCCTGAAGTGTTGCGCGCAGCAATGGCGCGCTCCAGCAGGCTCTGCGCCAGATCGTATTTGTTGTTGCCTTGGTACACCGCCGCAGCCGTGATCAGAAAGCCCGAGTCGCGAAGCGCCTGGTCGTACACCGCGGGCGGCATGCTCTCGATCGTCTGCAGCGCAAGCTGGTCGCTCTGCATGGTGTGCTCGGCGTTGACCAGCCCCTGCCAGGCGAGCACATTATTCGGATCGGTTGCGAGCACCTGCCGGTACAGCGCGCTTGCCTGGTCGACACGGTTCGCCTGTAGCAGAAGGCTCGCGTACTGCAGCTGCGTCTCCGCCTTCATGCCCTTGGCATCTGCGGGAAAGGGCAGGTCGAGCGCGGAGCGAAGGACGCGTTGCGCGTCCGCATCCCGGCCCACCGCGGAGTATGCGGAAGCGAGCGTGCGCAGGTAGTCCGGGTCGCGTAGCAACTGTGCCCGGATGGCAGCAGGAATCTGCTTTTCCGTTTCGAGTGCGGCGCTGGCGTTCCCCGCCTGAAACTGGGCGGTAAAGACACCACGCCACGCGGCGGCGCTCGGCTTCAGCTTGAGGAACTGCTGCATGTACGGCAGCGCCGCCTGAGGCTGGCCTGCCTTCATCAGCGTGCCACCCAGACCCTGCAGCGCTTCGGGGCTGTTCGGCCGCATGACCAGCGCCTGTCGATACTTCTTCTCGGCGTTTGCGAGGTCGTTTTCGTTTAGTGCAATGCCGCCTTCGCTCAGGACGAAGAAGAAGCGCGACGTCTCCAGGTTCTTATCGAGGCCCGGATCGTTTGCGCCGTCTGCCTTTGCCTGCTCAAGGAAGGAGATCGCGCCGCCAAAGTTTTGCTGGTTCATGCGCACATAGCCGATGCCGGCCAGCGCGCGAGCGTTCTTCGGTTCTTTCGCGAGAATAGCCTTGAAGCGGGTCTCGGCATCGTCGAGCCGCTTAGCATTCAGGGCCGCGTAGGCATTGCGCAGTTCGGCCGTGTCCGCGCGCTGCTGCATGGTCGCGATGTTGGCCTCGCCCGCGTCTGTAGCCGATGCGTTTTGCGCCGCGCCGCGTGTTTTGCGGGTGGCGCCGGAGGCCCGCGCCTCAGCCTCGGTCGCCTTTAACGAGTCCTGCAGTTGCGGGTCTTTGTGCTTCTGGAGATAGGCGCGAATATCGCTGGAAGTTGCCGGATTGCGAGAATCCCACACGAGCGACTTCTTCAATGCATCGACCGCTTCGGGGCTGTTGGGATGCCGCTCCAGGTATTTGCGGCCTTCGGCGCGCGTCTTCGGGTTGTAGGTCAAAATGCGGCCAAGCGCGATCTGGTAGCGCGAGTCTTGCGGGTACTTGTCGACAAGCGCACGCAGACCGGCAACTGCATGCGGACGCCCGTCCTCCGTCGCGGCCTCGGTCTCGTAATACGCCAGCGACCACTCCCCTGCGGGTGGCTGTGAGCCGAAGACCTGACGATAGACCACCATTGCCTGCGCGTAATTGCCCTGGCTGGCCAGCTTGCCGGCCTGCTGCAGCTGCGAAAGCTGCGCGGACTGCGCCATCATGTTCTCGGCACGCGCGATCCCCGGATCGTTCGGACTGATGGCGCGAAGCCGCTGCAGGTAGGTGTTTGCCAGCGCCTGGTTGCCGGAGAGCTTCGCCGAACGTGCCAGGCCGCCGAGAGCCTCAGTGTTGTTGGGGTCGGCAAGCAGCACCTGCTGCCATGTTTGCGCCGCCATGTCCATGCGGCCCTTGGCTTCAAGCGTGTGCGCCTTGTCCAGCAGGGCCTGTGTCGCCGAGCCGCCTGCCTGCGCAATCGAGATATGGCAGGCACTCAGGCTGAGAGCCACGCCGAGCAACAGTGCCGATCTTTTCCGAGCGTTTCGAGTCATCCCATTGCGTCCTGGACTGCTGATCGTCCGTGTCGTGTTCAGTGAGGTACATCGGGGAGAAGAGTGATTGACAGCAATCTTATCGTTTGCGACAGAAGTTGTGCACTTTTGTTCAGACAAGTTCTAGTCCGAAGTGCAAACTTGCGACCGCATTTCCACGTTTTGTACCGTTATTTCCACTTCAGCTTGAGTTTGCCGTCGCGCTCGAAGCGGAAACGCTGCTCATTCCACCCGGTGGCGAACAAGGCGAGGTTCTGGTCGTAATACTCACCGCCGTGGCCATAGAGCCCGGTTGTGGCATCCAGGCTGGCCTCGACTCGATCCATCTGTGCCTTGGCTTCGGTCTTCTTACCAAGTGCGATCAGGTATGGGTAAGCGGCGGCGGAGAAGCCGATCGTCCCGTCCGGATTGTCGATTTTGCCCGTGCTCTCGACCAGCAGCGGCGGTGTCACGTTGCCGCTGAGGTAGTTCGCCATGCCAGGCAGGGCGGCAAGCCCCTCACGCACACCCGGCGTGCCGCGGTCGGCCATGCCAAGCCACAGGTAAACGCGGATAGCGTCATAGCTGCCGAGGGAAGGACCGGGGTCCTGCTTGCCCTGCGCGAGCACCGTTGGCGAAGGCGACGGAACGATCACCGGCCCGGCGGAGATCCAATCTGCAGCGAAGCCGGCCGGAGCACCGTGGCCGAGCAAGGCCGGCAAGGACTGCTGCAGGCTCGCCCAGGGGCCGTTCGGCACCTCTTGCCGGATGCGCGCGAGCACCTGCGGTGGCGTATAGCTCGGGTTCAGCACATAGGCTGCCGTGCTGGGGTGAAAGCCTTGCGGGCCGGGCAGCAGCACGGCACCGACCGACGGCACGAGCACCACCTCGCTGTGGCTCACGCGTTCTGCCATCACCGTACCGAGCTTTAGCAGCCGATCATCTTTCCAGAGGCGGCCGGCCTCCAGGCAGTCGTACGCGAGCCAAAGGTCGGCGTCAGATGCGGAATTGGTGTCGAGTTGCTTCCACTCGCCCGTTGAGGTCTTGCCCCACGACCATGCCGGGAGCCTTGCCGTGAGATCGCCACCGGCAAGGTTGTCTTCCGTCCAGCGCAGCAGCTTGTCGAAGGTCTTGCGGTCGTTGACGACAAGCGCGAAGAACATGGCATAAGCCTGCCCTTCGCTGGTCGTGCGGTCACCGGAGCTGCGATCGATGACGCGGCCGGAGCCTTCCAGAAAGCGCGCAGTGTAGCGCTCCCAAAGCGGCCATGGCTGCTCCGCACGGCAGCCGCTTTGTATCGTGCACAGGCCGGCTGCGATCAGTGTGACGAACGCGGCAGTGCGGCGGGCACCTCGAACACGAAGCAGTCGCACGAGGTGCCGCAGCCGCATCGCTAGTCTTCTCCCTGCAGACGCAGCCGTGCCCGCCGGCGCAACCAGACGCGTAACAACGCGGCGAGGAAGATGCATGCGACGATGACTACAACGACGATTGCCCATAAGTTCCTTGAGAAGAACATGTGCATCTGCACCCAGAGTGAGAGCGAGCCCACTTGGTAGTTGTCGTTGCCGATGCGGTAAGAGGCAAACTGCGTGCCGTGCAAAACGCTCACCGTCTGGCTGATGTCAGACGACTGCGAGACGCGCAGGAATGTCGTAAGGAACGACGGAACCACGCTGTGGTCGCGCAGAGCGATAACAACCGCAGACCGCTTTCTGCCTGCCGGCCATTCCAGCCCCTCTATAAGGGCGTCAGGCAAGCCGCCCGACGTTTCGAGCTGGCCCGATTTCACGTGGTCGGAGGAGTGTACCTTCCACCATGCGTGCTGCAGCGGAGCGAAGAAGCCCTGTGTATCCTCCACGCGAAGACCGGTGGTGCGAATCTGCACTGGCAGGCGGCTGTTCAGCTTATCGATGGCGGGCTGGTCTTCCACGGTACCCATCACGATGTAGTCACGATTGCCATCGCTCTTCAGGCCATCCGGACCGGTCACGGCGACATTGATCACGGGATAGCCGGTCTGCGCGCCGAAGTGTCCCATCAGCGTGAGGAACATCTCCAACTCGTCGGCAGCCGGGTTGTCCGGCAGCACGACCGCTGTTTCCGAGAGGTCCTTCATGCGCGTGAAGGGATAGCCCGCGTTGCTGAAGAGCTCGAGGTCGGGCAACTGCGCCAGATGCGGGATACCGCGAATGTCCAGGTAGCTGCTCTTCAACACAGCACCCTGCAGGTTCAGCGGCGCGGTGTCCTGACATTTGTTCTTCTTCGCAATCTGGAAGACGAACTTCATCATCGTGGAGTTCGAGAAGGGCCGCATGTCGACCTTTGGAACCGGCACCTCTGTGGCGATGTTGGCGGAGGCCTTGTCGGTGTGCGGCAGCGGTGTGGAGCTTACATACGCTCCGTTCATGTAGAACTGCAGCGTGCTCTCGTTCGCGAGCGGCGCGGGATCGTAGCGGTACTCGAGATGGAATGGCAGCGTTTCGGGCGCGTTCTCAATGATGTCCGGCGGAATGCGCATGTAGACGCCGATGGGCACGGAGCCATCGCCCTGCAGATCGCCGGTGCTCATGAGCTGCCCAATGGTGACCGGGTCTTTGCCATCGGTCGGCAGCCAGCGCGGCGCGTCATCCGGCTCGCTCTTCGCGATGTTCTTGAGCGTGATCGACACCTGGCTTCCCTGCCACATGTCGCGTTGCAAGGCGAGCGCCTTGGCCGCGGTGACAAGGTCATCCGCCGAGTCTCCGCTGATGATGAGCACTTTGCCATAGGGATCAGAAGGGTTCGTCCGAATGGCAACCGTTGGGCCACCCGACGGCTGCAGGTTCAAAGAAGCGGGCAGGCCTGCGGCGCTGTCGCTGATCAGCACGACGTTCCCCTGCGGAATCTGTCCGAACGAGACCGGGAAGCGAACCGAGCGGTAGTCGGCCGGCAGAAGACCAAACCACGAAGAGACGATACCGGCAGCCTGCATCGCCTTCTGCGAAGGCTGATTGAGGAAGACGATCGGGATCACCGGGTGCAGGTTTACCGCAGCGTCATAAAACGGCAGCGGCAGCAGCTTGAGGTCGTCCTGCAGCGGCAGAAGATTGCCTTCGAGCTCGATGGAGCTGTTCGCATCCACGTGCGACCAGAGCGTGGAGTGCGATGGGTCCTCGCACTGCAGCGTGTAGTGACCGATGAACTCAAAGGTGATCTGGTTGTCGTGCACCAGCATCTCCGCTGGCAAATCCAGCGTCGACTCGAGTAGCGCGTTGTTCTCTCCAACGCGCTTGACGCTCAGCTTGTTGCTCTCCTCGATCTTCTGCTCGGACGTAAGGTCCGCGGGCTCGCCCACGAAGCTGGGCTGCGTGGTCACCGGGAGCGTGGCAAACAGCGTGCCGTTCACGCTCACCTTCAGGTGCGACAGCGCGGGTAAGAGTCCGGGCGAGAAGTGATAGCGCAGGCGCATCTTCGCCGTCTTCACCACCTGTGTTTGCGGCACGGAGAAGTACACCGAGTGGTAGGAATCCACGCCGCGCAAGACGATTGTGTCGGGCACGCCGATGTCGGCGAGGGTGAAGACGTTGTCAAACTGGCCGGCGGGCACGGCCTTGGCCGGTGTGACATTCGCAAGGGCGGCCGCACTGGCCGCACCCGGAAAGTTCGTCTGCCCGGCATTGGCCAGGCCGTTCGCCGACATGGTCTGCTGCGCATCGGCGCGGTGCGATAGCACGCCGCCAAGCGCAACGGCGAGAATGAGGCCGAGTGGAGCGATGCTGGTCGCAAGTTTGCCACGCGGCGGCGCCGAGCCACCGCCACTGTTTCTCTTCATAAGACCTCGTAAGGTTTCTCGTAGACCGACAAACGCAAGCGACATGATGCGGAAAAGGCTGCGCAGCGGACGGTCCGGCTCGCGGCTCTCGCCCCAGCCCAGCCAGGTGTCGGCGCGGGAGTAGAGCACCTGCGTCAGCGTCTCTTCTTCCTGGATGGTGAGCGGGTCGAACTGCGCGCGGATCTCCGAACCGGTCACGCGGACGATGGTTGCGGGAATGCCCGCCTCCCCATCCAGCACCGGGAACAGGATGCACGTCGACTGGCCGACCTGGACGCCGGCGGCCTCATCAAGGTCCATCATTACGCCGCCGCTGGAGACGTCCGCCGTGACCCCGCCGAGGATGGTTCCATCCTGCAACTCAATGCGAGCGGGCACCTGCATGGTCACGCGCACGGTTTGACGGCGCTGCTGGCTCTCCCAGGCGACACCGCAGGCCACACCAAGGATAAGCGTATTGAAGACGGTCCAGACCACGTTCATCGTGATCGTTCCAGGGTGCGTCCCGTCCCACATGTTAGCCGGAACGTTCAGCAGCCAATCGAGTGGGGCAAAGCCGCTGTGAGCGCGCCCGAACTGGATGTAGCGCGGGATCGCGCAGAGCAGGCCGATGAAGTTGAAACCAAGCATCGTGAGAAACGGCAAAGCGATGCGCGAATCGAAGAAACGCCTGCTCACAACGCCGCCCTTGGCTGTCACATTGAAGGAGCCGAGCTTCGGGTTAAGCAGTGCGAGCGTAGTGGGAAGAAAGATGTAGGGCGCCAGCACCGTCTCATAGATCTCGTTCCAGAACGAGTGGCGATGCTGCCCCTGGATGCGTGAGTTCGTCATCGACGACAGCACAAGGTGCGGGAACGCGTAGGCAAGGATCGCGGCCCAGTAGCCCGGCACATTGGTGTGCCCGAGGATGAGGTAGATCAGCGGCGCGAACAGGAAGATGAGACGCGGCAAGCCGTAGAGGAAGTGCGTCATCGCATTCAGGTAACAGATGCGTTGCAGCGGCTTGAGCCCCTTCGCGAACAGCGGGTTGTCTGTGCGCAGCACCTGGATCATGCCGCGTGCCCAACGGATGCGTTGCTTTACGTGGCCGCTCAAACGCTCTGTGGCGAGACCGGCCGCCTGCGGGATGTTGACGTAGGCGGTGTTCCACTGGTTCATCTGCATGCGCAGGCTAGTGTGCGCATCTTCTGTAACGGTCTCGACGGCGATGCCGCCGATTTCGTCAAGCGCAGAGCGCCGCAGCACAGCGCAGGAGCCGCAGAAGAACGTCGCATTCCAGAAGTCGTTGCCGTCCTGCACGATGCCATAGAACAGCTCGCCCTCATTCGGGATCGAGCGGAATTGGCCGAGGTTGCGCTCAAACGGATCGGGCGAATAGAAGTGGTGCGGCGTCTGCAGCATGCCCAGCTTGGCATCGCGCATGAACCAGCCCACCGTGACCTGCAGAAATGAGCGGGTCGGTACGTGGTCCGAGTCGAAGATGGCGACGAGCGGTGCGTCGAGCAGGCCGAGCGCGTGATTGATGTTGCCCGCCTTAGCGTGCTTGTTGTCGTCGCGCGTCATGTAGCCGATACCGGCTTCTTCGCAGAAGACGCGGAACTCTTCCCGCTTGCCGTCGTCGAGCACGTACACGTTCAGTTTGTCGGCCGGCCAATCGATGTTCAGCGCGGCGAGTGCCGTGTAGCGGACAACACTCAGCGGCTCGTTGTAGGTCGGAATGAGCAGGTCGACTGCAGGCCACTCTTCGGGATCGTCCGGCAGCGGCACCGGCGTGCGGCGCAGCGGCCACAGCGTCTGGATGTAACCGAGGTAGAGGATGCAGAAGGCGTACATCTCCGCCAGCAACAGCGTGCTGATGAAGAAGACGTCAAGCCAGCCATAGGACGAAGCGGGGTCACGCAGGAAGTGGTACACCGTCGAAATACGCCACCAGGCGTAGCGGAAGGTGGAGTAGCACGAGGCCATCATCAGCGTGAGCGTGATCAGGTACGAGCTGGAGGAGCGATCCATCCACACGCCGATCATCACGGTTACGACGCCGAATACGGCCTGCTGCGGCCACGTCAGCTCGATTGCGCCGCTGTAGAGCAGCGCGATAAGGCTAAGCATTACGACGACCACGCGCAGGAAGCGTAGCGGCAGGGATGGATTCGTTTCGAACTCCCTCCAAAGGGCGGTTCGCGTCATCGTTCACTCCATCGTGCGCCGCGGGCACCGGTCGCTCCGGGCGCGGCAAGATTGCGCAGCCAGCTTGCCAGGTTCATGTAGTCGTCCGTCACAGGCGAACCCGGAGCGTAGTCGATCACGGTCATACCCTCGGCGAGTGCCTCTGAGACCGCCGGGGATCGATGCAGCATGACCGGCAGGAGGCGATCGCCTAGGAACTGGCGAAGCACCTCTCGCACATCAAGGTGCAGCGGCAGGCTTGGGTCGTACTGATTCAGTACGTAGTAGGGCTTCACCGGGTGACCTTCCACATCGACCACGTCGGAGAACAATCGCTCAACGGTCTGCGTGCTCAATACGGAGTTCATGTCGGGCGCGATCGGCACCAGCACCCATGGGTTCATGCGAGCAAGACGGCGCGCCATCCAGGTGCCGTTGGAGCCGAGGTCAACCAGGACGCGCTGCGTTCCGGTGGCACGCCGGGCGATGTCTTCAAGCACACGCTTCTGACCGTTGTCGTCATTGCTCAGGCCATCGATCTCGTAATGCACCATGAGCACCGGAGCATCCGAACTGCCCGCGGGCGGAGTAAACGTGCGCATCGTGCCGGGCCGCAGATCACGCGCGCCGAAGTAATACGGCAAGAGGCCATGCGCGTTTGTGTCCGCGAGCAACACCTTCTCTCCCACGGAAGAGAGCGCGCGGCCAAGCGTCGCAACGATGCTCGTTTTGCCAACCCCGCCGCTCAGCGACATGATACACAGCGAAGGTGTGCGCACCTCCGTCGAGCGGTTCGACTCCGGCACCTCACTGGGCGCGTCCATGAGACCCTTCAGCGCAAACCAGCGCGAAGCCACACGCTCCCGTGACTGCTGCAGCGTGTCCGGTGCCTGCGATCCCTCGTTGTGAACGTCAGGGAACTCTTCCCCATCTGTCTCCTGGAAGATGCGGGGTCCGTCCTGCTCCAGCGGTGCTGCCGTGTCGCGGTACGTGTCCGACGAGTAGGGCCGCGACACGGCAGGACGCTCCGAACTCAACCACGCCGGCGGTACGGGAGCTTCCCCGGTGTCAGCCTGACGAGGCGGCGTCGATGCCTCCGGGCGCGGCTGCCGCTCAGTTCTGGCGCGGTTGTCGGCCACAGCTTCGCGACGCGGCAGCGGTGTGCCGCGCCAGTTCGCATCCGCCCGCGCCTGTGAGGCGGGCGACACGTCGCGCGGAACGGAGATGGGCGCTGGGGGCGTGTTGCGCCGGGTTGGACTTGGAATGAACAGACGGGAGCCGCTGAACGACTCCTCTTCGCCTCGGCCTTCAAACTGGATCGGCTTCAGCCGGTCCGCGGCGGCATCGGACGCAGCGGGTAGAGAGGCAGAAGCGGAGATCGGCTCACGCTGCAGTTGTTTGTCGATCAGAACTTCGTCACTCTGCCGCACGACTGGACGGATAAGAACGTCGCCGCTGACCGATCCCTGCGTTGTTGGCGTGGCGCGCACCTGAGAAGTCGGAGTGAACAGCCGGCTTGCACGACCGCCATCGTAGTAGTCGTCGTCAAGATCGTAGCCGGCCTCGTCTTCGCCG
The DNA here is from genome assembly GCA_964244605.1 of uncultured Terriglobus sp. GTDB lineage: Bacteria > Acidobacteriota > Terriglobia > Terriglobales > Acidobacteriaceae > Terriglobus. Next base: position 589 of record CAXTJS010000048.1, on the reverse strand, counting down.
ATCTCACCGCCGAAATCGTGCGCCCCCCGCAGACGTTCGTCCGGCTGGTTGCGTTCGACAATCTCATTGCGAAGCGGCGCAATGTTCTGGAAGGACTGCACCGGCGACGGCGCAAAGGTCGTATTGGAGCGGTACGCCTGCAGCGAGCCGGCATCGTGTTCGTCCGACCCTGGGTGCAGCGGGTACACATACGCACGGCGCTCGGTAGAGACGCGGCCGGCCTGTGCCGTACGCACGCCCGGCGTGGATGCAAAGAACGCGGGATCCACCTGGCCGGTGTAGTAGTACGGATCACTGATCTCACCGGGCAGAACACCCTCATCCTCCGCACGCATCTGCTCGCGATACTGCGCGTCTGCCTCTGCATAGCGGGTCGCCTGCTCTTCTGCACGCTTGCGGGCGTCCAGCATCTCCTGCCGGGCGCGCTGCGCGCGCAGACGCAAGGCTTCGGCGGACCGCTGCCGGCGGAGCGCCTCCTGCTTCTCACCCATTGCGTGTCGCTGTGCGTTGCGGAGCGCTTCTTCGGCGTGGTCGCGTGCCGCGGCGTCCTCGGCAATGCGTGCGGCACGGCGGGTCTCCTCAAGCTGGC
>CAXTJS010000047.1:11849-16337 GCA_964244605.1 uncultured Terriglobus sp. | reverse complement strand
TCGCATCTCAATTGCTGTGAAGGTCGACCTACAGCCCTATGGAACGCGGAGCCTGCAGGCCGGCGTACGTGCTTACGCGCTGCTGCCCGGCGGCATCCTCGTACAGTTCCAAAGCGGCGAAGGCTACCTCTACGACATGGCGCGGCCTGGGCCGAAGCACATCGAGCTTATGTGTGAGCTCGCAACCACCGGACGCGGACTGAGCACGTACATCAGCCGCCATGTGCATGGTCGCTATGCGGGCAAGTTCACGGCGGCCGAAATGCAACAGCTGCAACGCGGCACTACGGCATGAACCGCTAGACCATTTCTCCTGAAGGTGTAGCGCGAGGGTGGAGATGCTCGGACCAGTTTTCACCAGGAAAACTGGCATTCGGATGCTCTGCCCGGTGCCACATCATCAGGAGAAATGCTCTAAGCGCGTGCCGGCGGCTTGAGCTTCAGTTCCACCATGACGCGCTGCAGATCCTTCCAGGCTTCGCCTTTCTGCCGCGGATCGCGCAGAAGGAACGCCGGGTGGTACGTGACCGCGCACTTTGCGCCGCGCACATCGAACCAGTTGCCCCGCAACGCAGACAGCGACTGTTTCACACCCAGCAGGTAGGTTGCCGCGGTGGAGCCGAGCGCAACGATCACCTCAGGCTGCACAATGTCGATCTGTCTTATCAGGAATTGTGAGCAGGTATTTGCCTCTACCGGTTCCGGGACGCGGTTCTTCGGAGGCCGGCATTTCACGATGTTTGCGATGTACACCGCGTCACGCTGCAGGCCCATCGCCTGGATCATGTTGTTCAGCAACTGCCCTGCCTTGCCGACGAACGGCAGGCCGGACGCATCTTCATCGGCACCAGGGCCCTCGCCCACAAACATGAGGCGCGCCGTGGGCGAGCCATCGGCGAAGACGATGTTGTGCCGCCCCGCGTAGGCGAGCGGGCAACGCGTGCAGTCCCCGATCTCTGCCCGCAGCACTTGCAGAGCGGCTGCGCGATTTGATGGACTCACACGAGCCTGCGGCAGGGGTGCCAGTTTGTTGAACGGTGTTGGAGCGGGCATCTCAGGAGAGAAGATGCCGTCCAGCGGTGCAGCGTCGTTTACGGCGTCACCCAAGCCGCCTGTGGCGGGACTCGGCGGCGTGATGACGATCTGCGGCCCGACGTTTGCACGAGTGGGCGGACGTGTTGGTGAGGCTGCCGCAGCAGAACGCTGGCGCGCCTGCTCGAACGGTGTCAGCACCTTCTCCGCAGATCGAAGCGGAACCGCTGAGGCTATCGGAGCGGGCGGGCGCTGTGCGGCAGGCATAGCAGCCGGTGCGTTTGCTGCAAGCCATGCACGCATGGCTTCATCCGTGGAAGGCTCAGCGGTACGGTACAGATCGAAGATGCCAAGGTCGCGGAGGTAGTCCACGTAGCCACGCACGGCCTCCGCACTGATCTCGAGCTCGGCCATACCGCGATTGTAGAACCGTAACGGACCTAGGCTTCGTACACCGGCTCAGGCCGCTTCGGCATGGGCGGCACCACGAAGCGGACCTGCCCGCAGCGGACTTCTTCCTGCGCGACACGGCACGCCTTCATGCTGGTGGTGGCAATCAGGGGCACCGCACCGGACTGCAACTGACGTGCACGGCGCGCGACGCCCTTTACGAGGCTGTACTTGTTCAACAACGAATCGTCCATCATCTGCATCGGGCCTGACTCCTTGTGATCCTGTCGTCACTGTACCCGAAATTGCGCAAAATGGCGCTGTCGCAAAGCGACATCGCGGAACTGACCGGTGAACGTGCGAGCTTAAGCGCTTACGGACTCGGAGAAGTTCTCAAGAGCATGCGTGAGCCGGTCAGATCCATTCTTCGTCTCGCATGCCGCAGCCGTCTTCAGCAGATTGCGGCCTGCTTCGCCCCGCGCCGTCAGCACTACGGACCGGAGGTCAGCTACGGCGGTATCCAGCACATCGTTCACGATGGCGTAGCGATAGTGGTGGATCGATGCGAGTTCGCCATGCGCCTGCTGCAATCGCCGCTGGATAACAGCCTCGTCCGTCATGTGCTCAGCCATGCTGCGGTTGCGCAAGCGCTTCTCCAAAACAGCGGGGCTGGGTGGCATGATGAAGATTGATACCGCATCCGGCATGCGCTCGATCACCTGCATCGCCCCCTGCACATCGATGTCGAGCAAGAGATCGCGGTGATGCTCCGCGGCTAGGTGCAGTGCGGAGCGTGCCGTTCCGTAGTAGTTGCCGAAAACCTCAGCCCACTCCAGAAAGGCATCATCGGCGATCATCTCTTCGAAGCGGGCGCGTGCGATGAAGTGGTACTCGCGGCCGTCTGTCTCTGAGCCGCGCGGTGCCCGCGTCGTGTAGGAGATGGAAAACTCCAGCCCTTCCACCAGCTGGCGTAGCTCAGACACCAGCGTCGATTTGCCCGACCCGCTTGGCGCCGAAATGATGAACAGGATGCCTGCCATGCTGTGCTCGGTTATACCCCAGTGTGCCGCAAGTTGCGACCCGGATCATGCCGAAAGAACGTCGGCGACGACTTCGCTTTCTTCATCGGCAGATTGATCGCGAAACTGCAACTCGTACAGCCGCTGGTAGAGACCGCCGGCCGCGGCGAGCTCCGCATGCGTGCCGCTTTCGACAATTTGGCCCGACTCGACGACAAGGATGCGATCGGCGCGTCGCACCGTAGAAAGCCGGTGCGCGATGACAAACGAAGTCCGGTCCCGCATCAGGTTGGCGAGGGCGACTTGCACCAGCGACTCGCTTTCCGCATCGAGCGACGAAGTGGCTTCGTCAAGAATCAGGATGGGCGCGTTCTTTAGCAGCGCGCGCGCAATCGCAAGCCGCTGGCGTTCCCCACCGGAGAGCCGAACGCCGCGCTCCCCGATCACCGTATTCAGGCCGTCCGGCATGCGCTCGATGAAGTCGGAGGCGAGCGCAGCCTGTGCCGATTCCCGCACGCGGTCGAGCTTCACATCAGGCTGGCCGTACGCGATGTTGTTGCGCACCGTGTCGTTGAACAAGACGGTGTCCTGCGTGACGGTGCCCACCAGCTTGCGGAGCGAACTGATGTTCACGTCGCGCAGATCATGCCCGTCCATCAGAATCGTGCCGCCCGTCGGATCGAAGAAGCGCGGGATGAGGTTGACCAGGGTCGATTTACCCGAGCCGCTTGGGCCGACGATGGCGATCAACTCGCCACGTTTGACTGTCAAGTCGATGCCGCGCAGCACAGGCCTCGGTCGAAGATCGTCCTCATCTTCGTAGGAAAAGTGAACGTTGCGAAAGACGATCTCGCTCTGAAAGCTGCCGAGCCGATGCGCACCGCGCTTCTCCGGCAGTTCGTCTTCTTCGTCGAGGAACTGAAAGATCTTGTCGCTGGCGCCGAGCGCCTGCTGAAAATTGTTGTAGAAGATGGCCAGCTTGCGGACAGGGTCGTACAGCGTAAAGACCGCGATGAGAAAAGTAATGAACGAGCCGGCCGTCATCTGCCCATGCACGATGCGGTTGCGGCCCAGCTTCAGCAGCAGCGCGATAGCGAGGGAGGCAAGCGCATCCATCAGCGGCGACGACAGCGCCTGCACACCGATGGCCTTCAGGTTCGCGCGGAAGAGCCGGCGAGCTGCCCGGCGGAAGCGGGCCATCTCCCAAAGCTCCATGCCGAAGGCCTTCACGATGCGATTGCCGGTCAAGGTCTCGTGCAGGATGTTTTGGATGTCGGCGAGCTTGTCTTGCCCGCCACGCGTGGTCACGCGCACGCGTCTGCCGATGCGCCGCGCGGAAAGCAGGATCACGAAGACAAAGCCGAGCAAGACCCAGGCAAGGTTGCCGCCATAGATGATGACGACCGCTGCCGTGAAGACGAGCGTGAACACCTGTTGCAGAAAATCACTGAGCACGCTCGACATGGCGATCTGCACGCGCTCGATGTCGTTGATCAGCGTGGAGAGCAGCGCGCCCGTCGTGTACCGGTTAAAGAACGTTACAGATCGGCGGAGCACGGCCTCGTACAAGTCATTGCGCAGGTCTGTGATCATGCCGAAGCCGGCGTAGTTCACCAGGTACGTTCCGGCATAGTCGCACAGCGCCTTCACTACCGCGGAGATGACAAGCGTGAACGCGACCACGTTCCAGGCGTTGTGCAGAAAGGCCGGCACAAAGCGCTGCAGGTCCAGCGCGTAGTGCGTATGCGGAATGGCGAAGTGCAGGATGTCGCGGTTTGACGACTGCGCGCTGAGCACGTTGTCAAAAATGGGCCGCACCAGCAGGATGCGAAGTGCCGCCATCGCGCCCACAACCGCCATGAGCAGCGTGGCAAGCAAAGAGAAGAAGAGGTATGGCCGCAGGTAGAGCACCAGCCGCCAGATTCGCCTCATGCGCTGTGCCCGGAATACGTGGTGTTCTGCCCTGCTTGCACTGCGGCTATTGTAGCGATTCTGATGACGGCATTCTCATGCTGCAGCCGGCCGAGCGCCTACCGCGGCATGTCGC
>CAXTJS010000047.1:0-11839 GCA_964244605.1 uncultured Terriglobus sp. | reverse complement strand
CCTTCACGCGATAGCCGGCTTCCGCAAGCCGTTTGTTCGTGGCTTCTGCCAACGCCACGGAACGGTGCTGCCCGCCTGTGCAGCCGAACGCGACGGTCAGGTAGCTCTTGCCCTCAGCGAGGTAGTGCGGCAGCAGAAACAGGAGCATGTCCGCAGTGCGGTCGAGGAACTCCTTCGTCTGCGGAAAGTCCATCACGTATGCCGCGACCGCAGGATCCTGCCCGGTCTTGTGCCGGAACTCCGGCACGAAATGTGGGTTGGGCAGAAAGCGCAAATCGAAAAGCAGATCGGCTTCCGGCGGCACGCCGTTTTTAAAGCCGAAGCTCATCATCGAGAGCAGCAGCGGCTGCTCTGACTTATCGCGGCTGAACTGCGCATTGATGTGCGCCCGCAATTCGTGCACGTTAAAGCGGGAGGTATCCAGCACCTCATCCGCCACGTTGCGGATCGGGTCCATGCGCTTGCGCTCTTCCGCAATCTGCTTGCCCACAAGCTCGTCACGCCCAAGTGGGTGCGGCCGACGCGTCTCAGAGTAGCGACGCACCAGCACATCGTCAGAGGCTTCAAGGAAGAGCACAGTCGTGGGTAGCGTACCCTGCACCTTCTTCAGGATCGCCGGGAACTGCTCGATCAAACCTTCGCGCACGTCGACCACGATCGCTGCACGGCTGATCTCTGCGGAGCCACGAACCAGCTCCGCAAACTGCGGAATCAACTCCAGCGGCAGGTTATCGACCGAGTAGAAGCCGAGGTCCTCAAAAGCCTTCAGCGCCGAAAGCTTACCCGCACCGGAGAGGCCTGTGAGGACGATTACTTCGTTGGGTGCCTTGGTGTGCGCTTGCTTTGCTGCAGCAGCAGGCGCTTGATCCGAACGCGAAACGCTCTTTGCCGCAGAGGAGCGGCCGGCCTTGCGACTGCCTCGAGCGTCAGGACTCGACATGGGCCAATGCTAGCACCGGCACTCGAGGCAGAGAAAAGGCGCAGCACATGGCTGCGCCTCAGTAAACATCCTTCTAAGCTAAGCGACGTCCTGCTCCTGATGTAGCTCGCCGTCGTCAATCTGCGCGATAGCCTTGCCCACGCTGGTCTTGCTCTCGCCAAGCCGCTTGGTCTCAGGGTCAAGGTCGTTCGCATCAATGTCGTCGCCACTCTGCATGCGCACAGAGCCGGTCGCGTTCTGTTCGGGATGATGACGCGTCGTAATGACCTTCTTCTTGTTCTTGAGCGCCTGGGTCTCGACTTTATTCAGCGCCGCAGCGAGAGCCTGCTCCAGTTCCTGCGCTTCATTGTGCAGAGCTACCTTCGCGTCGCACTTCGCGGAGAGGTCGTGCAACGCGCTGAAGATGGCAACTTCCACCTCGCAGCGGTTCTTTTCGCATGTGAGCACGACCTTCGCGGAACTCTTCGGGCCGAGGATGCGCTCGATGCGTTCCAGTCCATGCTCTGCCTGTTGACGCAGCTTCGGGGTAACCTGCGTGCCTCTACCGGTAATCTCCAGATCCATGCGGACCCTCCTTGCTTCTGAGCAGGTAGGATGCCGTTCGACCTGCATGTGAAGCCCGTGCGAATCGCGGGCTAGTCGCGGCGGCGGCGCTGATGCGTGCTCGGTATCTGCATGTCCTCACGGTACTTGGCGACCGTACGGCGCGTGACCTGGATGCCCTGCCGCTGAAGCTCGGCGGCAAGCGCGTCATCGGTCAGCGGCTTGGCCGGGTTCTCCTCATCGATCAGCTTGCGGACTTTCTTCTTCAGCAGCAGCAGCGGCAGGTCGCCACCTTCAGGGCCATTTACCGCTTCGGAAAAGAAGAAGCGAAGCTCGTAGACACCCTGTGGCGTGTGGACGTATTTGTTCGAGACTGCCCGACTTACCGTGGACGGGTGCACGCCGATCTCCTCAGCGACCTCTTTGATCATCATGGGCCGCAGGCCGTCGACACCGCGCTCCAGAAACTCGCCCTGCCGACGGACGATTGACTCGCAGGTGCGCACGATGGTGTTTTTGCGCTGCTCGATGTTGCGCAACAATTGGATGGCGGAGCGGTACCGCTCCTTGACGTACTCCTTTACCTCGCGGTCGGTATCCTTCTGCCGCAGCATCTTGCGATAGCCGGCGTTGAGTCGAAGCGCGGGCAGGTCTTCCTCGTTCATCACCACAACCCAGTCCTCGCCGCGACGTGCAAAGGCGACATCCGGCTCGATAAGGCGGGTCTGCTGCTGATCATGCCGCTGACCCGGCCGCGGATCCAGAGTGCGTATCGTCTCGATCGCCGTGGTTGTCTGGTCTGTCGTGGCGCCAAGCAGCTTGCTCAGTTCGCGGACGTCGCGCTTCTGCAGCTGTTGCAGGTGGTCCTGCACAATCTGGCGGGCGAGGCATACGGTAGCGCAACGCTGCTCCAGCATCGCGACCGTGCCATGCGGATCGCCGGATGTGCGCAGCCGCTCAAGCGTCGACACAATCTCTCGCCGGGCCATGTCGAGCTGCAGTCGGAGACACTCCCGCAGGTCCCGCGCGCCGACACCCACCGGGTCAAGCGCGGTGATCACGCCGCGAGCTTCACGGATCAGTTCGAGCGTGGTCTCAGCATCGTCAGACAGCTCCAGCAAGTCTTCATCGGACGCCGTCAGATAGCCATTCTCATCCAGGTTGCCGACGATCAGCTCGGCAACCTGCCGAACCTCAGGTCGCAGCGACATGGAGCCGAGCTGCCAGAGCAGGTGGTCGCTCAGCGTAGTCGGCTTCGAGAGGAAGTGCTCGAACGAGGGTGAATCAAGCTCCTCATAATTGGAACTGCCGGTGCGGAAGCCCGGGTCAAGATAATCCTGGAAGTAGCTGCCGAAATCGATCTCGTCAAAGGGATCTTTCTCCGCGCGCTCCTGCTCGGCGGCCTTCTGCTCGGCGGAAAGCTCACGGTCACCTTCGCGTCCGGCCAGCTCGTCGAAGCTGGCGGAGGTGTCGTCAATCTCCTCAAGTACCGGGTTTTCGATCACCTCGGAGTTGATCATCTCTTTCAACTCAAGCTTGTTCAACGCGAGCACGTTGACCATCTGCACCAGTCCGGGCGTCAGCACCTGGCGCTGGGAAACTCGCAGATTCAGCTTGGGTTGCAACAGCACAGCACACCTCTTGACCGATTGGGAAGATGGCCGAAGCAGCGGTGAATGTGCCACCTTCCTCGTTTGGCACGGGAATTGCTCGACAGCGTCAGTCTACTCCGCAGCAGCAATGGTAGAAGCTACCGGGCGAGCGGACGAAAGTTGTAAGCGGAGTCGAATGTATAGGAGCAGTAAACAGCGCCGCTCTGCAGGCACCAAGGCCTACATCGAGAAGTTGTTGCCGAGGTAAATACGCTTGACCTCAGGGTCGCGGCCAAGGTCACCGGGCGTGCCCTGCCTGAAGATACGGCCCTCAGCGATGATGTAGGCGCGGTCGGTGACACTCAGCATCTCGCGCACATTGTGATCGGTGATGAGTACCCCGATGCCGTTCTTCTTCAAGGAGAAGATGATCTCCTGCAGCTCCAGTATGGCGATGGGATCGATGCCACTGAAGGGCTCATCCAGCAGGATGAACGAGGGCTCGATGCAGAGGCACCTTGCGATCTCAACGCGCCGGCGTTCGCCACCGGAAAGCGCATAGCCGCGTGTCTGGCGGATGTGCCCGAGGTTGAGCTGCTCGATCAGTGACGACGCGCGGGCGCGCCGGCTCTCCCAATTGCCAGGCTGTGTCTCAAGAATGGCGAGGATGTTCTCTTCCACAGTCAGCTTGCGGAAGATCGACGGCTCCTGCGGCAGGTAGCTGATGCCATGGTTGCGTGCGCGCACGTACATGGGAGCGCGGGTGATGTCGTCATCGTCAATCAGCACGCGACCGAGGTCGGGCCGAACCAGCCCGACGATCATGTAAAAGCTCGTCGTCTTGCCCGCGCCATTGGGGCCAAGCAAGCCGACAACCTCGCCCTGCGTGATGGACAGGTTCACACCCCGCACCACCTCCCGGCCGTTGTAGGTTTTGGCGATGTGATCGGTGGAAAGCGTACGCATCATGGCTTCTGAACAGGGCCCTGCCCGGTAGAAGACCCTCCCGGTACAGACCGGTCACGGCCCGGCATGTTGAACGAGCTCTTGCGGGGCGGCACAGTGGCCTCGGTATGCACCGGCTGCGGTGCTGCTCCGGCGACTTCGACGCTATCATCGCCGGCATGGAAGAGCAATCGCGCGCCCGTGATGGAGCCCTGAACACTGTCTCGTACGACGGGCTGCGCACCCGGCGTTCCGGTGAGAACGTAGCTTTGGTCCGACGTGGTGTACTGCAGCCGGTCGGCCGTTGCACTGCGGCCGGGTTGCTGCACGCGCACATGACCCTGAGCAACAACGGTCTGCGCGCCACCGCTGAGCAGCCCGTCCTGCCTCCCACTAGCTGGTTGCAGCGTCGCAATGGCACTGTCCGCCAGAACCTGGCCGCCACTTGTGTCAAGCCGGACGCCACCCTGAAAGTCCGCCTTGCCCGGCGCGGCCTGGCTGCCCTGCGTGTACACAAGCGATCGGCTGAGCATGCGTAAGGGGCCGCCTGCCTGCAGCGGAGATGCGTTTTTCGTAGCGGACCCGGTCTTGGGTTCAGCTTGTGCTGTTGCGGGCAGCACTGTTCTGACCGCGAGCGGCTTGCTGCTACCCGCTGCATCGTGTGCAACGAGCTTGCCGCTTGTGCGGTCCACCTCAATTACCGGTGCCTCGACCTGGCCATTGCTGTTCCAAAGCCGCGCGGGGTACGATCCACCACCAAAGATAGTGGCGTGCTCCTCTTCCCGCCTTACCTCGAAGCGGTCTGCGGCAAAGTGCAGCGCGTCTGAGGTGGCCCCTTTGGACCTCTGCTCGCCGGCAGCCGCAAGATAAGTGCCATGCACGGAGCCTTGTGCCTCCGCATCGCCCGTTAGCCGACGGATATTAATGGTTGCCGCACTGATCTGCACGCCCGTGTCCGTGACTTCCGGCGAACCCGACAGCAAAACATCGTCGGTCGCGGCGATGTACTCTGCGCGCTCGGCCGTGGCACGGCTCTCGCCCGCGAGTTTGCCTTGCGCTGTGCGCGTCGCAGGGGTGGCAGGCCGTCGTTCCACGATGACAACACGGCCAACCTGCACCAGAGATGCCAGACCGGTCGCGGCTGTATGCGTCGCGGCAGAGGTGGCCGGGTTCGTCTTCTGGAGCACGGCGGTTAGATGATTGCTGCTGCTGGTCCGGATTCGCCCATCGCTGGTCTTTTCCTCAATGCGCGCATCGCCGTCGCCGTCAACATGGTCCACCTCGAAGCGACCGCCATCCGTATTCCCAGCGGCGTGAATCGTATTCGCTGAGAGAACACTCATCGCTGCTGTCCTGCTGCCCGAAGGTGGATCCGTGGTGACCAGCTTCGCTGATCCCGAAGCGGTAAGGTCACGCAGCACTGCTTTTCGCGCCTGTTGCTGAAACTGCCCGTGAACAGTGTCCGCTGTCAGCACGCGCGCTGGCTTGCCATCGGCTGCCGAAGCGACCAGCTTCACGTCATGTTGCAGGTCAAGCGTGGTGGGATGTCCTGCGGAATCGAGCAACAGCGTAGCGTCACCCGCATTACCGTCCCCCTCAGCGGCAGCGTGCATCCGTACACCGCCGCGAAGCAGCAGGCTGCGGGGACGGTCGCCATCAGCCCAGTCGGCAAGCAGGCTCGCGGCCTGAACACGCGCACCTTTCGCACTGGTAATGGTGATGCCGCCGTCGCCTGTGACCTTCTGGACGCCCCCACGTTTTACACCCTCGGGCCGCAGATCGACGTGGAGGGTACGCGCGGTGAGCGTGTCACTGACATCGCGCAACGATGCCTGCTGCAAAACGGCGCTACGCGCATGTCGATCGATCTCGGCGGAGTCGGCGTCCACCTTCTCCATGCGCCCATTCTCATTGCTGAGCAGGTGCACATCATGGCGAAGTTCAAGCAGGCCGGTGTCGGCGTCGTAGTCGGCACCGCGTGCCTCGCCACTCATGGAGCCATACTGAAAGCGGATCGGGCCCTCTGTCGCCGCAACACCGAGCTTCTCCAAGAAGACGAGGCCTGTTGCGGAGACGGAGATTCGCTTCGCCTGCGGCTGGCCAGCCGCCGACGATGCCGCGGGCGAAGCCAGATCCAGCTGCGTCTCTCCCATCGCGCGCACGACGCCGTTAGGCTGGTCGTACTCAAACTCGGCACCACGAATGCTGTCGACGCGGTCGGAGCCGGGCTCGCCATAGAGCGTTACGACCACATCGTGCAACGTCGTCTTGCCGTTCTGCCGCTGCACGGCTTTCGCGGCGTGGATTGTGAAGAGCGTGCGGCCTTTCACTGTCTGCGAGTAGGTAAATCCGTTCGTCTCAGAGCGGATGTCTGCGCCCAGCAGCTTCGGCAGGTCGAGCAGTGCCTTGCGCGCACGATGCCGTGCATAGCCAATGAAGGACGCAAGCAGCACCATTAAGACGACGGCGATGCCGAGCAGCCAGCGGCGCAGACGAACAACGCGACCGCGACGTCCGCGTACTGGTCTGCCCTCGGTACTCAATGTCGCGCTGCCTGCATGCTGCAGCTATCTTCTCACCGGCGCATCCAATCCCAGCATGTCCGATCAGCTCTATCTCAGCCTGTGGTTCCCTAACTTCCGCCTCGCCGCTCTGCCGCAGAAGCTCACCGCGGTGCTTGAGCAGTTCGCAAAGGTCGCCGGCAACCCGCGCGTGTCTGTCGCCAGCACCATCCCGTTTGGCTGGAACGAATCGCCGACGTACCAGCGCATCTACGTCGTGGACAAACGCGCGGAAGCAACGGATGACTCACTCGCATCCAACGCGGTCGCCGAAGCGACGGAACAACTACATGACGACATGGCCTATGAGTTCGAGGCCAAGTGGCAGCTCTGGCAGCCCGAAGACGCTGCAGAAGGGCTCGACTCCACATGGCGGCTTGAGGTTGGGACGGTAAAGGTCATCGGCTTCGGACCGGAGTTCGACGCCGGCTCCTACGAGCAGAACGGCCACATCCGCATCGACTTCGGACTGGACACGCCGTGGGTGCAAGAGGACGAGGACCTGGATGGAGTGGGTACGGAGCGCGTGAAGCAGAACGTGGAGAAGCTGCTGGCGTTTGTGCTCTCCGTGGAGAAGCACTGCGGCATCAGTTCGCGTCTACTCTGGACGGAATCTGGCGAGCCGCTCGCCGAGAAGCTCATCGCCACCTTGCAGCGGGTGAACTAATGAAAACGCCGAAGAAGCAGCTTGACGGCTTCGCGAAGGGTAGAGTACTGGCCACTCTGCGGCTTGAGGCACTGGCAATGCTGGTGGCCGCACTTCTCGGCTTTCATGCGGTTCACGGCCGTTGGCTATGGTTTGCCGTTCTCTTTCTCGTGCCGGATCTCAGCTTTCTGATCTACCTCATCAACCCGCGTGCCGGAAGCATCGGCTACGACGCTGTGCACAGCTACATCGGTCCAGTGGCGCTGTTGCTTGCAGGTTTCACACTGCGGCCAGCAATACTGCCCCTCGCGCTAATCTGGATCGCACACATCGCACTGGACCGGTCGGTCGGATACGGATTGAAATACAGCACCAGCTTCGACCACACGCACCTGGGACCAATCGGGCAGGCGAAGAACCTCTAGTCACCCGCGACGATCTGCGAAAAGTCAGCGATCCGCGTAAAGTCCTTCACGATCTGCTGCAAGAGGCCGAGGCGTGCTGCGCGCAGATCCGGCTCGGGGGCCATGACCATGACGTTGTCGAAGAAGGCGTCCACGGCTGGCCGCATCTCCGCGATGGAGCGAAGCGCGCCGTCATAGTTACCCTCCTTGCGCATCTGCTCCACGGCCGCGGCCCGCGTGGTGGCGTCTTGGGCCAGCGCCTTCTCGGCATCGTGCGACAGCGCGGCTTGTACATCATGCGGAGCGGCGAAGACTTCACCCTTTTGCCGGGCTTGCTCCACGATGTTGCGCATACGTTTGAAGGCGGCGCTGATGGCGGTGAAGTCGTCCGTTTCACGCGCGGAGGTGACGGCATCCACGCGGCTCATGGCGTCGCGCACGTCCTCGGGGCGGGTCGCCATCACGGCGTTGACCACGTCGTAGGCGCTGCCGCGTACTTCGCGCAGGTACCACTCCAACCGCTCGCTCAGGAAGGGCAGCACCGTGTCGGCATGTGCGGGCTCCGGTGCCGATGCGACATCGCCGAGGGTGAGCGGCAGTGTGCTCTCCGCGAGCATCTTGATGATGCCATTGGCGGCGCGGCGCAGGGCGAAAGGGTCTTTCGATCCTGTTGGTTGCAGGCCTAGGCCGAACATGCCGTTTACGGTATCGATCTTGTCCGCGAGCGAGAGCAGAACGCCCTCAGGGGAGCGCGGGATGCTGTCCTCCATCGACGCCGGCAGGTACTGGTCGTAGATCGCGTCGGCTACTGCTGTCGGCTCGCCCTGAGCCGTTGCGTACAGGCCGCCGACGATGCCCTGCAGCTCGGTGAACTCCTTCACGAGCTCGGTCGTCAGATCGGTCTTCGCGAGCAGCGCTGCGCGATCAAGCGCGGCAAGATTGATGCTCTTCCCGGCTTGTTGAGCGTGCCTGCCCAGCGTGTTTGCGATGGCGCGTACACGCTCTGTCTTGGCTGCGTAGCTGCCGAGATCGCGCTGGAAGGTCACCTTCTCCAACAGCGCCGTGCGGTCTTGCAACGGCGTGCGCTGGTCGAAGTCGTAGAAGAAGGCTGCGTCGTTGAAGCGTGCACGCAGCACGCGCTCGTTGCCGTGGCGGATGATGCCAGCGGCCCGCTCGTCCGGCTCCGTGTTGAGTACGGCGAGGAAGTGCGGCAGCAGCTTGCCGTCTTTGCCCTCGACGGCGAAGTAGTTCTGGTGGTCGCGCATGACCGTCACCAACACCTCTTCGGGCAGGCGCAGGTAGTCGGCTTCGAAGCTGCCGAGGATCACGGACGGCCACTCCGTCATGTGCGTGACCTTGTCGACGAGCGGGTGGTCCTCGCGCCAGCGCGCCTCCGGCACTTCTCGCGTCACGCGGTCTAGGGCTTTGCGGATCTTCTCGCGGCGCACTTCCACGCCGGCGATGACCTTTGCCTCTAGCAGCGTTTCGGCGTAGGCAGCCGGCGTGGCAATCGCAACTGGCGAACCGCCGTGCAGCACGCGATGGCCATACGTCACGTTGCTCGCGGTGCGACCGCCCCACTCCACGGGAACGACATCGGCGTCAAGCAGGGCGAGCAGCCACTGCACGGGCCGCACAAAGCGCTCCGGCTTGCCCGTGCGCCAGTACATGTTCTTGGCCCAGTAGATCGCTGCGATCTCGCGCGGCAGCTCCGCCGCGATGACTTCAGAAGCCGGCTTACCGGCATGCCGCACGGTTGCGGCGAGGTACTCACCCTTGGCGTTGGTGACGGTCTTTAACGCTTCGACCGCGACGCCCGCCTTCTTGGCGAAGGCATGCGCGGCGGCGGTTGGCTGTCCGTCTTTGTAGGCTGCTTTGACTGGCGGACCGGTGAGCTCTTCTTCCGCATCGGCCTGTTGCAAGGCCACGCCATGAACTAAGACGGCGAGGCGACGAGGCGTGGAGAAGCTTTGTATTGGACTTTCTCTTCGAACGAGGCCCTCGCGTAAGAGCATCTCTCCAACTCTTCGCGATAGCTCGGCTTGGCCGTCGGCGAGCATGCGTGCGGGAACTTCCTCTAAGCCGAGCTCAAAAAGAAACGAGGCCGACGGGCCTCCTGGGATGCCCGGAATGAGCTTAGCCATTCACGATCTCCTCTGCCACTGAGGCAAGCATCGCAAGACGTTCTCCCTGCGCGGCGTAAGCCTTTGCGACGCCCACGATGAGCGTACGGATGCGCGCCATCACGCCAACGCGTTCCGTGACGGAGATGGCTCCGCGCGCGTCAAGATTGTTGAAGAGGTGGGAGCATTTCAGCGCGAGTTCGTAGGCTCCGAGCACGGGAAAGCGTTTGAGGCGCAGTACCTCCGCGGCTAAAGCCGCAGTGGTTGCATGCTGTTGATTGTCCGGGCTAAAGCCCGGACCTCCCTCCGGGTCTGGGCTTAAGCCCAAACCTGTCCCGACCGACGGTTGCTGCAGGGTCTTGGCCGCTTCCAGAAGGGCGAGGCATTCGGCCTCATAGGTGTTCAGGTGTAGCCAGAGCTTGTCCACGTCGGCGTAGTCGAAGCTGTACGCGGAGAACTGCTGCTCTTCTGGCAGGCGGATGTCGCCGTAGGTGGTGACACGGCCGGTGTCGGGCTCGCGCGCCCATACGATCTCGTAGATGGAGTCGACGTCCTGCAGGAACTGTGCGAGCCGCTCAAGGCCGTAGGTGATCTCGCCGCTGATCGGGTCCAGGTCCAGCCCGCCGCACTGCTGGAAGTAGGTGAACTGCGTGATCTCCTGGCCGTCCATCATGACCTGCCAGCCAACGCCCCAGGCACCGCCGACGGGCCACTCCCAGTTGTCTTCTTCGAACTTGATGTCATGGTCGGCGAGCACAATGCCGATGGCCTCGAGACTCTGCAGGTAGAGGTCCTGGATGTTGGCCGGTGGCGGCTTCAGCACCACCTGAAACTGCGTGTGCTTGTAGAGGCGGTTCGGGTTCTCGCCGTAGCGGCCGTCGGCGGGCCGGCGCGAGGGCTGCGCGTAGGCGATGCGCACAGGCCTGGGGCCGAGCACGCGCAGAAAGGTGTCGGGGCTCATGGTGCCGGCCCCCACCTCCACGTCGTAGGGCTGCTGCAAGACGCAGCCGCGCTCCGCCCAGAAGCTCTGGAGTGCGAAGAGGATTTGCTGAAAGGTGAGGGCGGGGTGCGCCTCTGCGGGCATGCGGACGACGTGCTCCTGTGGGTTCTTCCGAGTTTACAGGAGCATGTCTGTACTCTCTTGCTTCGCTCGAGTTTGCAAGAGCAGATATGAGGGGCCCATGTCCCGGATTTGCGGACATGGGAGAACTTAGGCAAACCATGTCCCAAACGCGGGACATGGGTCACACCTACACCTCTATGTGGAGGTTTCGAGTTGCGGAGTAGGCGCACAACCCACCTTAGCGACGATGGAGCTGTCGCGAAGGTGGGGCACCCATCGTGGTTACGCGGTCAGGGAGGGTGGTGCTACGGCTGTGTCGACGCCGAGTTGCTTGTTCGGTTCGGGCCCGAGGACGAACTGCAGGCGTGCGCCTTTGACCAAGTCCTCGTGGTGGACCCAGAGCCGGTCGAGCGGCTTGCCGTTCAGCTTCACGGACTGGACGTAGGTGTCGGTTGGCGCGGAACGCGTGGCTTCAATGACCAGCTCGCGGCCCTCGCCCACACGCATGCGGATGTGGTCGAAGACCGGCGCGATCAGGACGTACGTCGCACTGACCGGGTCCACGGCGTAGAGACCCATGGCGCTCATTACGTACCAGGCCGACATCTGGCCGCAGTCCTCGTTGCCGCTGAGGCCGTCGAAGTCGTTGTGGTAGAGCGTGTCCAGAATCTGGCGCACGCGCTGCTGCGTCTTCCACGGCTGGCCGGCGTAGGTGTAAAGGAAGGTGATGGCGTGGCTGGGCTCGTTGCCGTGCACGTACTGGCCGATGTAGCCGGACATGTCCACCACCTCTTCGTTGCTGACGCCGGGCGTTGCCTCGAAGAGCGCATCAAGCTTCTTGGTGAACGGGTCGCGGCCGCCGAAGGTCTCGATGTAGCCCTTGGCATCGTGCTGCGCGAAGAAGGTCGTCTGCCACGCGTTGGACTCGGTGTAGTCGCGGTACTTCTTCGTGTGACCCGTGGCCCGTGGATCGAAGTTCGGCGTCCAGCTGCCGTCCTCCATCTTGGCGCGGATGAATCCTG
>CAXTJS010000046.1:4655-16396 GCA_964244605.1 uncultured Terriglobus sp. | reverse complement strand
CTTCGCCGGCGGTGCGGAGTGCCGTATGGCCGCGCTCATCCGCCACTTCGGCGACCGCTCCGACTCCAGCCGCACCTGCGGCCTGTGCGACTTCTGCTCGCCGGAACGCGCTCTGGCGCAGCCATTTCGCGAACCTACGGCAGATGAGGAGCGCGAGATGCGCCGCGTTCTGCGCGAACTCAGCAAGGTGCCGAGCAAGTCCACCGGCAAGCTGCACGGCGATCTCTACCCAAAGCAGCAGATCGACCGCAAAGAGTTGGACACGCTGCTCGACGCGCTCTGCCGTGCAGGTTACCTGACGATCGAGTCGGCCACCTTCCGCGCCGAGGATGGTCGCGAGATTGCCTACCGCAAAGCGGTGATCACCCATGAGGGACGAGAGGTCGACGATGGCGAAAGCCTCGTCGGCGTGCAACTGCGTGATGCGGAGATGGCCAACGCGGGCCGGCCTTCGCGCGAGCGCCCGGCTGCAGCCAGGAAGCCGGTGCGCAAAGCAGAAGCGGACGAGCGCGAGATGCATCCGCTCACCGAAGAGCAGAAGCAGTTCGAAGGCGCTCTGCGCGCATGGCGCAAAGAGGTAGCGGCTGAGCTGAAGCAGCCTGCCTTCTGCGTCTTCGGCGACCGCGTTCTGCGCGGCATCGTGCTGGAAGGAGCGCGGACGGAAGAAGATCTGCTGCAGGTGCATGGGTTGGGCAAGGCCAAAGTCGAGCGCTGGGGTAAGGCAATCTGCGACCTGCGCAGGACCCGCGTCACAGGCGCGAGCGCACCCTCAGCTGCGCCAGTAGGAGTGCTGAAATCAGACCGCATTGTGGTCGCTCCTCATCAGCCGATTGCGCCGCCTGCCGCGGCAACGACACCTTCTGCTGCGAGCGGCGGCATGGAGCATGCGTTAAAGGTGTGGCGTATGCACGAGGCCAAGCGTCAGGGTGTGACACCGTTCACGCTGCTGATCGACGCAACAGTCAAGACGATTGTTCAGGCCGCACCACTCAGCGTCATGGAACTGCAACAGGTACAGGGCATCACGCCAGACTGGGCGAGCCGCTTTGGCGACGCGGTCTGCACCGTCGTTCGACAGTACGCAGCAACGCCACTTGTGCCCCATCAACGGGCGGGCGCGGTCTTCCAGTAGCCGCCGAATCTGCTCGTCTTGCCGCGCGTTCACTGCTAAACTGGCCGTCCTAGGCAAGTTCTGGCCGCTTCTGGCCACGTTGTCTCACCAGCCGCTTTGCCGCATTCTTCGCAGGCCGGCGCACACCTCAGCTAAGGAGTCCACGAGTCATGGCAGACGCTTCTACGAACGGCAACTACGCCCCGCAAACGCTTCGCCTCAAGACCGGCCTCGCAGAGATGCTGAAGGGCGGCGTCATCATGGACGTGATGAGCGTAGAACAGGCGCGCATCGCGGAAGAAGCCGGCGCTGTTGCCGTGATGGCGCTGGAGCGCGTTCCCGCCATGATCCGCGCGCAGGGCGGCGTCGCCCGCATGGCGAACCCCAAGCTCATCAAGGAGATCATCGGCGTCTCGTCGATCCCGGTGATGGCGAAGGCGCGCATCGGCCACTTTGCCGAGGCACAGGTGCTTGAGTCGCTCGGCGTCGACTTCATCGACGAGTCCGAGGTGCTGACGCCAGCCGACGAGAAGTACCACATCGACAAGCATCAGTTCACGACACCGTTCGTCTGCGGTGCCAAGAACCTGGGCGAAGCCCTGCGGCGCATCGCAGAGGGCGCGGCGATGATCCGCACCAAGGGCGAGCCGGGTACGGGCGACGTGGTGCATGCCGTGCAGCACATGCGCACCATCGTCAGCGAGATTCGCGCGCTTACCGTGCTGGGCGATGAAGAGCTTTACACGGCTGCGAAGAACCTGCAGGCACCCTACGAGCTCGTCCGTATGGTCGCCAAGGCAGGCAAGCTGCCGGTGCCGAACTTCTCCGCTGGCGGCATCGCCACACCTGCTGATGCAGCCCTGATGATGCAGCTCGGCGCGGAGACCGTCTTTGTCGGCTCCGGCATCTTCATGAAAGACGGTGCGGTGCCGCTGGACGTGGATGCCTGGACAAAGATGGATGCCGAGATCGGCCTTTGTACCCAGAGCGACATCGGCCAGTACCGTGTCCCAGACGAGCGTGCCGAGGCTGTCTCACGCGCCAAGGCAATCGTGCTCGCGACGCTGCACTACAACGATCCCAAGATCGTCGCCGAAGCATCGGAAGCGGTGCTGGGCAGCATGAAGGGTCTGGCTGCCGCGGCAATCGAAGAATCGCAGCTGATGCAGACGCGCGGCTGGTAGATCAAACGACTTGACCAGAGAGAGGCCGCGCATGCTGCCTCTCTCTGCTTTACGCAACACGAATACCGCACCCACTTCGAATGCAGCCAGACCGGCGGCATAGAATTGAATTGTGGATGATGCCGCCAACCCGCCCACGAACAGCGCTCCGGTTGTTGGTGTTCTCGCGCTGCAGGGCGCGTTTGAAGCGCATGCGGAGCGGCTACGTGAGATCGGTGCTCAGACTGTACTTGTGCGCAAGCTGGTGCAGTTAGGCGGAGTCGATGCGCTGATCATCCCCGGCGGTGAGTCGACCACCTTTCTCAAGCATTTGGAGCGCGGCGGCTTCTTCGATGCCTTGCAGGAGTTTGTGCAGCATAAGCCAACCTTCGGCACGTGTGCCGGTGCGATCCTGCTCGCAACACACGTGCGGAACCCGGAACAGCGGTCCCTTGGCGCACTCGACATCACGGTCGAGCGCAACGCCTACGGTCGCCAGAACGACTCCCGAATCCTTGAAACCGATACGGTACTGCCCGGCGGCCCGTTGGAGATGGTCTACATCCGCGCGCCTCGCATCACCACCACGGGTGAGGGTGTTGAGACGCTGGCGGAGCGCGATGGCAGCCCGACGCTGGTTCGCAAGGGACATCTGCTCGCCGCAACCTTTCACCCCGAGCTCTCACGCGACACGCGCGTGCACCAGCTCTTTCTCGACATGGTGCGGAAGTAGGGCGGTATGGCAGCATGGCCTCTGCCCGTTGACGCGGCACAGCACGGCCCGGCGCTTGACGGGCTGCTAACGCTCAATCTTTCGATCTTCGCGTCTCTGCTTGTGCTGGCACATCTCGTCCTGTTCGCGGGTCTCCTGCTGCGCCGGGCACCACAGCCGCTTACGCATCGGCGCTGGCGCTATGAGCTGATCCCGCTCGCCCTGCTTGCGACGCTCTTCTTCACGCTGGCGATCCGGTCGGAACGGCTCTGGGCGGCGCAGCGTTACAGCGGAGCCGATCCGGCGGCGATGCAGGTGGAGGCGCTGGGCATGCAGTTTGCCTGGTATTTTCGCTATCCAGGAAGTGACGCGGCCTTCGGCAATACCAGGCCCGAGATGGTGGAGCCCGGTGCTGGCAATCCGTTTGGGCTTGATCCGGCGGATGAGCGCGGCCGCGACGACCTCGTCCGCTCGATGCTTGTGCTGCCCGCTGGCCGCGAGATCGACCTGCGGCTTCGCGCTCTCGACGTGATTCACGGCTTCGCGGTACCCGCCCTGCGCCTCAAGCAGAACGCGCTGCCGGGGCAGACGTTTCACGTCCACTTCACCGCGACGGCACCCGGCGACTACGCGGTGCTGTGCACGCAGGTGTGCGGCACGGGCCACTATCGCATGCAGGCCGTGCTTCGGGTGCTTCCAGCTGACGCCTTTACCGCATGGATGCGTCAGCAAGCAAGCATGCAGGCCGCAACGCCATGACGCCGCAGAGCCGGCAAGCATCGGCAAAGCCCTCGGTCCAAACCGACTCGCGCTGGGTGCAGCATCGCCTGCTCGGCCTTGGCTACCTGGCCATTGCGCTGCTGGCGGTGGGCGCGGGCACGGTCCTTTCGCTGGCCATGCGCATTCACCGCGTCTGGCCCGATCTCGTGATGCCGTTGCTGGGCGTATTGCAACCGGAGCAGTACTTGGCCTATGTGACGTTGCACGGCACGCTGATGGTCTTCTTTGTGCTAACGGTCGCGCCGCAGTCGGGCTTCGCCAACCTCGTCCTGCCGGAACAGATCGGCTCGCGCCGCATGGCGCTGCCGCTGGTCAACGCGGCAGGCTTCTGGCTGACCGGGCTTGCCCTGCTTGTGCTGCTTGCGGCCTTTCTGGTGCCGGGCGGCGGCCCGATTGGTGGGTGGTCCGCCTACCCGCCGCTCTCGGTTTTGCCTGATGCCGGCCCCGGCCAGGCGCTCGGCATGGACACGTGGATGCTGTCGCTCGCAATCTTTTGCATCGCGTCCACGCTGGGAGCGGTGAACACCATCGTGACGGTTGTGCGCTGCCGTTGCGAGGGTATGAGCTGGCAGCGGCTACCCATGACGGTGTGGGGATGGCTTACGGCTGCGCTGCTCACGGTGCTGGTGTTCTCGGTCCTGTTTGCCGCGCTCACGCTGCTCTTCTGCGACCGGCACTTCGGCACGGCGTTCTTCGTGCCCTCGGTGCAGTGGGTCAACGGAACCGTGATCCATCGGCACGGCGACGGCTCGCCGCTGCTGTGGCTGCATCTCTTCTGGTTCTTCGGGCACCCCGAGGTCTACATCGCCATCCTGCCCGGCATGGGCCTGGTCACGATGCTGCTGGGCAACTTCACCGAACGCCGCATCCCCGGCTACCGGATGATGATCGCGACGACGCTGCTGATCGGCGGCCTTGGCATCGCCGTGTGGGGACACCACATGTTCGTCGCCGGCCTGAATCCATTTGCCGGTACGGCGTTCGAGCTGACGACCATCGCCATCGCGCTTCCCTCGACCGCGAAGGTGCTGAACTGGCTGGTGATCCTGTGGCGATCGCGGCCGCGGCTGCAGACGCCCATGCTGTGGGCGCTTGGGTTTGTTTCCGTGTTCGTTGCGGGTGGCGTTACCGGGCCGATCCTTGCGCAGCCCGCGCTGGACGCTTACCTGCACAACACCTTCTTCGTGGTCGCGCACTTTCACCTGATCATGGCCATGGCAGCGATCTTCGGCATCTTCGCAGGGATTGCGTACTGGTTTCCGCTGGTAACCGGCCGCTTGCTCGGCGAAACGCTCGGCAAGGTCCACTTCTGGTGGACGCTCTTCTTCGCCTACAACACCTTTCTGCCCATGCACCTGACCGGCCTTGCCGGGGAGCCGCGCCACTACTCGCAGCTGACCGGCATCGCGGGCACCGCCGGCGCGCTGGTGCTTGGCACCTTGCCGCTGGAGAAGCACATCACCGCAAGCGCAGTGCTGCTGGCGGCTGGGCAGCTGCTATGGGTATGGAACGTGGTCTGGTCGCTGCGTCGCGGTGCCGCTGCCGAGCCGAATCCGTGGCGCGCAACGACCATGGAGTGGGCTCCACCTGACCGCGAACACGACACAATCTGCCATCGCGACCCCTGCCACTACCGTTCTCCGATTACCGGTGAAGACCAGTTCCTGCCGCAGTGGGCAGCCGAGCCGGTGCCGGAGTAGTATCGCGATAGGCCGCGCCTTTGCCAGCAATTCTCCATCCCGGTGAGGTCGAGCAGCGACCGGCAAGCCGCTACGATGAGGGCGATACGGGTGGCGGGCGGCGTCCGCCTATCGACGAGAAGCATACCGGCGGCGGTGGCGATAACGACAACTGGCATAACCAGCCGCAGGGCAGCCGCGGACCGCGCGAACGCCTGCAGCAGTACCGCCTAGGCGTCTTCTTCGCGCTGGGCGGCGACCTGATGTTCTTCATTGCAATCGTCAGCGCCTTCTTCGTCTCGAAACACTCAGGGCATTTCGACGCCTACAACCGCTGGATCAACCCGTGGCTGCCGATCTCCATTCCCTCGATCCTGTGGATTAATACGGCCGTGCTTCTGCTGTCGTCCGTGACGGTGGAGTTGGCCCGGCGCGGTATCTTTCGCGAGATGGACGCGCTTGAGGAGTGGCTCGGACTTGGCCGGCCGACACGCAAGCGCGTGATTCCCTGGCTGGCGGCATCCATCCTGCTGGGCGCCTTATTCGTTTGGGGGCAGCTTGTCGCGTGGTCACAGCTCAGGCTGCAGCGCGTCTACTTCGCGGACAATCCTTCCTCGCACTTCTTTTACCTGATCACCGGCACGCACGGGCTGCATCTCCTGCTCGGCATCGCCTTCATGATCGCGGCACTGGTCGGCATGCAGACGGTGCGTTCGCTGGAGTCGCGTCAGATTCTTGTGGATTGCTCTGCCTGGTACTGGCACAGCATGGGCATCTTCTGGATCTTCCTGTTCGCACTGCTTGTGTATGGCCAGTAGGCTTACGCTTCGATCCGCCGCATGGGCGCTCATTCTAGTCCTCGTTCTGCTGCTGCCTTGCACTTCGCTGAGGGCTCAGGGCTGCAGCCAATGCCGTGACAACGTCGCGCAGACGAATCCTGCGGTGCAGGCAAGCTACCGTACCGCCATTCTGATTCTTCTTGGGGCTGTGACGCTTGTTTGCGCGACGGCAGTGGTCGTCATCCGAAAGCAAAGATAGGGGGCATGGTGGCTCAGACTTATAAGTCGCGCCTACAGCGCTCAGTCATCGCTGCCTACAAAGACCTAGGCCTGCGGCCTAGGCTGGTATGAACCGGGCCTTTGGCCCTATAGAAAGTTAGGGCCAAAGTAATCGGATAGGTTTGCTTCTTACATCAGCGAGGCGGCGAGTTCTGCGTACTTGTCGACTGCGCCGAGTAACTCGGACTTCAGAACGCGCTCGTCTGGCGTGTGCGCGACGTGGATCGTTCCGGGACCGAGCAGGAGCGGTTCGCCCCAGTTTGTGAGCGAGGAGATGTCCGTTGCGTACTTGGCGATCATCGTCTCCCAGCCCTCAATCCGCTTCATCCTTACGGTTGCGAGCTCAAGCTTGTAGTCCACCGTGCAGCGCCCGGCGATCACGCGCTCAATGGCATCCTTGACATCCTGAGAGGGACCGACCAGCCGGATCAGCAGGTGCGCCTCAGCGGCGTCGGAGATGACGTTTGGTGCCCGTCCACCAGAGATCAGGCCGACGTTCAAGGTCGATGGGCCGATCTCTGGATCGACCGGCAGCTCTGTGGATTGCAGGTCATGCAGCACCGACACGAGCTTGTCGATGGCCGAGTCACCCAGCTCCGGATAGGCCGAGTGCGCCATCTTGCCACCAGCCGTAAGCACGACGCGCAGTGCTCCTTTGGTGGCGAGGGCGAGCCGGTTCTCGGTAGGCTCGCCGTTGATCAGATACTTCGAGCCATGCCCGTCGGCGTTGGCCACCTTGGCTCCGGCGGAGTCCCGCTCCTCGCCGACGACGTACAGCATGCCGACAGGCGTTCCGTTCGCACGCAGCTTCTCCGCCGCGGCGATCTGCGACACAAGGATCCCTTTCGCGTCGCAAGAGCCGCGGCCGTAAACGTAGGTATCGTCCTCGCTGGACGGAAAGTACGGCGGCACCGTATCGAAGTGCGTGGAGAGCGTGACGGTGGGTGAGGTTCCCGGCAGGCGCGCATAGACGTTAAAGCGTCCGTGCTCGTCGCCTGCGTCCTCTGACAGCTCCGGCTGCTGTACCGGCTGGCGTTCCACATCGTAGCCGAGACCGGCAAGGTACTCCGCCAGAAACGCGCCGCAACGGCCTTCCCGGTAGGTTGTCGATTCGATGTCGACGAGCGTTCGCGTCAGTGCAATCGGATCGATGGGCATGCCACAAGGATACCCGACGCACTTTGCCGCAGAACATCGGCTCATGCCGCTGCACCGCGCAAGTAGAATGAACGGCGTCGCCGTTAGGAGAACCAGACCGCATGAGCGCACTCATTTCCGTCGCCGCAGCCCAATACACAAGGGAAGCACTCAGCGGTCCGCAGGCCCTGGCAAGGGTGCTCGACCACACGCTGCTAAAGCCGGAGGCGACACGTTCGCAGGTGCTGCAGCTATGCGCCGAAGCGGCGGAGTACAAGTTCGCCTGTGCCATGGTGAACCCATGCTGGGTGCCAACGGCGGCGGAGTCGCTGGCCGGCACCGGCGTACCCGTGGGTGTGGTCATCGGCTTCCCGCTCGGCGCATCCCTTGCCACGTCAAAGCGGGACGAAGCCGAGCGCGTTACGCGCGCCGGTGCCCATGACGTGGATATGGTGCTGAACGTCGGTTTCCTCAAAAGCGGCCTTTTCGAGCAAGTTCGTGATGAGATTGCCTACGTCGTGCAGGCGGTTCACGGCGCGGGCGGCATTGTTAAGGTGATCCTTGAGACGGCACTGCTCACGCGCGACGAAAAGCTCCGCGCGTCGGAGATCGCCGTCTCAGCCGGGGCAGACTTCCTCAAGACCAGCACAGGCTTTTCGACCGGCGGTGCTACCGTCGAGGACATCGCGCTGATGCGCAGTGTGGCAGGTGAACGTTGCGGCGTGAAGGCCTCCGGCGGCATCCGCTCACTGGCGGACGCCACGTCGATGCTGAAGGCAGGTGCAACCCGTATCGGCGCAAGCGCGAGCGTCGCCATTGTGCGTGAGCTTGGCGGCGTCGCTAACCACACCGCCGCAAGCAGCTACTGATCCGGGACGGAGCGCAGGCGCACCTTGGCGGAGATCCTCCCTCAACCCGAGATCGTCATCACCACGGAAGCGCATACGTCCGGGGTCTCGGAGGTGCATGCGACGGAGGGCCTGGTGCATCCGGCCGGTGTCGAATTCGAGGGCGACTACCGGCCCGCTGATGAAAGCGCCGTGCGTGCCTCGCACCTGCGCCGGCCTCCTCGGGTAAGCATTCCGGAAGCGGTGAACACCATGCCGCACGTAGACTTCCTGTCCCGGCTAGCGGACGCACTGAACACCACGCTCGACCTGCAGACGCTGATGCTGCGCGTGGCAGAGCTGGTGCGCGCCGTGGTCGACTACCGCATCTTCGCCATCCTGCTGATCAACGAACGCACGCACGAGCTGTGGATGCGCTTCCAGATCGGCCACGCGCCCGAGGTAGAGCGCACCCGCATTCGCCAAGGAAAAGGGATCGTCGGGCAGGCGGCAGAGCTGCGCCGGTCTGTGCTGGTTGACGACGTGCGCAACGCGCCCGCATACATCAATGCCAACCCTGAGGTGCGGTCGGAACTGGCCGTGCCGCTCATCGTGAAGAACAGGGTCATCGGCGTGATCGACCTGGAGTCGGAGCAGATTGCGGCGTTCACGCCGGATCAGCAGCGCCTGCTGGAACTAGTGGCATCACGCATGGCCATCGCTGTGGAGAATGCACGGCTCTACACGCGCGTCTCACGCCAGGCGCAAACGCTCACCGTACTGGGTGAGATCAGCAGCGAGATCACGAGCATCCTCGATCTTGACGATCTTCTGGAGCGCATCGGCACGCTGCTGAAGCGTGTGGTCGATTTTCAGATGTTCACCATCCTGCTCTGGAGCGACCGCACCCAACAGTTTGAGCACCGCTTCTCGACGCGCTTTGGAGAGCGTGTACGCCGCGAGCGCGGGGCTGTGTACGGCCTTGGCCTCATTGGCAGCGCTGCGCAACTTCGGCAGCCCGTGCTTGCGCCGGACGTGCGCAAAGATCCCCGCTACGTCGCGGTGAATGCCGATGTGCGGTCGGAGTTGGCGGTTCCGCTGCTCTACAAGGGACGCGTCATCGGCGTGCTGGATCTTGAGCACACGCGGGTTAACTACTACAACGACGACCATCAGCGGACGCTCACCACGCTAGCCGGCCAGATTGCCATCGCCATCTCAAACGCCCGGCTCTACGAACGCATCTTCGAGGAAGAACAGCGGCTCGAGCGCGATCTGCAGATGGCGCGCGACGTCCAGATGCGGCTCCTACCGCCGCCGCCCGAGTCGCTGCCGCATGCGGAGTTCGCCACACGCTTTCTACCTGCGCGCTCCATCGGAGGTGACGTCTACGACTTCATCCCGTACGGACCGGGGCGCGTCGCCATCGCACTGGGCGATGTAAGCGGCAAAGCTGCTCCGGCGGCGCTCTACGCTGCATTGGTCACCGGGATTCTGCGGCTGCTTGCGGCAAGCAAGCTTGCACCGGCTGCCATGCTTGCGGCGCTCAACACTCAGCTACAGGAGCGTCGCCTGGACTCACAATACGTCACCATGCTCTTTGCCATCTGGGACGACAACACGCGAACGCTGCAGATCGCCAATGCGGGCTCAGTGCAGCCGATGGTGCTGTCTCAACAGGATGGCCGGGCCACTGTGCGGGAGATCAAGGCAGAGGGCTTCCCGCTCGGGCTATTTCCCGGTGTCAGCTACGAGGAGTTTACCGTCACCACGGAACCGGGTGACCTGATCGTCTTCTTCTCGGACGGCATCGCGGATGCGGAGAACCGCACGCACGACATGTTCGGCACGGACCGCATCTGCAGCACCTTGGAGACTACCGCTCCGCAAAGCGCAGAAGCTGCCGTCGCCGCTGTGCTCGACGCCGTGAATGCCTTTCAGGACGGCACCGAGCACTTCGATGATGAGACTTTGGTGATCCTTCGCGTGCGGTAGCGCATGGCCTCTGCGATACCCTGAGTAGCGATGCCTCACGAAGCTTCTCGCACCGAAGTTGTTTCACCCGCACGCACCTTTCGCGGCAGCGTTCGCCTGCCCGGCGACAAGAGCATCTCGCACCGATACGCCATGCTGGCCGGCCTCGCGGAGGGCACGTCGCGGCTGCTGAACTTCTCAACGGGTGCCGACCCGCATAGCTCGCTTGCTTGCATGGCGCAGCTTGGTGCGACCGTCGCGCACGATGGGGCGACCACAACCGTCACCGGAGTCGGCGGCAGCTTCCGCCAGCCGCGCGAAGCTCTGGATTGCGGCAACTCCGGCTCCACCATGCGCATGCTCGCCGGGCTGGTTGCGCCGCACCCCGGGGACTTCACCTTCACGGGCGACGCATCGCTCTCCGCACGGCCCATGGAGCGCATTCGCGGACCGCTGTCGCAGATGGGTGCGCGCATCGACCTCACCGACGGCCACGCGCCCATGACGATGCACGGCGCCCCGCTTCAGGCGATCCGCTTTGCGACGCCGATTGCCTCTGCGCAGGTGAAGACCGCCGTGCTGTTTGCTGGACTGCAGGCCGAGGGTACGACGTTGATCAGCGAAGGTGTGCGCACCCGCGACCACTCCGAGCACGCCTTAAGAGCCTTTGGTGCGGAGTTGGAGCGTGGGCCGGAGGGCATCGAGATCGCCGGCGGGCAGAAGCTTCGCGCCATCGATGCGACGGTGCCGGGCGATCTGAGCTCCGCAGCCTTCTTCCTGTGCGCGGCCCTTCTCTTCCCGGACGCACAGGTCGTCTTTGACGACCTTGGCATGAACCCGTCGCGCTCTGCCCTGCTTGATGTGCTGGTAAGCATGGGCCTGAAGCTGCAGGTGCTGAACCTGGAGGAGAAGCACGGCGAGTTGATGGGCACCATGCAGGCAAACGGCTCCGCAGTCGTGAAGGGTGCGCAGATCACGGGCGCGCTGAGCGCGCAGCTGATCGACGAACTCCCCGTGCTCGCCGCCATCGCGCCGTATACGGCAACCGGCATCGAAATACGCGATGCAAAGGAACTCCGCGTAAAGGAGAGCGACCGCATCGCGCTGGTGGTGCAGAACCTGCGCGCCATGGGTGCCGAGGTGACCGAGCATGAGGACGGCATGTCCATTGCCGGCAACCAGACACTGCATGGCGGCGTGATCGACAGCGGCGGCGACCATCGCATCGCCATGGCCTTTGCCGTGGCTGCCCTTCGCGCAACAGGGGACACGGCCATCGAAGGCGCGGAGGCAGCCGCCA
>CAXTJS010000046.1:0-4645 GCA_964244605.1 uncultured Terriglobus sp. | reverse complement strand
CTACCTGGTGATACCGGGGTTCAAGGACGCCGTCTCGATTGCCGCCCTGCGCGCTTCCGGCGACACCGAGATACAGGGAGCCGAGGCTGCCCAGATCAGCTTTCCCGAGTTCTTTCCTTTGCTCCGTCAGATGGCTGGCGCTTAGCGATGAGCCCCGAGGGCGGACCAGCGCCGGTCCGGTTATTCACCGGTGAGATCGAGGCCTTCGGCGGAGCAGAGCGAAGCCTGCTGGCACTCTCGCGGTGGCTCCACCGCAACGGCATATCGAGCGAGCTTGTCACCTACTTCGACAGGGTCGGCATCGAGCGGCACGCATCGCATCCGCTGCGCGTCGTCCAGCTGCAGCCTGCGGGTGGTGCCCTCTCCAAAGTCCGCGCTCTGCGGCAGTATGTGGCGAACGCCTCGGCGAGTAGCTTCCTTGCTTCCGGCTACCAGGCTGCCCTGCATACCTCGCTTGCTGGCTTGAAGGGCTTCTCCACGCTCATGCACGACACCGCTGCGCTGCTGGGCGATGCAAGTAACCGCTCGCTGCAAGGCAAGTTGCGCATTGCTGCTTCGAACCGGCTGATCGGCCGAGGTCTACGCTCGGCCGGCATAACGATCGTCACCAGTGAGTTCCTTAAGCAGGAGTGCTGGAAGGACTTTGGCGTACGTGCTCAGATCGTCCGTATGGGCGGCCTGGACACGATCCAGTTTCGGCCACGCATCTTCGCAGGCACGCTGAACCTGCTCTCGGTAAGCCGGATTGAGGCGAACAAACGCATCGACTGGGTGCTGCAGGCGCTCGCGTCGCTTGAGCAGGCGGCACCTCCGCTCTCCGCATCGGTCAATTGGCGTCTGCGCGTTGCAGGAAAGGGCTCGCAGATCGAGGCCATGCGCTCGCTCGCGACGCGGCTTGGTCTGCAGAACCGTGTTGAGATGCTCGGCTTCGTGCCCGACGAGCGGCTTGCCGCGCTCTATGACGAGGCGCACCTGTTCCTCATGCCTGCGGTGCAGGGCTACGGCATCCCGGCCGTTGAAGCGCTGCAGGCTGGCATTCCGGTGTTGGTACACCGCGACTCTGGCGTGAGCGATGTGCTGCTGGATACACCGTGGGCTACGGTGGCGCAAGGCGGGCCTGAACGGATGAGTGCTGCTTTGCAAGAGGCAATCCGTAATGTCGTTAGCGGCAGTTTCCAAGGCGCTGCTCTGCCGCCGTTGCAGACCGAAGCAGGGTGGGCAGAAGAAGTGGCTTCGCTCTGCGGGTGGTCTAACTAAGCGCGCGAAGCTCTTACATCTTGTACTTGCCCAAATCGTCGTCGTTCAGGCCTTCCAACCAGCGGCGCAGTTCGTCAGAACCACCGCCGGTCTGCGCGGTATTTGAAGCGCGCGCCGCTTCCATCACTGCGCGGTTGACGTAGATCGGGCAATCCGAGCGCATGGCGAGCGCGAGCGCGTCTGAGGGCCGAGCGTCGATCGTCAGCACCTCGCCGTTGCGCTCCATCCAAATGACTGCGTGAAAGGTATCCTCGCGCAACTCGGATACGACCACGCGCGTGACGCGAGCGTCGAAACCACGCAGCACGTTGCGCAGAAGATCATGCGTCATCGGCCTTGGTGTCGTCGTCTTCTCGATCTCAATGGCGATTGCGTTTGCCTCAAAGATGCCGACCCAGATCGGAAGCACGCCGTCGCCTGCAATGTCCTTCAGCACGATCATGGGCATGCTCGTGACGGGGTCCATCATGAGCCCGCGGATGCGGACTTCAACCTCAGAGGGGTCACTTCCCTGCGTCTTGCTAGCCATTCATATACTCCTTCCAGCAGGACATCACCGACAACATCGAGCACGAGTTCGAACAGAGGATCAAGCATCGCAGAACCCCGATCGCCGGGCTAGCCGGCCTGCACTGCCTCGCCCACAAGGCTATTCGGGTACGTCTGCGTGATGCGAACCGTTCCGTAGCTGCCGAGCGCGGGCAAGATCGGCTGCGTTGTGGTGAAGTTCACCGTCTTATTCTGCGTGGAGCGTCCGGTGATCTGACCACGCTGGCGATTGTAGCCCTCCACCATGACCTCAACTACCTGACCCAGGTGCCTGCCATAGCTCACGCGTTGGCGCTCGCGTTGCGCGTCCATCAAGCGTTGCAAGCGTGCCGCCTTCACCTCTTCCGGCACGGTCTCACTCATGCCAATGGCGGGCGTGTTCGGCCGCGGCGAGTACGCGAAGGCAAAAACAGCGTCGTAGCCAACCACGTCCAGCAGGCTCATCGTCTGCTCAAAATCCTCTTCAGTCTCACCCGGAAAGCCGACGATGATGTCGGTCGTCATGCTGATCTCGCGCTTCGCGCCTTTTACCCAGCCGATGCGCTCCAGATACCAGTCGCGGGTGTACTCACGTTGCATCGCCTTCAGCACGGCGGACGAGCCGGACTGCACTGGCAGGTGCACATGGTCGCAGACCTCGGGAATGCTCTCGATCACGTCTACGATGTCTTTCGTGAAGTCGCGCGGATGCGAGGTGGTGAAGCGCACACGGCGCACACCCGCAAGACCGGCCACGGAGGCGAGCACCTCCGCGAAGGTCTTTGCACCTAGCGGATCGCGGTAGCTATTGACGTTCTGACCCAGCAGCTGGATGTCGGTGAAGCCGGCATCGGCCATGCGGCGCGCCTCGGCCAGCACGCTCTCCGACGAGCGGGACCGCTCCTTACCGCGCGTGTACGGCACCACGCAGTACGAACAGAACTTGTCGCAGCCTTCGATGATGGTGATGTAACCGCGGTGCGGATTGGAACGCGCAGTGAACTCCGTATCGAAGGTCTCTTCGGTTTGCCGGTCGTCCAGGCCGGTGATGCGTTGCTCGCCGGCTTCAAGACGGTCGAGCATCTGCGGCAGGTTGCGGTACGACGCAGAGCCGCTCACCAGTGAAACGTACGGCGCACGCTCGAAGATTTTCTCGCCTTCCTGTTGGGCGACGCAGCCGAGCACGGCAAACTGCTTACCCTCGCCCTTCATGCGCTTGTACTCGTTCAGGCGATGGAAGACCTTCTGCTCCGCCTTGTCGCGGATGGAGCAGGTGTTGTACAAAATCAGCCCGGCGTCCTCTTCGTTCTTGACGCGGCGGTAGCCCTCATGCTGCAGTGTGCCGATAACCTTTTCAGAGTCATGGGCGTTCATCTGGCAGCCGAAGGTTTCGATGTAGAAGGTCTTTTCTGCGACGGCGGCCATCCGTCTATGTTACTCCGCCTGCCACGCCCGGATCGCGGCTCCGAGTTGCGACCTGCAATCCGAGATAGCGTCACGAACGCCGCGCATCTTCGCTTCAGGAAACTCGGTCTGCAGCTTGGAAGAGTCCAGGCCGGCCAGCAGCGGCCGCAACGCCGGCTGCTTCATCGTTGCGGTCGAGATGCCTTCAAGCAGGCTGTCAGCCAGCCCAAACTCAGCAGCAATCAATCGGGCAAGCTCAAGCCGCCCAAGCACGTCGGGCCCGCATGCGTGGTACACACCACGGGCGGCGTTCTGCAACAGGACATAGGTGGCCCGCGCCAGATCGGCGTTGTACGCCGGCGTAGAAACTTGGTCCTCCGGCACGCGAAGCTCTGTGCCCTTCGTGAGCGTTTTCAGCACCGTGTAGAGATAGTTCTTGCCCTGCGTGTCGTAGCCATAGACGCCTGCCGTTCGAATGACCAGAGCATCCGGATGCGCCGCAAGCACGCTCTGCTCACCCTGCAGCTTGCTGCGACCATACACATTGATAGGAGCGGGTGAGCTGCGCTCGGTGTAGGGGCCGGGGTTCGCTTCTGAGCCGTCGAAGAGATAGTCGGTCGAGTAGTACACAAACGGCAGATCGCGGCTGCGGGCGTACGCAGCCAGCGCGGCAGGGCCATCCGCATTGACTTGGAACGCGCGAGCTGGGTCGGCCTCGCAGCCATCCACATAGGTCCACCCGGCGACGCAAAGCACGGGCCCGAGTGGAAGCCCGTCGAGCAACTCCGCTGCCTGCGCCACAGAGGTCAACGCCTCCAAATCGACCTGGACCGATCCAGCGGAGGCGGTTCGTGCGGCGGGCAGCACGCTCTCTGCTCCGGCAACACTGGACCAGTGCCGCACCATCGCGGCGCCCACCTGGCCGGTGGCACCGACGATCAACGTCTTGCGATCAGCCTGCATGGCCGCAGTCTCTCACAGCGCTGAACGCACACAGGGCGAAGAGCTTTGCTGAAACACAAGTTTCTGAGGGAGTTTGGTAGCGCTATCGGGGCTCGAACCCGAACTCTTCGCCTTGAGAGGGCGACGTGTTAACCAGTTACACCATAGCGCCACAACAGCCGGGTGGCTACCTTCGAAGAATACACGATGAAGGTGGCAACAACCAAGCAGAGAAGCTAGATGCCGAGGCGCTTTACTTCATCGTTGTAGTACTTGCGGTAGAGAATGTCCCACTCCTGCGAGCCTTCGAGAATTATGCGCTGCTGCGAGGAGATCTTTAGCCGGGCGGCTGCGTCGATCTTGGTCTCTTCCGTGAACAGAATTTCGAGGATGCGGCGCGCCTCTTGACGAAGCGTATTGCGATCTTCCAGAAACTCCGCTTCGTCGATTTCGGCGAGCGTATCGGCAACGGTGTGGGCGAGTTTGTTGAGCTTGTCGCGGCTGATTCTCATAG
>CAXTJS010000045.1:0-16403 GCA_964244605.1 uncultured Terriglobus sp. | reverse complement strand
CTCGACGAGGCGGGTGATCCCGTGCAGCATGCGCAACTCACGCTCTTCCGCGAGAACCCCGCAAGCGCTGCCGCGGACAACATCGATGACGGCAATGCGACAGGCCGTATCACCCGCGCTCGCAACGCGCAGACCGAAGACGACGGAACCTTTGAGTTCGCGGGCGTTGCGCCGGGCCGGTTCTTCCTGTCCGCCAACGCAACGCCCTGGTATGCCGTTCACCCGCGCACCGAGGGCGACAACCCATACCAGGCGTACCACGCATCGGTCGATCCCGCGCTCGATGTCGCCTATCCCGAGACCTTTTACCCCAACAGCATCGACGAGAGCGGTGCCGCGCCCATCGTGATCAACGGTGGCGAACACCTGACCGCAAACCTCGTTATGCAGCCACAGCATGCGTTGACGTTAACGCTGCGGCTACCCCCTGTCGGACTGGAAGAGGGCAGTCGCCGCTTTCCGACGCTTACGCGCACCGTCTTCGGCATCACCGAGCCCGTGCAGGTGGGCTTCAACGGCAGCGACGGCCAGACGATGTCCATCACCGGCCTCACGCCCGGCCGCTACCATGTGCAGACCTTCCCCCAGGGCAATCGCTCAGGGAAGGATGCGGGCATCATCGACGTCACAGGCAACACCACAACCATGGACATGCCGGCGGCGGGCAGTGGCAGCGCGGCAACCGTGCAGGTCGCCCTGCACACGGCAAACGGCACCGCGTTGCCGCCGGACATCCAGCTGAACCTGCGCGCCGCGCAGCCCGGCCCCTTTCGCGGACAGGTCAGCCAGCGCGTGACGGAGAGCGGTGAGGTCACCCTTCCGAACGTCTCGGCCGGCGACTACCGCTTCGCCCTCTTCCACGCGGGACGTTCGTTGAACGTACTGGGTCTCACCGTGAACGGCAAGCGAGCCGCAGCGGGAGTGCTGCACGTGCCTGACAGCGGCGACATAAAAGCAGACATGACCGTCACCACCTATGCACCCGTCGTGGAGGGCTTTGCGCAGCACGACGGCAGAGGCACCGGCGGCAGCATGGTGGTGCTCGTGCCCGCCGGGGCAGACACGGATGCAAGCCTCTTTCGCAGAGACCAAAGCGATCAGGACGGCAGCTTCACCCTCAACAACGTCGTACCCGGCAACTACCTGCTCATCGCCATCGACGAGGGCTGGAAGCTGCCCCGCTGGAACGACGCGGCCACACTCACGCCCTACCTGACACGCGCCGTTCCAGTCACCATCCCGGAGAGCGGCGGTACAACGATGCACCTACCCGACTCCATCGCTGTGCAGCCGCGGTGATTTCTGCAGACGTTCACGAACCGAAGGGTCCCGTGGATCCCGCGTTAGCTTCGCGAACGTGGGGCACCCTGTTTCGTGGCATTTAAGAGCGGCTGCACGGACATGGGTGCCCCACCTTCACCGCGCTCTTGGCGGTTAAGGTGGGGTTCACGACTCTTTGTCGAAAGTGCTTCGTTAGAATGAGAACAGACATCTATGAGCGAACACCACATCGATCTGCCGCCGGTTGACCTTTCCGCACCGCCCGCGGAGAACATCGTCCGCGTCACATTTCAGCCGGAGAACAAGACGGTCGAGTTTCCCTTCGGCACCATGCCCTACGACGGCCATGGCCGGCCTATGAGCTTTCTCGACGTGGCGGAGAACTACGGCATCTTCCTCGACCATGCCTGCGGCGGCGTCTGCGCCTGCACCACCTGCCACGTGTATGTGAAGCAGGGCGAGCCGGGCCTCTCCGATCCTGAGGATGACGAACTCGACCGCATCGACCTCGCCGCAGGCCCGCAGACGAACTCGCGCCTCGGCTGCCAGTCCGTCATTGAGAAGCCTGGCACCTACCTCGTCGACATCCCCGCCTGGAACCGTAACTACGTGCAGGAAGGCAAGCCCGCCGCCATCACGGCAGGCAAGGAGTAACCCGATGCCCCGCGAGATCGAGTGGACCGACACCGAAGAGATCGGCATCCAGTTGCAGGAAGCGCACCCCGATATGGACCCGCTGACCGTCCGCTTCACGGACATGCACAAGCTCATCACGGCCATCCCCGGCTTCATCGGCGACCCAGCCAAATCAACCGAAGGCATCCTCGAAGCTATCCAGATGGCATGGCTCGAGGAGTACAACGACGCGCAGTAGAGCTCTAACCGGCGATGATCTCCACGTACCGCTTGGAGACCCAGCCATACCGGCAAGGGCCCGTATAGGCGTATTGCTTCTGCTTGGGTCGCGCGATCTTGCAGTCGGCTTCATTGTGATCGCCGTAAACGACCGCCCACCATTTGGCTTTGTCTCCGCAAACCCACACGTGCGCGCCGCTGTGCAACCTGTCCTTCTCCGCAAAGGGCTTGCCGCCCGGACCGCTTTGTACAGAGAGAAAGTTGTCGCCGTGCGGGTCAAGATGCGTGACCTCACCCACACTGTCACATGGACTCGTGTCCCCACCCGATGGAATGATGATCGGCACTTCTGCCGCAACGCGCGCCTGCGCCCGCACGGACCCACCCTGCAACCCATTGAGCGCGAGCAGCAGCGATATCCCGATGGCCGGCAGCCGCAGCCGTAATGAAGTCATCATGATTTCTCCTTCAAGTTGCATGTAGGGCGTTCGGATGCACAAAGGTAGCTGCTCTCCGCTGTCACAGAAGATTCAAGCACCGGCTCGCTGACCTGCCGACCCGCTGACCCGCTGCTTGCGAAGCAGCACATCCAGCAGGCGGGAGCGCGTCATCCGAAGCACCGCAAACACCGCCGCCGCCCACACGAGTGAACCACCCCCAACCAGCAGCGCACTTGCCAGGTGGGAATCAGCGGCCGGCAGCACAGTCCGCAGTACCAGCAGCGAGAAATAACCCACGACACTCGCCAGCAGGGCGCGGCCGAGTTCACCGAACTCAAGCTCGGCGATGCTCACCATACGCTTCCGATGCAGCAGCACCGCAAGCGCACCCGTGTGCAGCAGCATGCCCAGAGTCGCGGCCCAGACTAGACCTTCCGGCCCGATCGCGCGGTAGAGCAGCACATACGTCGGTATCGAGAGCGCCGTGACGACCGTGCCGCTAATCATCGGCGTGCGCGTGTCACCCGCGGCGAAAAAGCCGCGCGCGTAGAGGTTCTGGCTCGTCCACAGAAAGAGGCCGAGCGTGTAGAGCACAAAGTAGCGCGTAGTCAGCGCGGCGTCGTCTGCCGTAAACTTCGCCCCGCGAAAGGCCAGGTCGACCAGCAGTGGCGCGAGGCCGATCATCCAGCCCATCAGCAAAAGGCTTACGGCGATCATGCGTGAGACTGACCGGTCCACCGACGCGGAGAACTCAGCCACCTTGCCCTGCGACCACAGTGCCGCAAAGAACGGCAGCGAGGCGATGCCGGCGGCCGGCCCCAGCACATTCATCGGCGCGGTAAACAGCTGCCGCGCAAAGGTCAGCCGCGACAGGTTGAACTTGTCGCCGGAGATGAAGTGGTTGCGGATCCACGGGTCGGTCGTCGTCAACGATTGCCCCAGCATCAGCGGCAGGCTCAGCGTAAGCCACTCGCGCAGAGCGGGATGACGGAAGTTCAGCACGGGCGTCCAGCGAAAACCGACCTTGCGCGCGCCCCAGGCGTTCATCAGCAACGGGCCGGCGAATGCTCCCGCCATGGCACCGATAGCGAGCGAGTTTACGCCGTAACTCCGGTGCAGCAGCAGCGCGCCAAGCACCGAGCCGCCGCTGTAAAACACGGGCCCGACTGCCTGATACGTAAACACCTTGTTCACCAGCGTGCGCGCCGCAAACACACCACCGGCGAAGAAGAACAACGGCCCCACCAGCAGCACACGCGTGATCTTTACCGTGAGTTCCGTCAGCCCGGGCGTCTTCTGAAAGTCCGCAAAGAAGTAGCGCACATACTGCGGTGCAAACACCTCGCCCAGCAGCACCGCCGCAAAGAGCACCACCCACAGCGCGTTCAGGACGGCAGAGAGCGCACGGTCGCCTTCGAGCTCCGCACCCCTCTCGCGGTACCGGCTCAGGATCGTCACGAAAGCCGACGAAGCAACGCCGCCGATGAGCAGGTAGAGGATCATGTCCGGCAAGACGAATGCGGTGGAGTACGCCGCCGTCTCCATGCCCGTGCCGAAGTAGCGCGCCACCAGCTTGCCGCGTACGAGCCCAAGCGCTCCGCTCAGCAGCGACGAACCCATCAGGAGCAGCGAAGCGGAGAACGCCGTCTGCGCACCACCCGCGCGGAGCAGCCGCCGCCAGCCCGCTGCAGGTACAGCGCTTCCCTTCGCGGCAGCGGCAGATTTGGTCAGTTGGCTCAATCTCTCGATTCTATTTCGGTGCGTGGATCAACTTATGAGGACGGCAACGCGGCCGTGCTCTCCCACTTCCACTGGAGAGCGGGCCGCTCCACAAAGTGCCAACTCAGCCAGCCAAACAAAAGCGACATCGGCACCGAGACAGCGAAGGTCAACCACCACGTTGTTCCCGGCACCAGTGAGATCCAGAAACACTGCACCGGCCACCCATACAGGTACGTGCCGTAGGAGATATCCGGGAGCGATCGTCCCCGTAAAAAGCCGGCCCTGCCCAGAGCGAACAACAGATATCCCCCAAACAAAACAAGGCCGGGTTCCGGCAGGTAGTGGTGAGGGTCCCGCCCCCATGGCACTTCAAACGAGGTTGCGAATGCAACCGTGGCAAACGCCATGAGTGCGGGATGAAACGGGATGTGCCGGTAAAGCCCGAAACACCCGCCTATCAGAAAGGGCAGCAGCAGCTGAAAGACGCGGTTGGGGTCACCCGTGACAAGGTAGTGACCGGTCCAGTGAAACTGCTGTTGCCAGACCAGATCCACGTTCAACGCGAGGGTCACTGCCGTAAGCAGCAGCCACGGCCACCGCAGGCGCAGCAAGCGGAGTATGCCGAACGCCGCAACCAGCAGGTAACAGCGGAACTCATACGCAATCGTCCAGAGCGATCCATTGACGCCGCCATACTCCAGCCGTGGAAAAACCCGTGGTGTGTCCGGTGCGCTCAGCAGAAGAACACTGGCAAGAAAGTGCGTATGCAGCCCGCGAAAGAAGTGGTCCGTCGCCGGCGCAAACGTGCCCACCACCAGCACACTCAGCACCACGGCAACGGCATAGCCGGGCACAATGCGCAGCACGCGCTTTTGCAGAAACGGCAACAGATCAGGAGCTTTAAGCCAACTGCGCACAATCAGGTAGCCGCTGAGCAGAAAGAATCCATCGACACCCACAGCGCCCAATGAGACCGGCAGCTGAAAGAGATTTCCGTGCTCCGGGTGCGCGATGGCGTCGGAGTGCGCCAGCAGCACCAGGCAGGCAAACAGCAGGCGCAGCAGATCGAAGGTCGTGTTCCTCGCGCGGGGCAATGGCTGCTCGGCTCGCGCCAACTCCTGTACGGTCTGCTTTTCTCCCGCTTCCGGCTGCACCTGTCTCGTCGCTCCGTGTCTCAGCATAACGGGCGGCTCGCGTCGCCTCATCACCTACGCGGATGCGGCTTCGCCGTGCTCTCGATACACTCGACTTGCGTTTACGCGAGTTCACGTTCAGAGTTTGAGTCACGCGTAGGGCAAGCTGCGAGGTGATGATGCCAGACCGATTGCTCGTCCGCACGCCCGCTCACACGAAGCAAATCAGATGGAACGGCAGCCTTGTCTCCATCGCGGCGCACGCGGCAGTTCTCATCGCAATGCTGGCAGGTGCCGCGACCGCGCCGAAGCTGGTGACGAAACGGTGGCCCGGTACCGCAAGCGGCGTACGCCTGCTCACGTACTACAGCCCCGGCAGTCCGCACCGGGCCGTCAACGACCTGACGATCAAAGCGCCGCCCGCTCCCAACACTGCGACCGTACACACACGAAGCGCACCGTCGAAACCGAGCGATGCCTCATCGGCCAGCGCCGAGCGCGGCACCGGCGACGCCGCACTCAGTGGCCTGGGTGACGGCGACATGCGCATGGCCTATCAAAAGATCTTCCCGTACCCCAGGCCGGACCTTTCAAGCCTGCCGCCAGGCAAGAGCGGCGACGTGGTGCTGACCGCCAAAATCGACGAGCATGGCAAGGTGCAAGACCTGACACTGCTCAGCGGCCTCGGTCCGGCGATCGACGACACCGTGCTTGCCACCGTACGGGAGTGGACCTTCACCCCCGCCACGCGCAACGGCACACCTGTGCAAAGCGAGCAGGAGTTCCACTTCCACTACACACGCGCGTAACCGCGTTCGTAGGCCTGAAGCGGTAAGCTAACCCCACCCCGAACGATTACAGGTCTTAGGAGACCTCGGATGCAAAGGCGCAAGCTGCTTCTCCTCGCTCCCATCGCTCCCCTGGGCTTTCTGCTCTCCCGGCACCTGAAAGCTATGGCGAGCAAGCCTCCCAAGCCGGTTGACGCTCGCGGAGAGGCTCTGCGGTTGAACCAGCTTGCCACTTCGATCCAGACCACTGCTGATGCGCGTTTGTTCGTAGATTTCGTGGCGGACATCTTTGCGGAGAACCTTTTGCCGGCATGGGGCACCGGAAGCATGCGCCAGCGCGTTGCAGAAGCTGAGTTTGCCGCGGTGTCTGACCGTCAGAAGCTGATCCCGGAACAACGGCTAGCCCGGGCCTGGAACGGCTATGTGCAGGCTATCCACGCACCTCAGGAGAATGAAGCTACCGCGGCTGAGGTGCACAACCTGCGGGACGCTTTCCTCTCAAGTGCAAACTACTTCTGGCAGACGGGTAACCGTACCCTCTGGACCGCTCCCGGCATCTACGCAGCCGGCCCGGATGGAATCGACCCTGGTGGTTGCCGCGCTATCGAGTCGGTACGCATCCTGTGGGACCTGGCCAACATGCCGGCAAACCTGCAAGCGGCGCGCTCGCGTGTCCACGAAGAGCAACTCGTTTCCGACCAGGTTCGCCGCTTGCAAGATTCGCCGGAGCGCCGTGGCGGCTTCATAACATCCACAGTCGAGGCGCGGGAGCGCAATCCTGTTGAGCACGCCGCGCAGCAATTTGTCGCGAGGAAAGGCATTAGAGAATTTAGCAAGGTGGTTGCTGCAATGCTTGAAACTCTGCTCCCTGCGTGAATGACGAAGGTGCCACCACCTTTTCTGAAGGCGTTCTCGAAGATGGTCAAGGACCGGCAAAACGAAATTTCCCTTGCCGGCGGAGGCCGGACGGTGGTGACCCGAGAGGGCGACACCGTATACCGCCTTGCGACACCGTGGTCATCGACTGTAATAGCACTTCTTCGACATCTCGAAGCGGTTGGCTACTGCTATTCGCCTCGGTTGGTGGGTGGCGGTTTCGATGTCTACGGTCGAGAGATGCTTCAGTACATTGAGGGCAGCACGCACCCTCAGCAGTGGCCCGACGATGCTCTTCACCGCATTGGACAGATGCTGCGCGAGTTGCACATCGCGACCGCAAGCTTTCAGCCGCCTTCCGGTGCGGTGTGGCGTCCGTGGTACGGCCGGGATCTTGGCGGTTCGCATCCCGTCATCGGCCATTGCGACACTGGCCCGTGGAACATTGTGGCGCTGGCAGATGACCCTGTCGCATTGATCGACTGGGAAGAGGCCGGCCCTGTCGATGCCCACTTCGAAGTGGCACAGGCATGTTGGTTGAATGCGCAACTCTACGACGACGATCTCGCGGAGAAGTTAAAGCTCGGCTCAGCGAAAGACAGAGCACGGCAGGTGCGCTTGTTGCTCGACGGCTACGAATGTACTGCCAGAGATCGGCGTCACTTTGCTGACGCGTTGCTGCAATGCGCGTTGCTGGATGCGGCCAGCGAAGCCATCGAGGCAAACGTAACCAGCGAGACCCAAGACCCAGCTCCTTTATGGGCGATCGCGTGGCGCACCCGTAGCGCGGCCTGGATCCTTCGTAACAAGATGATCCTGGAAAATGCTCTGGTGTAGCGCTATTCACAAGGGGCGGGATGCCATGGATAGGCGAAGCGTTCGCGTCGTCTTCATGTGCTGCTCCCACCTTCTCTTCAGGTCTCGCAAGTTACATCCATGCGCCTCATCGAGGAAGTCGGCCTGAGTAATCCTGTCCGTTCGGAAGTGGCGAAAGCCGTCGCGCAGCTCACACCAGGCGGCAAGCAGACGGACGGCGTCTGTGTAACCGAGGATCACCGGCCACACCACTCGTTCGGTCTCCAGCCCGGCTTCATTCCGGTAGTAGAGGCGTAGCTTGCGTCCGGTACGGATCCAGCTTCGGGTCTTCGCAAGGTCGAGCCCGTCCCGGATTGGCAGGTGGTTTTTCGGTGTGCCGAGCGTGGGCTCCGTGAGGAACGTGTGCAGCGTTTGCGGCACGGCGGCGGTGATCGTCGCGAGCAGGTCCCGCGCGGCATTGGCCAGCGCGGAATCGCCCCGGTCGGCAACCCACTGCGCGCCCAGAACCGCTGCCTCCAGCTCTTCCGGGGTCAGCATGAGCGGCGGCATGTCATAGCGCCGGTCGAGCACGTACCCGACACCCGCCTCACCGCGAACCGGGACACCCTGGTTTGTCAGGTCGGCAATGTCACGATAGACGGACCGCGTTGAGATGCTCAGTTCCGCCGCGATGGCCTCTGCCGTAACAGGGCGACGGGCGCGCCGCAGGATCTGGATCACTCGAAAGAGTCGGTCGGCTCGGCGCATCGCAAAACCATGCTGACACAACGCTGTCAGCATGGCTCAATTACGGTCGTGCCTGTGCTGCAACGCAGCAGATAGGGGACACGATGAACCTGGTTTCGATACGCGTGATCACGAAAGATGTAGAGCGGCTGGCAAGCTTCTACGAGACGGTAAGTGGCGCTTCCGCAACCCGGTACACCCCGGAGTTTGCGGAGCTGGTCACGCCGAAGGGCACCCTTGCCATCGGCAGCACACGCACCCTCCGCGCGTTTGGCGCCGAGAACGAACTGGAGCCCGAGGCGAACCGCAGTGTCATTATCGAGTTCCTAGTGGACGATGTCGATGCGGCGTTCCTGCGGCTGAAAGACACAGTGCCCGTCATCCTGCAGGAGCCGACGACCATGCCTTGGGGCAATCGCTCCCTGCTCTTCCGCGACCCCGACGGCAACCTGGTCAACCTCTTCACCCCAGTCACGCCGGAAGCGATCAGGAGGTTCGCAAACGACTGAATTTTGTCGTCGAGCTATCCTCGTCGACAACCCACAGGCGCGGACCCGCACAACGCCCTTACGCGGCGTGCGGGTGCGCTCTGCTCTACCAGGGGACGGTGCCGTCCTCATCGGTAAACGTGCCTGTCGGGCCGTCCGGGCCGATGAGCGCCATCTTCACTGCCTGCGTGGCACCCTGCTGCACGGTGCGGACGCCGCGATGGTTGTTGAGGTCGGTGGCAACAAAGCCGGGGCACACCACGTTGACCTTGATGTTTGTCTTCTCAAGCTCGATAGCAAACGCAAGCGTAGTGGCGTGCAGCGCAGCCTTGGACGGGCTGTAGGCGGCACCGAAGACGTTCCGGTACTGGAAGTCCGGATTTGCGTTCAGCGTCAGCGAACCAGCCGAGCTGCCCAGATTGACGATGCGTCCGGCTGGAGCTTCGTGCAGCAGCGGCAGAAACGCCTGCGTGACCGCGATCACGCCAAAGACGTTTGTCTCATAGATCGAGCGCACATAGCTCATCGGTGCCACGCTGGGCGTGTTGGATTTGAGCTTCTCCTCACGCGGGGTGCCCGGCGCAAACTCGCCGACGATGCCGGCGTTGTTCACCAGCACATCCAGCCGGCCGAACTCCTTCTGCACGCGCTCCGCGGCCGCCGCGATGGAGGCCTGATCCGTCACGTCAAGCTGAATGGCATGTGCCTTCGCGCCGATACCCGCTGCAGCGGCTTCGCCGTTCTCAAGCTTGCGTGACCCGACGAGCACGGTAAAGCCATGGCCGGCAAGGTCCTTCGCAATCTGCAAACCGATCCCCTTGTTTGCACCGGTAATCAATGCAACGCGTTCTTCTGACATAACAACCTCCACGATCCGGTTCCGCGCCTCCTGTATCGTGGAGGTGTACGGAACAGTGTTCCGGTTCATGCTATACGGAACGTTGTTCCGTTTGCAAGTGCTTGCTTATGGGAAAGAAAATCTCCGCTATCGCTGCCGACGCACCTCGTCCCAAACGGGCGGATGCGCAGCGCAAGATGTGTGCCCTGCTGACTGCGGCCGCCGACGTCTTTGGGGAGTCGGGCGTCGATGCGCCGGTGCGTGCGATCGCAGAGCGCGCGGGCGTAGGGCTGGGTACGGTCTATCGCCACTTTCCGCAGCGCTCTGACCTGATCGTGGCTGTTTTCCAGAGCGCGGTTGATGTCTGCGCCAAAGCAGCCCCCATCCTGGCCGCGCAGCATGCGCCCATGGAGGCGCTCTCCCTTTGGTTGGGGCGCTACGTCGACTTCATCGGCACCAAACGCGGCTTGTGCAAAGCGCTCTACTCGGGCGATGCGGCCTACAAGGCACTGCCGGAGTACTTCAACCAGAAACTCAGGCCCGCGCTGGTATCGCTGCTCGAAGCAGCGGAGAAGGCCGGCGACATCCACAAAGGCACCAGCCCCGACGACCTCCTGATCGCCGTTGCCAACCTCTGCAATGCCGGTTACGGCAGCGACCAGCAACACGCACGCCGCATGACAAAGCTTCTGCTTGCCGGCTTACAAAACACTGGGTAGTGTCTGACGAATCGACATGGGAGCGCAGTGGCC
This sequence comes from uncultured Terriglobus sp., assembly GCA_964244605.1. Taxonomy (GTDB): domain Bacteria; phylum Acidobacteriota; class Terriglobia; order Terriglobales; family Acidobacteriaceae; genus Terriglobus. The sequence goes on along the minus strand of CAXTJS010000045.1, from coordinate 5,688 downwards.
TTCAGGCCAATCAGATCCCGTCGGCGGAAGGGCCATACATGCCCGGGAGTGGCAAGCCCAGGGCTCGCAGATAAGTGCCGAGTTGGGCGCGATGATGGACCACCTGATTCACGCCCTGATTCCGGTAGTAAGTGAAACGGTCACCCGAGAAGAGAACGATTGGACCACGCTTGATCGTCCAGGGAGCGTGAAAGGCCTCGTCCGCGATGTTACGGAAGGAGTTAAGGGCGTCGCTGGCATGCTCTTCAAAACGGGTGAGTAGCTCTGCCTTGCTGGCCATGGTGTACGGCTGCCAACCGGCTGCCATGTCGAGCTCAGAGGTGGTGAGCGTAAGTGTCATCAGGCGGAAGAGATCAGTGGTATGACCTGCAAGTCTGCCGAGCGTCATCGACTTCTCATGGGGCTTGAAGTCTGATCTCTTGTCGGGCAGTGCTTCAAAGAGGCGACGGGTCTTGCCGACCTCAGCTTCCAACTCAGCAAGAAGCAGGTCACGAATGAAGTAGGTGCTTGCCATCGGATGTCCTTAAACCAGGAAGATAAGGTGTTGATTCATCTACAGAGAAAGTGATTCAAGCTCGTGCCTTGCTGAAGATGCAACGACAACAGAAGCGCCCTTCGCAAGCAGGTCTGGAGAGCCAGCGCGTAAGAGCTCCCGCCGCGCTACCTTAAAGCAGTGATCGACTTCCGCGCCCTGCTCGCCCGCAAGCCGCCCTCGCCGGACGCCTTCGGCTTTGCCGTAGTGGGCCTTGGCCGCATTGCCGATCATTTCCTGCGGGCGGTGGCTAACTCGCCGACGGTGCGCGTCACCGCGCTGGTCAGCAGCGATGCAAAGAAGGCGAAAAAGATCGCGCGCCGCTACGGCGTTCCGCACACCTGCGGCTACGGCGACTTCGACTGGCTGCGTGACCGGCCTGACGTGCACGCGGTCTATCTGGCGCTGCCGGTGAGCATGCATCGCGAGTTCACGGCGCACAGTGCGATGGCCGGCAAGCATGTCTTGGTGGAGAAGCCGATGGCCGCAAATGCAGAGGACTGTTGCGCCATGATCGCGGACTGCCGCGCCGCCGGTGTGCTTCTCTCCGTGGCGTACCGGTGCCCGTATGACCCGCTGCACCAGCAACTGCGCACGCTGATCCGCGATGGTGCCCTCGGCCGCATCGAGCGCATCGAGGGGCAGTTCGGCTTCAAGCTCGACGAGTCGGATTGGCGCTTTAACGGCGCGCTCGCCGGCGGCGGATCGTTGTATGACGTGGGCATCTACCCGCTGAACGCCGCCCGCTTTCTGTTAGGGGAGGAGCCCACGCATCACACAGCCACGGCAACGGCCAGCGCATCCGGATTGGAGACGGGAATCGACTGGACCAGCTTCTTCCCATCCGGCGCAGAGGCGCGTTGCCGCTCCTCGTACCTCCAGCGCCAGACCGACACGCTCGCCGTACACGGCAAAGCGGGGACGCTTACGCTCGATCCGGCCTTCTCACACACCTCGCGCTTTCGAATGCGCGGCGACTACACACACCCGCACACCGGCGAACGTGTTGAGGTCGACACGTCCACGCCCAACAGCACACCCTCGCACTTCCGGCTTGAGGCGGAGCACCTTGCCTACTGCGCCCGCACCGGTGCGCCGCTGCTCACGCCCGGTGAAGATGGGCTGCATGACCTTAAGGCGATGGAAGCCATCTATCGAGCCGCCGACGTTGCTCCACCGAACACCTGAACCACGCGAGTTCCTGCGTCTGCTAGCAAGCAAGCACATGCGGCGCGTCAAAGTTTGCCTGCAGGAGCCTTTGCTCAATGGCCTCGGTATCTGTACACCTGAAGACACGGCTTTGGGCGATCAGAACGGTACGGGAGCAAGCGAACGGTATGGCAACGCAATTGGAACGGGTGAGTACCGGCGTCACGGGGCTCGACAACATCCTCGCGGGCGGCCTGCCTGCGGGGCAGATGTATCTGGTGGAGGGCGACCCCGGCACCGGGAAGACGACCGTTGCGATGCAGTTTGTGCTGGCGTCGGCGGCTCGCGGTGAGAAGGCGCTTTACGTCACGCTCTCCGAGCCGCGGCTTGAGCTGGTTGCTTCGGCGGAGTCGCACGGATGGGACTTCTCGCCCGTGCCGATTGTCGAGTTTGTGCCGGACGAAGCGAGCCTCGCCGCCGACCAGCAGTACACCGTCTTTCACCCGACCGACGTCGAGCTGGCCAGCACCATCTCCCGCCTGACCGAGGAGATCGACAAGGCACAGCCGGCGTGCCTCGTCATCGATTCGCTCTCGGAGCTGCGCCTGCTTGCCGCGGACGACATGCGCTACCGCCGGCAACTGTTGGCCCTGAAGCAGTTCTTCGCAGGCAGGCAGACCACGGTTCTCTTGCTGGACGACCGCACGGCGAAGGGCAATGACATGCAGCTGCAGAGCATTGCGCACGGCGTGATCCGGCTTGAGAAGCTGCCCCGCTCCTTCGGCATCACGCGCCGACGCGTCGAGGTGATCAAGCTGCGCGGCTCCAAGTTCCGCGAGGGTTACCATGACTACAACATCCTCTACGGCGGCGTGATGGTTTACCCACGGCTGGTTGCGTCAGAACACAGCAACGGCTTCACCGGGGATGTGATGCTGAGCGGCATCACAGAGCTTGACCAACTCTTCGGCACCGGCATCCCACGCGGATCCAGCACGCTGATCATCGGCCCTACCGGTGCCGGTAAATCGTCCATCGCCATGCAATATGCCTATGCCGCCGCACAACGGGATGAGCGCGCGATTGTGTATGCCTTTGACGAAGTCTTGCGCACAGCCCGTGCGCGTGCCGAGGGTCTCGGCATGGACGTGGGCAAGGAGATCGACCGAGGCATGCTGAGCATGTCGCAGATTGATCCGGCGGAGCTTTCCCCCGGCGAGTTCGTGTGGCAGATTCGCAGTGATGTCAACGACCGCGATACCCGCGTTGTGGTGATTGACAGCCTTAACGGCTTTATGAATGCCATGCCGGGTGAAACCGACCTGATTCTGCACCTGCATGAACTTCTGTCATACCTGAACCAAAAGGGCGTTGTGACCATTCTGATCATGACCCAACATGGCCTCGTGGGCACCATGCGTACACAGGTCGACGTCAGTTATCTGGCCGACACCGTTGTGCTCTTGCGCTATTTTGAAGCGCAGGGCCGCATCCGGCAGAGTATCGCGGTGCTGAAAAAGCGTGGTGGCGACCATGAGCGCTCCTTGCGAGAGCTCACCTTTACACCTGGAAGCATTCAAGTGGGCGAGTCGCTGGAGCAATTTCAGGGCGTGCTCACCGGCGTGCCACAATTTGTGGGCGGCAAGCTCAGCATGCATGGCTCCGACGAAGAAGCGGCATCGGAGTAGCGTGGCCTTTCGCAATACCATTCTGGTGCATGCTCCGCTCGGCCGTGATGCGGAGCTGGTGGTGCGCACGCTCAGTGATGCAGGTGTCTCCGCTTCTTCGGTCACCAGCCTGCCGGATGCGCTGCACCTTGCTGTGGCGGGCAACGCCGGCGCACTGCTGGTCACCGCCGAGGCGCTCTCACCCGCGGCCATCGGCAGCATCGCCGAGGCGGTTCGCAACCAGCCGCACTGGTCCGATCTGCAGATCCTGGTGCTCATCCCCGGCGGCCGCGAGTCAAGGCTGATCGGCCACCTGGAGGCATCGCTCGCCAACCTGCCAAATCTCACCCTGCTTGAGCGGCCCATCCGCCCCGCAACCCTGGCCAGCGTGGCGCGCAACGCACTGCGCAGCCGCTCGCGACAGTACCAGGTGCAGCGCGTGATGGAAGAGCGCGAGCAGGCCGCCCTTGCCCTGATCGAAAGCGAAAAGCTCGCCGCCGTGGGCCGCCTTGCTTCGTCCATCGCGCACGAAATCAACAACCCGCTCGAAGCCGTGACGAACCTGCTCTACCTGATCCGCAGCGAAGACGGACTCACCGACGCAGGCAAGCACTACATGGAGACAGCCGACCGCGAACTGGCCCGCGTGTCGCAGATTGCCTCGCAGACGCTGCGCTTCCATCGCCAGTCCACCTCGGCCACGCTGGTGCGGCCTGAAGCGCTGCTGGACGAGGTGCTTGAGCTCTACCGCACACGGCTGATGAACTCCGGCGTGACGGTGCATCGCGAGTACGACACGGCGCTCAGGATCACCTGCTACGAAGGCGACGTGCGCCAGGTGCTCAGCAACCTTGTGGGCAATGCCTTTGACGTCATGCGCAATGGAGGCACGCTGCGCCTGCGTACGCGCGAACTGCGTTGCGGGCGCACGGGGGAGCAGGGCGTGCGGGTCACCGTCGCCGACAACGGTCCCGGCATGACAGACGCCGTGCGCGCCCGCATCTTCGACGCCTTCTACTCCACAAAAGGCATTCACGGCACCGGCCTCGGCCTCTGGATCTCAAAGCGCATCGTGCAAAAGCATCGCGGCCAGCTGCTGGTGCGCAGTAGCACCGGGGCGAAACACGGCACGGTCTTCCATGTGTGGCTGCCGTATGCGCTGGCAGAGACGGCACAGGAATCGTGGCACACGGACGTGGCGTCGGTTGCGGTAACCACAACTTAGAAACATTGCTAGTAGAGATAGCTCGATCTTCAGAGTGTCTTTTGAATGTCTTACCACTACGGCGTCATTTCGACCGGAGCGACAGCTTCATCGTCGCGGAGTGGAGAAACCTGCTGTTTGCCCAGGGCGGCAATGGCTATGAAAAGAACAGCAGGTTTCTCCGCTTCGGTCGAAATGACGCTTCTAGAGAGGCTGAGCTACCGAAAAGACCCGGGTGCCCCATTCTTTCGCAGCTCCATCGCGAAAGGGTGGGGTCTATTTCGTGCGAAAGCACGAACCGCTTTCCTTACCTCGCCTTCAAGCTCCGAGGCGCTGCTTACCCACCTGTGCCCTTGAAGCTCGAGGCACAGCTTACCCCACCCTTCGCTACGCGAAGAATGGGGCACCCACATTAATGGTGTAGCCAGCCCGGGTGCCCCACCTTCGCGAAGCTAAGGTGGGTGAAGCGCCATAGAACCCAACCTCTTCACAGAACCCGGGTGCCCCATTCTTTCGCAGCTCCATCGCGAAAGGGTGGGGTCCTTTCGTGCGAAAGCACGGACCGCTCTCCTTGCCTCGCCTTCAGACTCCAAGTCGCTGCTTACCCCACCCTTCGCTACGCGAAGAATGGGGCACCCACATCGGTGGCGCTGCCAGCCCGGGTCGTTCACCTCATGAAGCTTAGGTGGTGGAGCGCCGCGTTCCGCGGATCCGGAGCGTCCCAAATCGCCCCATACAAAATGGGCTGCATCCAGCCGTATCCATGGAATACTGGCTGCTCCGGGAACCGTAAAACTTCATGGCCTTTGCAATTGTGCTCGCCGTCCTGGCGATTGTGTTTGTCTTCTTCCTGAGGCGGCGTGTGCGCCAGCATACCCGCACGCTCGCCGACCTGCAGGTGTGGAAGCAGCAGACAACGGACGAAGTGCTGAAGCTGCGCGCCCTGGTGACACAACAGGCCGCACGCATCGGCGAACTGGAAGAACACGGCAACATCGCAGCCGGGAAGGGCCAAGCCGTCAAGGAGCCGCAACAGCCTGCACCGGTCCCGGCACCGCCTCAGCCCGATCGCGCCTCGGTTGCCCAGACGCCCCAGGTCGCTCCCTTTCGCACGCCCGAGACAGCGCTCCCCGCAG
>CAXTJS010000044.1:0-16612 GCA_964244605.1 uncultured Terriglobus sp. | reverse complement strand
CTGGGAGAGATCCTCGAAGAGACCGACGGCCTGATGGTCGCGCGTGGCGACCTCGGCGTCGAGGTGCCGCCGGAGAAGGTGCCGGCGATCCAGAAGCACATCATCCGCCGCGCCGCCGTGTACCGCAAGCCCGTCATCACGGCCACGCAGATGCTCGAGTCGATGATCGACAATCCCCGGCCCACACGCGCCGAAGCCTCTGACGTGGCGAACGCCGTCTACGACGGCACCGATGCCGTGATGCTCTCGGCGGAGAGCGCCGCCGGCCGCTACCCGCGCGAAGCCGTGGCGATGATGAGCAAGATCATCATCGAAACCGAGACGCAAATGGCACAGGACCGCGAGACCAACCCGCTCGGCGTGCACCCGGCGCGCGGCCTCAAACTAAGCGTCTCAGAGACCATCTGTGAGTGCATGGCGCACTCCGCCGAGGACCTCGAATTGGGCGCCATCGCCATCTTCACGGAGTCGGGTTCGACCGCGCGCCTTCTCTCAAAGTACCGGCCCAACGCGCGCATCTTTGCCCTCTCCCCCGCGCCGGAGGTCATCGGCAAAGCAATGCTGCTGTGGGGCGTCTTCCCCATCCTGTGCGACCGCTTCGACAACACCGACAAGCTGGTCAACATGGCCGAAGAGATCCTGGAGCAGGCCGGCCACGTGCATACAGGACAGATCCTCGGCATCGTCGGCGGCACCACCACGCGCAGCGGCGCAACCAACTTCATGCGGCTGCACAAGGTCGGCGATCGGTAAGGTCGCGCTATCGGTGACGCCTACCGATCCACCAGCTTCATGCTGCCTTCGGCGTAGCGGTCGCCGGCGATCTCATCCTGTGGCACGGCTGCTTCCAGTTCGGCGACCTCTTCCGGCGAAAGCTTGATCTCGACCGCGGCCGCGTTCTCCTCGAGGTACTTGCGGCGCTTGGTGCCGGGGATGGGCGCGTAGAGTCCCTTGGCGAAGACCCAGGCGAGTGCAAGCTGGCCGGGCTTGACGCCGCGCTTGTCTGCCAGGGCCTTCACACGATCCACAATCTTCTGGTTTCGGTCCAGGTTCTCATCCGCAAAGCGTGGATAGCGCGACTTGCGGGAGTCCTTGCTGTCGAGTTCGGTGTCCTTATTGATGGTGCCGGTTAGGAAGCCGCGGCCGAGCGGGCTGTACGGCACAAAGCCGATGCCGAGTTCCGCAAGCGTGGGCAGGATCTCGTCCTCAACATGCCGCTCCCAGAGGGAGTACTCCGTCTGGAGCGCCGTGATCGGGTGCACCTTGTGAGCGCGGCGGATGGTTGCGGGCGAAGCCTCGGAGAGTCCCAGGTACTTGACCTTGCCCGCCCTTACCAGCTCAGCCATGGCACCGACCGTGTCCTCAATGGGCACTTCAGGGTCGACGCGGTGCTGATAGTAGAGGTCGATGTGATCCACGCCCAACCGCTTCAGGGAAGCATCGCATGCCGCGTGCACATACTCCGGCTTGCCGCTGATCACCCAATAGGTCGGGTCATCCTTCTTGCGGATATTGGCGAATTTGGTGGCGAGAAAGACCTCGTCGCGGCGCGGTGCGATCGTCCTGCCGACAAGCTCTTCGTTGTCGCCGATGCCGTAGGTGTCGGCTGTATCGAAGAAGTTGATGCCAAGGTCGAGCGCGCGCAACAACGTCGCGGCAGACTCCTCGTCATTGCGCTCGCCGTAGAACTCGCTCATACCCATGCAGCCCAGGCCCTCGCGTGAGACCCGTGCACCCTGTGAACCCAAGTCGATCTGTTCCATGCTCATGTTCCTTGGATGACGTGGGCGAGAGATGAGGCAGTGCGAACTCAAAGATCCGAACTTAACCGCCAAAAGCGCCGTGAAGGTCGGGCACCCAGGTTCTTGATGCCGCTTTCCATGCCGGCACGGAAAGGGGTGCCCCACCTTCGCGAAGCTAAGGTGGGATCCTTAGGTGCTTGTGGCGCTAAGAGCGAGTGTTGATAGGTCGGGAACCACCAGGTCGGCCTGAGCAAGTTCCTCCGCCGAAAAAATGCCGGTGGCGACTGCGAGCACATCAAGACCGGCAAAGCGAGCCGCCTCAATGTCGCCGAGTGTGTCACCGATGACAAGAACAGCGGCGTCGGGCCGTGTGAGCGCACGCGCCTGCGCAGCGGCACCTGCGATCATTGCGCCACGCTCCTCGTAGCCGTTACTAAAGCCGCCGAAGTGGAAGAACTCACGCAGGCCGCACGCCGTGAGCTTGGCCCAGCCAATGCGTTCGAGATTGCCGGTGCCCACGCCCAGCAGAGCGCCGCGCCCGCGCAGATGCCGCAGCACCTCGCGCACGCCGGGCAGCACCTCGATGCGGAAGTCTGCCGTGTTCGCCTCTACATGCGCTGCCATGCCGTCAAGGATCTGTGGAAGCTGGGGCCGCCAGACCTCTTCCGGCACACCGGCGCGGGCAAAGGCGTCCCGCAGGATGCCGGGGTCGATCTTGCCCTGTACCGGCAGGCCGAGGATGTCCACTGGCCGGCCAGCGACGTTCGTCAGCACGTGGCAGAAGGCGAAGTAGTGCACGGCATCTTTCGCGTGCAGCAGCGTGCCATCGATGTCAAAAAGGTAGGCGTCGTAGCTGTCCCACGCGCGGCTGAGGCTCATGCGCTCTGCTCCTTGTGGAAGTCGTGCAAGGCATCGCACACACGGGCGAGCGGCCCGCTCCAATCACCCTCGGTCGTTTGCCGGAAAAGCCGCATTGTGGGGTACCAGGGCGAATCGTCGCGGCCGAGCAACCAGCGCCAGTCTGCGGCGCGCTTCAGTAGCAGCCAGGTGGGCAGGCCGAGCGAGCCGGCAACGTGTGCGGCGAGTGTGTCGATGGTGATGACGAGGTCCAGCTCCGAGGCGAAGGCGGCCATGTCGATGACCGTGTTGTCGCAGTACTCCTCATCTGCGGTCTCGCGCGTGTAGAAGGTGCGAGCGGCCCAGCCGCGTTCGGCGCAGAAACGGTTCCAGTCGTCGTTGTTGCCGGGCGCCTGCAGGCTCCAGAACTCGACGGTGTCGCCGGTCAGCAGCGGACGGAGTTCCTCAAACAGGATGGACCGAGCCGGGTCGTAGCTGCTGCCGGTCCAGACCAGGCCCGCGCGCGGGCGGGTGCGGGGGCCGAGGCGGGTGCGGATGCGCTCCGATTCGAAGGTCGGGAAGAAGAGCCTGACCGGTGCGGGCAGCGTTGCCAGCGTGGTGCGGAACAGGTAGGACAACTCGGCGGATTCCACCTGCACGTCCCACTCGGCGTAATCCGGCTGCCCGGGGTTCGACCATGCGGTTAAGCGGATCGGGCACTGCGCTGTGTGCCGTCCTGTCTTCCTCGCTTCGCTGCGATCAATGGCCGGTTCGTCGTTGGTTGGCATCATGGCTGCGACCATTGGGAGCATCTCCGGGCAGGTCTGCACGATGACTTCGCTCGCGTGCAAGCGGAGTTGCGGCAGCCACCGCAGGTACATGACGGTATCGCCGTAGCCGCGCAGGCAACGGACGATCACACGCTTGCCGTCGATAGGCTCGCCCTGCCAGAAGCGGTGCGGGTCAGCGTTGCCACGCGCGCGGATGGCGTCGCTTTCGCGCCATGCCTCTTCGTAGTGGCCGAGCAGCATGTGGCACATCCAGCGGCCACCGCTCAGGCGGTCCGGCTCGGTGCAATCGTGTTCCAGTGCTGCATAGGTCGCCAGCGAGCCATGGAGATCACGCGCGACCAGCAGCGCCTCAGCTTGTTCCAGCGCGTTCACTTTGCGAATGAGTTGGCCGCAGGAGCTTTCGGCGGGTAGACCGCGCGTGTCCCCTCGTGGGTAAGCGAAACTTCGATGCGGCGGCAGACGTAGACCTCTTCTTCCGGCTGCGCCTCTATGCGGAACCCGGCGGAACGCAGCATGCCCTCGGCGCAGGCGCGATTGGGCACCCACCAGTTGGTCTTGTCGCCGCAGTACTCTTTCTCGATAAAGTACATTGCCGGATATGCCGGATCGCTAAAGTGCGCCGTGTCTTTGAAGTCGTAATCGTCGGCAACGGGTGTCAGTTCACGCGAGCCGCGCTGCATGCTCTGGAAGAGCAGCATGTCTTTGGCGACGTGCTGGTGAATCAGGTCGAGCGCGAGCAGCGGGTGCCGCAAGTGATAGAGCACGCCCATAAAGATCACCAGATCGAACTGTTCGCCGATCGCGCCCACGTCCCACACGTTGAGCTTGCGGTACTCCACGTCCAAACCGGCCTGTTTGGCGGCGAAGCGCGCCTGGTTCAAGTACAAGTCTTCCATGTCGATGCCCAGCACGCGCTCGGCACCGCGGCGTTTCATCTCAAGCGAGTAGAAGCCGGCATTGCAGCCGATGTCGAGCACGCTCTTGCCGGTCATGTCGGTAGGCAGTGCGTGACGGAAGCTCTCATACTTCACGGCGGGGTAGTCGCCGAGAAAATGATCGGGCGCGGTACGAATGCCGCCGATACGCATGTTGTGAAACCAGGGCCCGAGCCGTTCGATCTCCTGCCGTAACGGCTCACCTTCCAACTTCGTCTCTGGCAACGTGCGTGTCTCCTGGCTGTGTCTGGTCGCCGCCCTTGCGACTACAGCAGTGTACGCAAAGCGTACCGGTAAGGGGAACCTTACCGGTACGGCAACATTGGCCGCAGACAGCACTCCCTATGCTGCCGCGGCAATCGGCAGCACCACCTCGGCAATACAGCCGGTACCATCCTGCCGATTGCGCAGGTGGATCGACCCATGATGCGCCGCCGCGATCTGCCGCGAGAGCGTGAGGCCGATGCCCGCGCCGCCCGGCTTGGTGGTGTAAAACGGCACAAACAGATTCGCAGGATTTGCCAGGCCCGGCCCGTTATCGGTGACCTGCAGCGTGAGCTGGTCCGGCTCCGCACTCCAGCGAACGGACACCTCAGGGTTGGCACGGCGCAGCTCTGGGTCTAGCGCTGCCTCTGCCGCATTCTTGAGCAGGTTGATGAGCAGCTGCTGCAACTGGTCCGGGTCGGCGGCGATCTCCACATCAGGCGCAGAGACGACGTCGACGCGCAGCCTTCGCTCCAGTGGCACCGTACGCTCGATCAAGGACTGCAGCGAGATAAGCCGCATGCTTGGTTGTGGCAGCCGCGAGAGTTGCTGATAAGCCTGCAGGAAGCGGTTGAGTGAGTCGGCGCGATCTTCGATGACCATCAAGCCACGGCGAAGGTCATCCAGGTCCTGCGAAGTATGCACCTCACGCGCAAGCTGCAGCGGCCGTGAACGCAGCATCGACGCGATGGACTTGATCGGCGTGAGCGAGTTGTTGATCTCATGGCCCAAGACGCGGATGAGCCGCTGCCACGCAACGCGCTCTTCCTCCTGCAGTGCGGCGGCGACATCACTCAGCACAAACAGCGTATGCGGCACACCGTGCAGGCGGAAGTTTGCACGGCGCACCGACCAACGGGTCTCCGCCTCACTTGGTACGGTTCCCTCTTCCCGCGACGAGTACGAGCTCTCATCACGCTGTTCCAGCAAGTCATGGAGTCCGAGTGAGCCAGCCTTGCGGCCGATGGCCTGCCCGCGTTGCAGCTTGAAGGCGCGCTCCGCTGCGGCGTTCAACAGGCGAAGCTGCTGCGCGCCGTCAAAGGCGAGCACAGGCGACTGCATGCTGGTCATCACGCGATCAGCGAGCGCAAGCGCATCGAGCGCGCTGTTGCGCTGCTGCTGCAGGGTGCTGGCGAGTGCGTTGATCTCAAGCGCAAGGTCGCCAAGGGCATCGCCACGGCGCGCGCCACGGGCGCGAAAGCTGTAATCGTCCTCACGCAGGGCGGCGACGATGTTGGACAACGTCTGTAATGGCCGAACGAGCGCGTCAAAGAAGAAGGCGGCAACCAGCGCCCACAGCACCGCGGCAGACGCGAGCACTGTGGTCGTAAGAACCCAGGAAAGGCCGCTCAGCGTGCAAACCCATAGGAGCGCGAGCAGGAAGGGCAGCGCACCCACGGTCAACCAGATGCGGATGCGGCGTTCAAAGCTGAGCCGCCGGCGCGTTCGGCCAAGGGAGAGCCGCTGCCGGACCGCCATCAGATCGGATGCATCGCTCACCAGGCCCTGCGCGATGCCTGCGAAAGGTAGGGAGACGTGTGCCCTATGTCGCGCACTTGGGACATGGGGTTTCTGAAAACCTCCCATGTCCGAGAATCCGGACATGGGGCACACGTCTTTTGCAGTCCAACCATACGACTGAACGCCACGTACAGGAAAGATGTGTCAGAGGCCATGCTTCTCCATGCGGCGATAAAGTGCACCACGGCTCAATCCGAGCGCCTCGGCCGCATGGCTCACGTTGCCGCCGGCACGCGCCAGCGCCTTGCGCACCAGCACAGCTTCTACCTGCTCCAGGCTGAGGTCGTCCAGGCTCTGCGAAGCCCCGGGTCGCTGCTGCTGTTGCAGGCCGAGATCGACCGCCGCAATGCGTGTGCCGCGCGCCATCAGCACCGCACGCTCCATGGTGTGGTCCAGCTCACGCACGTTGCCCGGCCAGCCGTAGGCGAGCATCTGCTGCAGAGCCGCCGTCTCAAAGCCCTCCATCGGGCGGCGGTAGCGAGAGGCGTAGTGCGCCAGGAAGTGCGCCGCGAGCGCAGGCACATCTTCACGACGCTCGCGCAGTGCGGGCAGTCTTATCTCCACCGTGTTCAGGCGAAAGAAGAGGTCCTCGCGAAAGCGGCCTGCACTCGCCTCCTCACGCAGGTTGGCGTTCGTGGCGGAGATCATGCGCACATCGACCTTCTTCGTCGCGCTTGAGCCGACGCGCTCCATCTCACCCGTTTCCAGCACGCGCAGCAGCTTGGCCTGCTGGCGCAGTGGAATGTTGGCGATCTCATCGAGAAAGAGCGTGCCGCCGTTGGCGAGTTCGAAGCGGCCGATGCGGTCGGCGCGCGCGTCGGTAAAGGCACCCTTCACGTGCCCAAACAGCTCGCTCTCAAACGTGCCCTCGGGCAGTGCGCCCGTATTCACCGCGACGAGCGTACGGTGCGCACGGTGTGACAGCTTGTGCAGCGTCTGCGCCACGACCTCTTTGCCGGTGCCGTGCTCGCCGGTCACGAGCACGTTGGCGTCGGAGGGGCCGATACGCGCCATCAGCTCAAGCACGGGCTGCATGGCCGGTGCGCCGGCGATGAACTCCGGCGCGCCTTCTGCACGCAGCATACGGTTTTCCGCCTCGAGCATCTGTGTGCGGCGGTGCGCATGGTAGAGCTCGATCTGCGTGCGAACGACGCTGAGCAGCCGCGCATTTTCCCACGGCTTCTGGACGAAATCGTTGGCACCACGCCGCATCACTTCCACAGCGAGGTCAACGCTTGCCCACGCCGTCATCACGATCACGGGCAAGAGGCTGAAGCGCTGGCGGACGGTGTCCAGCAGCTGCAGGCCCTCGGTGCCGCTGGTGGTGTCGCGGGTGTAGTTCAGGTCGATGAGCAGCGCGTCGTACTCGCCATGATCCAGGCAATCCAGCACCATGGCAGGCGAGCGCGCCGTCTCAACGTCGTAGCCCTCGGGCCGCAGCAGTAGCGAAAGTGCTTCCAGGATGAAGGGCTGGTCGTCCGCCACGAGCAGGCGGCAGCGCTTGGTCGCAGCCGCTCGCGGCGCGTGCGCTGCTCTCTCGTGCTCCACACCCGTTACCATCGCTAGCGCAATCCTCGCAGGTTCGTCCTGCATGTTTGTACCGAGCGAGTTCATTGCGCGGCGCTGCCTGTGGTGGTGGCGGGAACGGCCGCGGCCTGTACGCCGGTACGCGCCGATTCTACCGAAACACCGTTCTCCTTGAGCGTGGTGCCGATGGCGCGGTGCAGCTCCACGCGCGACTTCTGGTAGGCCGTGCGCGCCGCAACCAGCGTGGACTCCGCGGTCGCGAGCGCCTGCCTTGCCGCGAGCGTCTCCAGCGCGGAGCCGGCACCGAGTTGCTGCTCCTTGCCGGTAATGTCAAAGGTCTTCGCGGCAATGTCGCGCGCCTTTGCCGCCGCCGCAACGCGTGCCTGCGCCTGGTTCGAGGCGTACTGCGCGTTGCGCACCTCAATGCGTATCTGTTTGCGCTGCTGTTGGAACTGGATTTCGGTCTGCCGCGTCTCCAACTCGGAGCGGTACTGGTCGCTCTTGGCCTGCCGGTTGCGGATGGGAATGGCGACGTTGAGGCCGACAAAGTAGTTCGGCGCGGAGTTGTTAAAGGCGTTCTCAAACGAGCCGCCGTAGCCGACCGGTACGGTGGACGGCACACCCGACGCCGCATTCGAAACACCCGCAAGGCCTACGCCGCCATAGTTCGCGACCAGGTTCACCTGCGGCAGCAGAGCATTGTCGACCGACTCGCGGCTGATGTCACGGTTCTTCAGGTTGGTCTGCGAGAGCTTCAGCTCGATGCGGCGGCCAAGCGCGTCCGCGATGATGTTCTCGGTGGACTCGGCAATCTCCGGCGTCGCGTCTCCGGCAACGCTGCTGAGGTCGAGAGGCCGCACCGGCATTGCTTCCAAGATGGGATCGTCAAGGTTCTTGGTGAGTGCGTTTTTGATCAGTAGTTCCTGAAACTGCAGCACCGACTTCGCGATAGAAAGATCACCCTCCGCGCGCGCCACCTCGCCCTCGTCCTTCGTCACGTCAAGCGCGGGGATGGCCTGCAACGCGAGCTGCTTGCGGCCCGACTCGAGCGTGTCGTTCGCGAAGCCGAGCGAGCGCTCCTTCACCTGCTCGTCTTCGTATGCGGCGACAAGATCCCAGTAGAGGTTCGCAATCTGCGTCACGGTCGAGATGACCTGCAGCTCAAACGCCTCGTCGGAGATCTTCTTGTTGTTGCGCGCGATGCGCAGGTAGCGCAGATTGGTGGCGCGGCCAAAGCCCGCGAGTAGCGGCTGCTGGACGGTGAACTGATACTGCGAGTTAAGGATTGGGTTCAACACGGAGAAGGTGCTGTTCGTCGTCTGCCGGTTGCCGTTGTAGACGAACTGCACACTGGTGCCGGTGCTGAAGGCCTGCGCGAAGCCGATGTCGCCGCTGATGGTGTTGTTGCGCAGCGTGGGCACGCCGTTCACTGAGAGATTCGACAGCGGCTCCGTGGCATGTTGCACGCCGATGTTGCCGGTGAGGATAGGGTCGTAGGAGTTCACGGCCGTACCGCTGCCGAGCGTGGACTGCACTAGGCCCGACGCGCCCGTACCCGCACCGCCCGCGCCGCCGCTGGTGCCGCCCGCACCCGCACCCGTGCCGCCTGAGCCAAAGCTACCCGCACCACCGCCTCCCGGCGTGTTCTGCACCACACCGGTGTTCACGCCGCGCGTGCTGCCGCCGGCTTTGGTGCGTAGAATGTCCGCCTCTGCGATGGGAATGTTGTAGCGCGCGATGGCGAGGTCCAGGTTGTTTTCGAGGCCGAGCTCGATGGCGTCCTTCAGCGAGAGCTCAAGGACGCCGTTGTGCACCAGCGAGTCCAGCCGCGCAGAGTTGCTCAGGTCAGCGGGGGCTACTGTCGCCGGGCGATAGGTGTCCAGCGGATTGTGCGAGTGCGGGATGTCGAGCCGCACCACCGGCTCCGCTGTTTTGAGCGAAAGGTTGGGATTCGGAGCATCTGCCGTTGCATTCTGCTGCGGCGTTGCGGTCTGCTGCGGCGGTGCGGTCTGCGGCGTGGCAGCTTGCGCAAGTGCGGTAGCCGAGGGCGCTAGAAGCAGAGCAACAAGCGCTAACGCCACAGCGCCCTTTGACGCTGCCGTACATTCGTGATTCGCGCTTCGCACGAACGGACCCCACCCTTTCGCGATACCGCCGCGAAAGAATGGGGCACCCACCTCTGAGGCGGCACGAACTTGGGTGCCCCATTCTTCGCGAAGCGAAGGGTGGGATAAGGGGCGACTCGTACCTTCCACTTTGGGGTTGGAGGAACTCAATAAAAAGAGCAGGTTCGACGTAGATTTCGTCATCGCGTTGCGACGCTCCCCATTGCGTTCTTTGCCACTTCCGGCCGCGACGAATCCTGCGTGAGCCAGCCGTCGCGCAGCTGAAGCACGCGCGAGCCGTAAGCGGCGTTCGCCTCGGAGTGCGTGACCTGCACCACCGTTGTGCCGGCCTGGTTCAACTCGCGGAAAAGCTGCATGATCTCCGCCGCCTGGGCGGAGTGCAGGTTGCCCGTCGGCTCGTCGGCCAGAAGCAGCGATGGCTTGTGGATGACCGCGCGTGCAATGCCGACAAGCTGCTGCTGCCCGCCGGAGAGTTGCGATGGGTACAGGTCCTTCTTCGCCACGATCTGGAATCGGTCCAGCGTGTCGGCGACCATGCTCTGCCGCTCGGCGCGCGAGATGTCTTTGTACGAAAGCGGCAGGTCGATATTCTCGGCGACGGTCAAATCGTCAAGCAGATGGTAGCTCTGAAAGACCATGCCGATGCGTTTCTTCGCCAGCTCCGCACGTTGCTTACGGTTCATCGCATGCACTGCGAGTCCTTCAAAGAGGAACTCGCCGCGCCAGCCGTCGTCGAGCATGGCAAGCGTGTTCAGCAGCGACGACTTGCCCGCGCCGGATGGGCCCATCACGGTGACGAACTCGCCTTCTGCAATGGTGAGGGAAACGCGCCGCAGCACGAAGTTTTCCGTGTGGCCTGTCTTGTACGAGCGCTCCAGGTTATGCAGTTCAATCATGGTCTTTTCCGTTCCGCTACTCGGTTCGCAGCGCGACGTTGGGGTTGACATTGGAGGCATGCCGCGCGGGCAGCACGGCCGCAAGAAGAGCGACCAGACCCATGAGCAGAACCACCGCGACGATCGTGACGGGGTCCGCCGGCGACACCCCATACAGCTGGCTACGCAGCGTGCGCGCGAGCAGAAGAGCACACGGCACGGCGGCACCGATACCGATGCCGGCGAGCAGGAGCACATCCGTCAGCACCAGCCGTGAGACACCGAGCCGCGTGGAACCGAGCGCCATGCGAATGCCGATCTCGCGCGTGCGCTGCACGGTGGCATACGCAAGCACGCCATACAGGCCGATGCCCGCAAGCAGCGCGGCCAGCACGCCGAACGATACGGCAAGCAGGCTGATGAGGCGCTCGTTCTGCAGAATCTGGTCGATCTGCTCGTCCATGGTGCGCATGCTGCGGAGAGCCAGGCCGGGGTCGATGCGGTGCATCACGGTGCGGACGTCCTGAAAGCTTGCCGCGGGTGCCCGCGACGTACGCAGGTAGAACGTGACCTGGCCTGCCTCTATTTTCTGCAGCAGCGGCTCCTGCAACATCGGCGTGAAGTCCGTCATCTTGACCGGCTCGCGCAGGTTGATGTGAAGAGCGTCGCGGCTTACGCCGACGATCTGCATCCATGCGATGTTCTTGCCCTCACCGCGCGCCATGCGCTTGCCGACGGCAGCGGCATCGCTTTTGAAATAGTGCCGTGCAAAGCTCTGGTTCACGATGGCGACGAGCGGGTGCTGCAGGTCGTCCGCATCGGTAAAGGCGCGGCCCGCGACGATGGGCTCCTTCAGCGTGGCGAAGTAGTCAGGCGTGGTGGAACTGCGGCCGATGTCCAGGTCCTCATCGGGCGGCGCGACGTAGCCTTCGACGGACACGTTGGTGCCGCTGTCGTTGTCGGCAAGTTCGGCGGTGTCGGTGCCGCTGACCTTTTCTACGCCGGGAATGGCGGCAAGCGCCGCAAGCACGTCGCGGCGGAGCGGCGCGATGCGCTCCGAAGTGTAGCCCGCGAGCTCCGGACGAATGCCGAAGGTCAGCAGGTTTGAGGTCTGGAACCCAACATCGACATGACGCAGTTGTTGCAGCGTACGCACAAACAGGCCGGAGCCGATCAGGAGCATCACGCCCAGGCCGACTTGAAGACACACGACGATCCGGCGAAAGCCGAGGCGTGCGGCTCCCGCTGTTCCTCCCTGCTGCTTGAGCGATGCCACCAGATCGGGCTTGAGCGCCTGCAGGGCCGGCACAAGGCTGAACAGAACGCTCACCGTCAGCGAAACCGCGAGGCTGAACAACAGGAGGCGTCCGTCAAGCGCGGTGCTGAACAAGCTGGGATCGCCGGGGTCGGTGAGACGACCGTTGAGGACGCGCATGATTGGCAACGCGAGCAGGGTGCCGACTGCCGCTCCAGCAACGCCGATGAGCAGCCCCTCTAACAGAAGCTGGCCCACGATGCGCTTGCCCGTCGCGCCAAGCGCGTACCGCACAGAGATCTCGCGCACGCGTGACGCGGACCGCACCAGCAGAAGGCTGGCCACGTTGACCGATGCGATCAGCAGCACCAGCAGAGCCATGCCCATCACAACGAAGAGCGGCTTCTCAAGTCCCTCACGGCTGTAGGAGAGGCCACGTGCACCCGGCAGCGTTAGGAGTCTGCTGTTCGTCAGGAACTCGGCGATGAAGCTTGGCGAACGCTTGCCGAGGGCCTTCAACTCTTCCGCGCGCAGGGCATGCCACAACGGCGCCAGCTCCGCTTCTGCCAACGCTTCGGTCTCGCCATTGCGCAAGCGGCCCACCACGTTCAGCCAGCGGTCTTTGTGGTCCGTAAGCCCCTTGGCCTGCGATGGTTCGATCTGCGCAATCATGCCGATGGGCACGAAGAGCGCGGGCGTTTGGCCCCACACGGCGCTGCGAAAGACCGGCGCGGCAACACCCACGATGCTGACCGGCTGGCCGTTCACGCCGATGGTCTGGCCGACGATGCCGCGGTCCGCACCCATGTGGTCGCGCCAGTATTCATAGCTGAGTACGGCAATCTGGTTCACGCCGCTCGTCGCGTCGTCTGTATCGGCAAGCAGACGGCCCAGCGCCGGCTGCACGCCCAGCACCTGGAAGTAGCTGCCGGTCACGATCTCCGCATCTTCAATGCTTGCGTTGCCGTGGCTCGAAAGCCCGACATGCGCGGTGGTGGTTGCGATCAGCCCCGTAAACGGCTTTCCTTTGTCGCGCAGATCGCGGTACATGGGGTATGAGAAGAGCATTTGCCGGTCGCCACCATGGCCGCTGGTGCGGCCCTGCCACGCGGTGCCGGTACCCTTCAGCACGACCAGCTGCTGCGGATCGCGTACCGGCAGCGAACGCAGCAGCGCCTGGTCCAGCAAGGAGAAGATCGCCGTGTTCGCGCCCACGCCGAGCGCCAGCGTAAGCACCGCCGTGACCGCAAAGCCGGGCGAGCGGCGCAACTGCCGCAGGGCGTATCTGAGGTTCTGCCAAAGTGTGGTCATCGTGTCTCCAGGCGCTGCTTCACTGCTGCCGCAGCGTATCGATGGGGTTGAGCCGTGAGGCGCGCACGGCGGGTACAAAGCTGCTGAGCGCGCAGACGGCGAAGAGCAGCAGCGCGGTGCCTGCAAAGGTCACCGCATCCAGTGCGCGCACGTCGTAGAGCAGGCTGCTCACGTAGCGCGTGAGCGCCGCTGCCGCTACAAGGCCGATGCCGAGCCCGGCAACCGCAAGCATCACGCCACGCCGCATCACCAGCGCCAGCACGTCCGCCCGTTGTGAGCCGAGTGCCATGCGCAGGCCAAGCTCCGGCGTGCGCTCTACCACCATGTAGCTGAGCGAGGCATACAGGCCGATGGCCGCAAGCAAGAGAGCGACAGCGGCAAAGCCGGTGAGCAGAATCGTCTGGAAGCGGCGCATCGCCGTGTTGCGCTCCAGGAGCCGGTCGTAGCTGTAGACCGAGAAGACGGGGAGCGCGTGGTCGATCTCCGCGACGACGCGGCGCACGGTGTCCGCCGACTGCATGGGGTCGCCGCTTGTGCGTAGCGCAAACGCCGGCATGGAGACAAGCGCCTGGCTGATCGGAACGAAGTATTCCGGCTCCGAGGCCTCGGTCAGGTCCACGCGTTTGCTGTTGCCGGTGATGCCGACGATTTCATAGGCGGCGGTTCTGCCGTTCTCCGCTGTTGGATCTTCACTCTCACCAAGGCCGGGACGGACGTGCTTGCCGAGCGCATCCTCGCCGGGGAAGAAGCGGTCGGCGAAGGCCTGGTTCACCACCAGCACATGCGCGCCGCCCACACGGTCTTCCGCTTCGGTGAAGGCGCGGCCGCGCAGCATGGGTGTCCGCATGGTGGAGAAGAAGTTCGCAGCCACAGTGGTGGTGCGTGCGGCGGGCTGCTGGCTCGGCGGCACAGGGTGGCTCGGTATGTCGAAGCTAATGCTCATGTCTCCGCCGGCAAGCGGCAGGGGAAAGCCACAGGTCGCAGCCTTCGCGCCGGGCAAGGCAGCCAGCTTCGCCTGCAGTTGCTGGATGAACTGCAGCTCCTGTGGATCGGTGAAGTGCTTTGCCGGTACCGCCACGCGAAAGGTGAGCAGGTTCTTCGTATCGAAGCCGGCGTCGACCGTGAGCACGCGGTGGAACGAGCGCAGCATCAGACCTGCGCCCACCAGCATGAGGAGGCTCAGCGCGGTTTCGCTCACGACCAGAGCGGCGTGCATGTGGTGGCGTCCCCGGCCGAGCGTTACGCCACGAGCATTGCCGGAAAGCGCAGCCGCGGGCTGCAGGCGTGAGGCACGCCAGGCGGGCAGAACCCCGAACAGAAGGCCGGTAACGACCGAAGCCGCCAACGCAAAGCCGAGCACGTGCACATTCATTGCGATGCCTGAGGCGTGCGGCAGGCCTTCCGGCAGATAGTAGGGCGCAATGCGCAGCAGTGCTGAGGCAAGCAGCGTGCCGAGAGCGCCGCCGGCGAGCGAGACCGTAACGGCTTCAATCAGCAGCTGCCGCACAATGGCGGGCCGTGACGCGCCAAGTGCCGCACGCACCGCAAGTTCGCCTTGCCGCGCGATGGCACGCGTCAGCAGCAGTCCCGCGACGTTGACGCAGGCGATGAGCAGCAGGAAGCCCACAGCGGCCAAAAGGATGCGCAGCGGCTGGCGCACTTCGCCGGTAAGATGGCGGCCCAGCGTTTCCACCGCGACACCGTCATTGTTCGCATTCGTGTCGGGATACTGCTTTGCCAGTGCACCCTGGATGCTGTCGAGCTCCGCTGCTGCGGCATCGGCGGCAACGCCTGCGCGCAACCGGCCGACTACCGTCATCCCGTGCCAGCCGCGCTGCGTGGCCATGGCGTTCTTGCCCTCGCGGTCGTGCGCCATGCTCACCCAGTAGGTGGCTTCTTCCGCACCGGGAAACTGAAAGCCGCGCGGCAAAACGCCAACGATTGTGTACGTCTCTTCGTTGAGCGTGAGCTGTTTGCCAAGCACGTCGGGTGTTGCATTGAAGGCCGAATGCCAAAGCGCGTCCGAGAGCACGATGGAGCGGTTTCCGGCGAGTTCCTCATCCGCCCGCAGATCGCGGCCGAGTTCCGGCCGGATGCCGAGCACGTCGGTCATGCCTGCCGAGACCATCAGTCCCGTGGTCCGCTTCAGCGGCTCGCCCGCGCGGCCCAGGTTGCCGCTGGTGTTGTGGTAGCCGCCCATCGCGGCGAACGATCTCGCGCCGCTGCGCCAGTCGAAGAAGTCAAGCCAGGAGTTGTTGTCGCGCACGCGCACCTGTGCTGCCATGCGGCCGCTGCGTGCGTGCATCGTCGTCTCAACGGCAAGCAGCCGCTCCGGATGCGGCAGCGGCACCGGCTCGAGCAGCACCGCGTTCACCAGCGAAAAAACAGCCGTGGCGGAGCCGATGCCGATGGCCAGCGTGAGGATTGCGGTGACGCTGAAGCCCAGGTGCTTGCGCAACTGCCGCAGGGCAAACCGTACATCCGTGATCAGTGCGTGCATGGCCCGTCTCCTTCTAAACTTCGCCGCGCAGAACTTCGTTGGGATGGACATTGGCTGCGCGGTTCGCCGGCACGGCGGTCGCAAGCATGGTGAGCGTGAGTACAGCCAGCACGGCGGCGGCGTAGGCCACTGCGTCGAAGGCGGGTGGCCTGCCGATGACGCTTGCGAAGACACGCAGGAGCGCGGCAGAGAGCGCCAGGCCAAGTGCCAGGCCTGTGCCGCACAGCAGCGCGGCTTGGCGCAGCACCATGCCCAGCACCTCAATTCGTTGCGCACCCAGCGCGAAGCGAAGCCCGAACTCGAACGAGCGCTGCGCGACGGAGTAGGCCATCACGCCGTACATGCCCGCCGCCGCGAGCAGGATGCTCACCGTGGCAAAACCGCCGAAGAGCAGGCCGCGGAAGAGTGCCGGCTGCTGCAGGCGGTCCACGTTTTCAGCAAGTGTGGAGCCCTTGATGGCGATCTCCGGATGGTGCTGGCGCAACTGCATGGCGAGCGCTTCCGGCGTGACGGAAGCGTCGCGCGTGCGCACCACCATCTGCATCTCCAAAGCGGCGTCACCGTGCTGTGCGACCGGCACGTAGAAGGTCTGCGAGGGCTCCGCACCGGGCGTGTTGCGGGTATCGCCCACCACGCCGACGATCGTCCACCAGCCTTCGACTTCGTCGAAGCCGCACATGATCTGCTTGCCTACGGCACTCTCCCCGGGGAACTGTTGCCGCGCGAGCGACGCGCTGACCAGCAGCACGGGCGATGTGTCTCGTCGATCGTCTGTGGAGAGAGAGCGGCCGGCGAGCAGAGGCACCTTCATGCTTTGCAGAAGGCCCGGCGTTACGGGGCGGATGTCCGCATTGGGCAGGTTGCGGTACGGCGGCGCGAAGACCTGGCGGCCACGAATGGCGTAGCCCACGTCAGGGCCATTGAAGCC
>CAXTJS010000043.1:0-16918 GCA_964244605.1 uncultured Terriglobus sp. | reverse complement strand
CTTGACAAATTTTGCTGGTATCCCCTTCAAAATTGGCATTGCCAATGCAAAGGTGTTCCCTGCACAAGGCTTTCCGCATCGAAGGGTTGAAATGATCTCTGAGCGTCTTTCCGGTGTTCTGCTGCACGTAACCTCACTGCCTTCCTATGGCGGCATCGGCGACTTCGGCCCCGCTGCTTTTGCCTTTGTGGATTGGCTCGCTGCCGCGAAGCAGCGTATCTGGCAGGTGCTGCCGCTCAATCCGACGGGTTACGGGAACTCACCCTACTCGGCGATATCGGCCTTTGCGGGCAGCCCTTTGCTGCTCTCACTGGAGCACCTTCAGCGCGATGGTTGGCTTCAGACAGATGAGATTGGCGGACTTGCAGGCCACGACGGCAACGTCGACTTTGGCCGCGCCAGCGCAGAGAAGCTGCCGTTGATTGAGGAGGCGGCGAGCCGCTTTCTGGACGGGGCTTCCGGCGAACTTCGCACCGAGTACGAGACGTTCTGTGAGGCGAACGCCACGTGGCTTGTGGACTATGCGCGCTTCGTCGTCCTGCGGCGTGAGAATAACTACCAGCATTGGAACTGCTGGTCGGCAGAGCTATCCGCGCATGAGGCTGACGCGCTCACCGCGTGGGATGCCGAGAACGAAGAGGCCTTGGCGGTCGAGTATGCCATTCAATTCCTCTTTCAGCAGCAGTGGACGGCGTTGCGGAATTACTGTGTCTCGCGCGACGTGCGCGTCATGGGCGACATGGCGATCTTCGTCTCCTATGATTCGGCGGATGTGTGGGCCAACCGCGATCTCTTCGAACTGGACGAGGCAGGGCAGCCGACCGCTGTATCAGGCGTGCCGCCAGACTACTTTTCGGCGACGGGCCAGCGCTGGGGCAATCCGCTCTATCGCTGGCGCTACCTTGAGCAGCACGGCTTCGCGTGGTGGGTGCAGCGCGCCAAGCGGCAGCTTGACCTTTATGACCTGCTGCGGCTCGACCATTTCCGTGGCTTTGAAGCGTACTGGCGCATCCCTGCGACCGAAGAGACGGCACTGAACGGCGAGTGGGTGGAAGCGCCCGGGCACGCCTTGTTCGATCGCCTGAAGGCCTCGTTCGGCGGCTCGCTGCCGTTCGTCGCCGAGGATCTGGGCGTCATCACCGACAAGGTTGAGAAGCTGCGCACGGACTTCGATATGCCCGGCATGCGTGTGCTGCAGTTCGGCTTTGCCGGGCGCGGCGCGCACCTGCACCTGCCGCACAAGTACGTGCCGAACATGGTCGTCTACACCGGGACGCACGACAACAACACCACACTCGGCTGGTGGCGCGATGCACCCGAGCTGGACCGCAACAACCTGCTCACGTATTTGGGCCCGCTTGCGCACGACAATGACGTAGTCTGGGCGATGATCCGTGCGGCCGAGCGCTCCGTTGCGGCCATCTGCCTCTTACCCATTCAGGACCTTCTGCATCTCGGCGCCGAGGGCCGCATGAACACGCCCTCCGTGCCGGAGGACAACTGGACATGGCGCTACCGGCCCGATGCGCTGCACCCCGACATCGCTCTGCAGTTGCGCCACGTCACAGAGCAGACCGACCGCGATGCCTATGTCCCCGAAGAGATTGAAGCCGCGCTCGTTCCACAACCCGCAGAGGCGATGGAGAGCCAGCCGCCCGAGGCGAACGCGCCGGTGGCTGCCGATGCGGCCTGATCTCCAGGGCTTCGACTAGACTAGGACTGAGGATTGAGAAAACCATGCCGCTCTCCGGAGAAGCCATCCGCACCATGAATTACGTTGACGACATTTCCGTCACGCTGCGCCGCATTCTTGCCACCCTGCCGGAGCTGACGCCCGACGAGCGCACGCGCGTTGCCGCCCACGTGCGCCAGGCCGACCCAAGCTATAGCTCGGTGCTGCAGGCGCTGGAGACCGAAGTCGAGAAGGCTTAGCATTTGCGCACCTGCACCTTCCAGATGATTAGCGAGCAGGCCCGTTGAACCTCGCCATCATCGGCGCAGGCAAGGCGGGCCGTTCGCTTGCTGCGGAGGCTGTCCGCGGGGGCCATCGCGTGGTGCTCGAGGATGTGCTGCCCTCAAAGCTGCGCGCCGCATTGGAAGAGATCGAAACCGTCGGGCAGGCCGGCTCGCTTGAACTCGTCTCGACGGTAGAAGACGCGGTGCGCGATGCCGACCTCGTGATCGACTTCGTTCCCGATGAACTCGAGTCAAAGCTCGAGATCATCAGCATGGTGGATCGCATGGCACCGCCGCGCACCGTCCTTTGCATACCGACAGATGCGCTCAGCGTCACTGATCTTGCGTCGTGCACCTACCGAGCCGACCGATGCATCGGCGTACAGATGGCGGCCAGCGGAACACGCCTGGTCTGCGGAGCAAGGACATCGGCGGATACTGTCGCTCTTGTGACCGGCTTTTGGACTACACTCGGCCACGCGCCGGTTGCAGAGATTGATCCAGTACCGCAGCCTTAACGACGCGGGCAAGACGACTACGTCGCGGTGATGTACGTGGTGTAGCTTCGGTCGCCAACCTCGGTGAACGGAACGAACTTCCGCAAGCCTGTGGGTGTATAAACCGTCCACTCCGCCGGTCCGGTGCGCTCCGCGTTTAGCAACTCATCGTGCCGTAGGCTAAGCGGCCCTGTTTCAGTGGCCTCACGCAAGGCGAAGAGCACGAGCGGACCGTGCAATAGGGATACTGTGTCCAGGTGCGGTGTTCCGTTGGCGGGCAGCGCCTCAAGCCGCAAGGACATCGGCAGCGTCAACGTGACCGTATCGCCGCTTCGCCAGACGCGCTGTACTGTGGCAAAACCCTTGTCAATGCGGAGCGGCTCTGCCTTGCCGTTCACCGCCATGGACGGCTGCTGCGCCCACGTGGGTACACGTAACTTAAGCGTGAACGCCTTCGGCCGGTTTGCGGTCAGGCGCAACGTGACTTTTTCACCGGCAGGGAACTCGTGCTGTTGCGTCAGCATTAGGCTGCTGTCGCCATCCTGCCAGCGTAGCTCGGAGTTTTGGTAGAGGTTCACCCACATCGCGCCCGGCTCATGCAGGTAGCCGTTGATGCCGTAATCCGCCACGACCTGCGGCAGTGTGCCGGAGCAGCACGGCCAGCGATGCACGGAGTAGATGCGTTTTGCGACGGTGTTGTAGTCCGAGCTGTAAAACGAGCGGCCGTCAGCCTGCATCGGCAGCGCGCCCATGACGGTGTTCAGCAGAACGCGTTCCATGCTGTCGCCGTAGCGGCCATCGCGTGTGATGCGCAGCAGTGCCCGGGTAAGCTTCGCGTGGGCATAGCTGCCGCAGGGCGTTTCGAAGCTGTTGTGACTCGCCGTGAGGCTCTTGAAGAGGTCGTCGTAGCCCGGCTTGCGCAGCAGCTCATCGGGTCCCCAGCCGCCGGTGGAGAAGCTCTGCGCATGCACGAAGTCGAAGCCCTTCATCGCTGCCTCAAGATGCATTGTGGTGCCTGTGGAGAGATACATCTGCGCAGCCGAACAGAGCGCGTTCACGTAGCTGTAGGCATGCTTGTCCGCGAGCGCGTTCTCGCCCCGGGCGAGCGGCGCAAAGAGCGTCTTGTCGTCCAGGTACGCTTCGGCGACTTTGCGGTAGCGCGCCCCGGCGCCGGCATCTGCAGCCAGCAGCAGGTTTTCCGGCAAGGTGTAGTTTTCATCCCAAAGCCACGTTCCGTCGGCACCGACCTTCCACTGAATATCGCGGTCGACGGCGTGCCCGGCTTCCGACGGCTCGGCTGCGTCCATGACGCGATCAAGCGTTTGGAATGCGATGGAGTCGTGCAGGATGCGGTGCGTGTCGTTGCACGCACAGACGAGCTTATCGAGCGTGTAGCCGGGAAAACGTGTCTTCTCGAAGTAGCCGGGCGTGATCTCCTCGCGCAGCAGAGAGGTGAGGCGTGTGGCTCGCTCGGCAAGCTCTCGGCCGCGCTCCGGGTCGGAGGCTGAGAGACGAGCCATGGCTGAGATCCACTGGCCCAGGTTGGCGCCGGGAGCAAGCCCGGCATCGTCGTGGTGCGGGTCGTAGTCCGGCTTCCACTCGTACCAGCCACCTAGGCTCGGACCTGGATCGGGTTTGCCGCTCATGGCCCGGTACGGCTTCATGAGGCTGTTCTCGTCAAAGCCGAGCAGGACGCTCGTGACATTGTCACGCTGCGCCTGCTGGATGGCACCGGTCACACGCACTTGGTCGTAGCGAAACTCTTCCAGCGGCTTGCCGGTCGGTTGGCCGAGCGCTGAAGGCCGAAGCGTTGCCAGTGCGCCGGTAGCTGCGAGGCCACCAAGTACCGTTCTGCGGGAGAGCTTTGTCATTGCCTGCCAAAGGTTACGCCGCTCGTCCTTTGCAGACAAACAGCGCTTGCCAGGTACAGCAGAGGCTACTGCTCGTTCGCTGCCGGACGCTTGTAAGGTGCCTGTAGAAGCAGACGCGCTTCATTCACGGCGCCTTGTGTGTTGTCGTTGGTCTGCACAGCAAGCCGGTACTCATTGACGGCGCGGTCGCGCTGGCCGGTGAGGTCGAAGATGCGGCCGATGCCGATATGGCTCCAGACCTCCGTCCACTTGGGGTCGCCGTCGCCGCGCAACGCGTCGCGGTAGCTATTTGCGCTGGACTGGTAGTTGCGTTGCGTGAAGAAGATTTCAGCGATACGGTAGTTCGCGAGGGACGAGGTCTTATTCTGGTCGAGCGCCTTTTGGTACTCGGCTAGTGCGCCAATCAGGTCACCCTGCGCAACTAGCTGCTGGCCACGCAGCACGGCCACGCGCACCGCGAGGTCTGGGGTGGTTTTCAGCACCCAGTTATCCGGGTCGATGGTGATCTTGCGTGGACGGCCAAAGGTCTCGATCGTGTAGCTGGAGTCGGTGCCGCTCACGTCGATGCGCTGCTGCTCCGTCTTGCCGTCCGTCTCGATGCGCAGATCGACCGGCGAGCGGAAGAGATCCAAATCCTGCGAAATGGCGCCGATCGCGCGAAAGCCCTTGTTGCCGCCCAGGCGATAGACCGTGAACTTGTCGTTGAAGGTGGGTGCGCCGGTACCGTCCACCCACTGCGCAAAGAAGGCTTCCGTGTTGACGTTGGGTGCCTGCGCCTTGATCACGCCGGCCAGTTCCGCGCCACGCACCGGCTTGTCTGTGTACTGCGAAAGCAGGCCGCGCAGGAAGCTGGTGAACTTCTCGTCGCCCATCTGGTAGCGCAGCATGTGGAAGATCATTGCGCCTTTTTCCAGCGTCTCAGACTGGAACTGCGGCGAGAAGGGGTCGCTGCGCGAGAGCGTGCTGAGCGGTGCGGTGTCGTACGCAAGCGCGCCCGCCTCGATGTCCGGTAGGGTGTTCTGGAAGGCGGTCTTTCCGGCGGAGTCCTCCAGGTAGAGCAGCTCCGCGTAGCGCGACATGCCGTTGGTGATCCAGGCGTCGCCCAGCGTGGCGGGGGAAATCTCAGAGCCCCACCACTGATGCGCAATCGTGTTTGAGAGCAGGCGGTAACTGTTGGTCTGGCCGATGCGCGCGCCTGAGATGCCGGCCAGCTCCGGTGCCCAGGTCGCGGAGACGGTGTCGGTGGGCAGCTCGACGATCTGCAGCTTGCTCGTCTCCGGCTGGCCAAAGGTGGTGGTGAAGAACTCAAGCTGCCGCTGTGCGACTGCGCCGTACTCTGCGGCATTCGCCTTGTTCTTCTCAAGCACGTAAAGCGAGATGGTGGAGGCACCCGCAGACCGGATGACCGGCAGGTACTTACCGACGATCAGCGTTCCCGGGAAGCCGGGCTTTGTCCATGCAAAGTTAAATTCGGTGCGATTGCCGGGTACGCTCTTCTTGCCCGTAAAGCCGCTGGCGATGGCGGTCTGGTCGCCCGGTACACGCACGTGCAAATTCATGGTGAACCGGTCGGTGAACAGGCCCACCATGGGAAACCAACGGCCCGGGTAGAGCAGCGTAGAAATGGGATTGGCTACTTCGGCTGTTTTGATGCCTTCCACGGGGCTGGTATCTGAACCACTGAGGATGCCGTTGTAGGTGAACGTAAACGTCGCACTTGTGCCTTTTGTCAGCACGTTCGGCAGCGCCAGCGAGATTGTGGAGTTACGCGCGTTGCGTTCAGATGGCAGCGGCTTGCCGTCCGGTCCCGTAACCTTCGTGACGCGCAGGCCATTGTTCAATTCGAACACTGGCGTGGAGAGGTCGTCGCTTGCCGAGACGGTAACCTGAGCCGTTGCCGTGAGCTTCTGCGCGGCAGGGTCCACGTCGACATCGATGGTGTAGCCGGTGACCTCGATGTTGGGGCGGTTCGCCTGTGCAGAGATGCCGGCTGCGGCAGACACGGCCAGCGCACTCAGCAGGATGGCCCGGAAAAGTCGTACAGGGTAAGGCATGCGTTCCTCGTGGGAAGAGTGATGCGGCAGCGGCGGCAGAAGAGGGCCGCACACAGGGCTACGTCACTCTTTAGACGCAGACTCTGTGCGGACGGATGAAGGCATCCGCGGACCGCTTACGATGCGCTCAACGCATGCAGCACGGCGTCACGGAGGCGTGGAATGGCACCAGGGCCCGTTGCCTGTAGGCGCCGGCGCACTTCGCCCAGGCCGGCGATCTGCTTCTCCCTGGCCGATCCATCCTGCAGCAGCGGACGAAGTTCCATAGCGACGGCTTCCGGCGTGAACTGCTGTTGCAGGAGCTCAGGCACCACGCGGCGACCGGCAATGAGGTTGGGCATCGCGATGGGAAGGTTCCCGTATGCGTCCAAGGGAGCGGGGATCTCGGCAGGATAGTGAACGAGGCGTTTTGCGAGGCGGAACGTCGTGTTCGAAACCTTGTAGACGACAACAAAGGGTGTGCCAATGACAGCGGCTTGAACAGTGGCCGTCCCGCTGGCGACCACGGCAGCCCGGCTGTGCAGCAGTGCGGCGCGCGCGTCATGGACCAGATGAATCCCTCGTGCCCCTACAGCCTCCAGCAGCGGCCTGAACTGTTTCTCCTGCATGGTCGGCGCGACGGGTACAAGGTACTCCAACTCGCTTCCTAGCAGTGCGGTGGCGCGGAGCATCATGGGTAGGTTTGCCCCGACCTCGCCGATGCGGCTGCCCGGCAGCAGAGCCACCCAGCTTCGCGTGGCATCCAGGTCATTTTTCGTTGCGAACTCCTGCCGGCCAATCGCAGGCAATTCCGCTTCAGCGAGCGGGTGACCGACGAATTCGGCATCCACGCCGCGTGCACGGTAGAACGGCTCTTCAAATGGGAAAATGGTCAGCATCTTCGTGACGCGCTGCTGCACCCAGCGAAGCCGTCCGCGCTTCCACGCCCACAGCTGCGGGCTGACAAACCAAAGCACCGGCACGCCCATGCGCTTCAGGTGTTTGGCGAGGCGGAAGTTCACATCCGGGAAGTCGATGAGTACTGCGATATCTGGACGGTTGTTGCGGATGGAGCGCACGAGGGCACGGTAGCTGCGCAGGATGCGCGGGATGTGACGGAGTATCTCCGTGATGCCCATTACGGCGACGTCTTCGGCACGGACGACGCGCTGTTGACCCGCAGCCTGCATCGCTGTGCCACCAAGGCCGGTGAAACGTGCGTCCGGCAGCACCTCGCGGAGGCTCGCAATCAGTTCCGCCCCGTAGTGGTCGCCAGATGCCTCACCGGCTGACACAAAGATGAGCGGTGAAGAAGACATGCCGCGCCCAGTGTACGTGGGCGGCAACCCCAGCGTGGCTTGTGCAATCTGTCCCAGAGAAGTTCGGGAATCAGGAGGCATGCGATGGTGATCTGGTCAGGGTGGGGTCTGTTAGGCCTCGTAATTCCAGCTGTGACAGTGTTCCTGACGACATTCTTGGCGAGCGCTGCATTCGGCAGCCGCTATCTGTCGACGCACAATTGGCCGATCGGCCTTGGCATCATCCTGGGTGCCGGGCTTGTGTACCTGTTAAGTGTGAAGCTGGATGCGCCCGGGCGGATGCTTGTCGATCCGGCCACCGGGCAGCGCGTCATCCTGAAGCGGCGCGATACCCTTTTCTGGATCCCGCTGCGGTGGATCGCGCTGATTGTGGCAATCTTCGGCCTCTTTATGCTTCTGCTGCCGTCCACGACGTCAATTTAGGTAACGGTCATGTTCCGGAGTGAGATGGCGACTGCGACATGCTCTCGTCGATCTATCTGCGCGACTAGTGCTTAGGTTGGCAGTGCGCGACTACAGCGCACCGCCGTGTACAAACGGCTCAAGGCAGAAGTGCAGCAGGAGATAGAAGAGCCCGCCGACCAGCGCAGCTCCCGGGAAGGTAAGCACCCAGCCGTAGATGATGCGGCGAGCCCAGATCCAGCGAACGGCGTGCAAGCCGCGTGTTGCGCCCACGCCGCTGATTGCGCCGCCAATGGCGTGCGTGGTGGAGATCGGCACCTTGGCAAAGGTCGCGAGGCCGATGGTGAATGCGGCCGCGAGCTCCGCCGAGAAGCCGCCCATGGGCCGCAGGTGCGGTGTGATGCGCGAACCCATCGTTTTCACGATGCGCCAGCCGCCGATCATGGTGCCGAGTGCGATGGCGGCGTGGCAGCTCAGGATGATCCAGATAGAAATTTCGTGGCTGCGACCGAGCAGATGACTTTTTGTGTTGGCGTACTGGCCGTAGCCCGAACTGACCAGCAACGCGACGATGATACCCATCGTCTTTTGCGCATCATTCGTGCCGTGGCCGAGGGAGTAGGCTCCGGCAGAGACGAGCTGCAGGCTACGAAAGAGCTTCGTCGCCTTTTCACGCGGGACCTTAAAAGTGCTCCAGGCCACGATGTGCATGAAAACGTAGCCAAGCACCATGCCGATAAGCGGCGAAAGCACCAGGAAGAGCATGATCGGCTTCCAGCCGTCGATCAGGATGGCCTTCCAGCCGGCCTTCATGATGGCAGCGCCCGCCAACGCCGAGATGATGGCGTGCGAAGAGCTTGTGGGCAGTGCGAGATACCAGGTAAGCAGGTTCCATGCCACCGCGCCCAACAGGCCTCCAAAGACGATGTAAACGCTCATCACCTTGGGGTCGATCAGGTTGCTGCTGATGGTGTGCGCCACGCCGGTGCCGAAGACGAACGCCGCCACGAAGTTGAAGAACGCAGCCCAAACCACCGCCTGCGGAGGCGTAAGCACGCGCGTGGTCACGATGGTGGCGATGGAGTTCGCCGCATCGTGCACGCCGTTCAAAAAGTCGAAGCACAGGGCTACGGCGATGACGACAAGGACAAGAACAAGCGGTGTGGCGTGCATGCGGTCGGTATCGGCCTAGTCGTTCTTGAGCAGAATGCGTTCTACAGTACGGCCCAGGTTATCGAGCAGGTAGATGGCCTCGAGCATCAGGTCATGAACCTCACGCTTCTTCATCACCTGCAACGGGTCCGGCTGGCCGGAGTACAGCTCCAGCAGAAAGCGGTCGCGTGCCTGCCGCGCCTGTTCTTCCTGCCGGCCGATCTCGTCCAGCTGCGGGCGCAGCTCGGTCAGCTTCGCTTCCTTGCGCAGCTTCTTGAGCGCGGAAGCGAGCTCCTTTGCCATGGACTCGATGGCCGTCGTGTGGGAGCGCAGAGAGGGGTGCATCTCTTCCAGCTTGTAAAGCTCCATGCGGCGGCCTGAGGTCGCGATGACGGCGATGGCTTCGTAGAGCTTGCTGGCAAGCTCCAGGATGTCCTCGCGGTCAAACGGCGTGATGAAGGCCGTGTCGAGGCGCAGTAGGCTTTCGCGCATAACGCGGTGTGCGTCGTGCCGTGTCGCCTCCATCTTGCTGACGTGGCCGTTGGTGCCGGGCCACAGTTTCATGGAGCCAATGAGTTCTGTCGCCTCTTTTTCGAGGCACTGCCCCAGCTCTTCAAAATGATCGAAGAAGCTACGGTCTTTTGGCATGACGCTGAACATGCGTTGCCTAAATCCTTTCGACCTCGGACTGCAAGCAGTCTGAGGCTGGGCTTTCTCTCAGCCCGTCCCGAAGAATAGCGCACCCATTCAAGGGCAGGCGTAACTACCGCTGGCAATTCACGTAGCTGTAACCGCTTGTTCACAGTACAGGGGCGGCTGCAGAACCGTCAGGAGCTTTGCGGCAGTAGTTCGATGCTGGGGGCGGGCGCGGGGATAGCAAGCCCCTCCTGGTCT
This sequence comes from uncultured Terriglobus sp., assembly GCA_964244605.1. Taxonomy (GTDB): domain Bacteria; phylum Acidobacteriota; class Terriglobia; order Terriglobales; family Acidobacteriaceae; genus Terriglobus. The sequence goes on along the minus strand of CAXTJS010000043.1, from coordinate 6,794 downwards.
TTGTACTGGAGCTGGTAGAGCTTCCAATACAGACCACGACGGCTAAGCAGCTCATTGTGCGTGCCGGACTCGCGTAGCTGCCCCTTGTGCATGACCAGGATGATGTCGGCGCGCTGGATCGTCGATAGACGATGCGCAATCAGCACTGAGGTCCGTCCCGTGATCATCCGGTCAAGCGCGGCTCGTACCCGCAACTCGGTCTCCGTATCGACAGACGAGGTGGCCTCGTCCAGGATCAGAATTGCCGGCTTGTGCGCCAGCGCCCGGGCAAAGCTGATGAGCTGCTTCTGCCCAGTGGAAAGCGTTGCGCCGCGCTCGTGGACCTCCGTATTGAAGCCGTCGGGCATGCTGCGTACAAAGTCGCCGACGTTGACCTCGTCGGCAGCGTGCTCGACCTCAGCATCGGTGATTGCTGCCGTGCCGAGCCGGATATTCGACCGGATGGTACCTGTGAAGAGGAAGGCATCCTGCAGCACCACACCGAAGCGCTTGCGCAGGTGCTCCAGCGGCTGCTCGCGCACGTCCACACCGTCCACCAGGATGCTGCCGCGCTGAATGTCGTAGAAACGCATCATGAGTGCCGTAATGGTGGTCTTGCCGGCGCCCGTGTGGCCAACGATGGCCGCCGTTTGGTCTGCTGCGACCAGGAACGAGACACCACGCAGGATCCACTCCACGCCCTGCATCGCGGCAAGCTGCTTGGGCGTTCCGTTTGCGGCGACCAGCGCCTGTTCCGGTGAGAGCGTCCCGTAGGTAAACCACACGTCGCGGAACTCAACCGAGCCGTTGCCGCTTGCCACTTCGGGTGCATTTACTGCGGGCGAAACGATGCCGGGCTCCGTATCGACCAAACTGAACACACGCTCGGACGCGGCCATGGCAGCCTGCAGAATGTTGTACTTCTCGCTGAGGTCCTGGATGGGCCGGAAGAAGCGCTGCGCGTACTGAATGAACGCAAGCAGAACACCCAGCGTAACGACGCTGCCCAAAAAGCGGGAGCCGTGCAAGACGCTGAGGCCGCCCTTCCACACGACCATGGCGATGGCGATCGTCGAGAGGAACTCGACCGCCGGGTAGTACAACGAGTAGGCCTGCACCTGGTCCACATAGGCGTCGCGGTGCTCGGTATTGATCGCTTCGAAGTCGCGGTAGGCACGCGCCTCACGGTTGAACAGTTGCACCACGGACATGCCGCTGACGTGCTCCTGCGTGTAGGCGTTGATTTTCGCGATGGCGGTGCGGATGAGGCGATAGCTCTTGCGCACCGCGATGCGGAAGAGCCTCGTGATAAACGCGATCAGCGGCAACACGGCAAGCGTCAGCAGGGCGAGCGCCCAGCTCATGCGCAGCATAATCGCCACAATGAAGACGAGCAGAAAGACATCCTCAAAGATGGCGAGCACGCCGGAGGTGAACATCTCGTTCAGTGCGTCCACATCGCTGGTTACGCGGGTGACGAGCCGGCCCACCGGGTTCTTGTCGTAGAAGCTGACGTCCATGCGCTGCAGATGGCGAAAGATCTGCGAGCGCAGGTCGAACATTACGCGCTGGCCCGTCCACTGCATGAGGTAGGTCTGCACAAACTCAAGGCCGTAGCTGATAAACAGCGCGGCGAGATAGATGCCGGCGCACTGCGCCACTCCCGTCATCGCGTCGGCAGAGAAGTAGCGCACAAAGAAGGGCGGATGCGGCGAAGGCGTGCCGACCATGTAGCGGTCGACGGCAAGCTTAACCAGGTATGGTCCGACGACATCGGCGCATGCCTTGAGCACAACCGCGATGACGCTGATCGACACGGCAAGCTTGTACGGCCGCAGATAAGTCAGCAGCCTGCGCATCAGCCGGCTGTCATAGGCCTTGCCCAGCACCTCGTCGTCGGGTGCGGTTTTCTTCTTCTTGTTGTCGGGTGCTGTCGCGGCTTGCGCCATTGTCTCCATTCTAGATGCGACGGCGGTCGCGTACGGTGCGGAACGCCGCCGTTGGCCGCCGTGCGTGGGAGAATGGCAGAGGTGGTTTCACCTGTCGGCATCTACGTTTCTGTCCCGTTCTGCCGGGCCAAGTGCACTTTTTGCAACTTCGCATCCGGCGCGTTTCCGCCGGAGCGCATAGAGGCGTATGTGGAGCGCCTCATCGCGGAGATCGGTAGCTGCCGTGACTTCGCCGAGCAGCACGGGCTACAACTGCCCGACGCTGCGGACACGATCTTCTTCGGTGGCGGTACGCCATCGCTCCTATCGCCGGAGCAATTCAAGAGCATCTGTGCAGCCCTGCGCTCGCAGTTCAAAGTCGCGGCGAACGCGGAGATCACGGTGGAGGCAGCGCCGGGCCAGATTGACGATCGCTTGCTCGACGCTTTCGGCGCGGAAGGCGTGAATCGTGTCTCGCTCGGTGTGCAATCGTTCGTGGATCGCGAATCGCGGGCGGTCGGCCGGCTGCATACGGCGGCAGATTGCTTCAACGAGCTCGACCGGCTCGCAGCGGCGGGCATCCGCAACCGGAACGTCGATTTGATCGCCGGCCTGCCGCACCAGAGCACCGAGAGCTGGGCTGTCTCACTCGATGCCGCCATCGGCAGCGGCGCCGAACACATATCGGTGTACATGCTTGAGGTCGATGAGGATTCCAGGCTGGGCAGGGAAGTCAACGTGGTCCGCGCGGAGTCGCAGCTTGCCGTACTCGGCCAGCACGTGAAGTACAGCGCTGGCATGGTGCCGGCGGACGATGCCGTCGCCGACATGTACGCGCAGGCATGCGCATCACTGCAAGCCGCCGGTGTGGAGCAGTATGAGATTTCCAACTTCGCCCGGCCGGGCTTCGCCTCACGGCACAACCGGAAGTACTGGACCCGCGCGCCCTACATTGGCTTCGGCCTCGACGCGCACTCGATGCTGTCGATGCGGGGCACATCGGCAACAGGCAGGTTCGCCGATGAAGATGAACTTGACGCCTACTTGCAAGACGCGCAGACGTGCACCGTAGATTTGGTTGACGGCGTTGCGGCCTTTGAGGAGGCTGTCTTCCTCGGCCTTCGCCTGAACGAGGGCATCGCTCCCGAGAAGTTGCGCAAAGGGCATGCGGATGCGCTCGTCGACGACTTTGTATCGCGATCCGGCGAGCTTCAGCATGACGGCCTCATGTGGGCGAGGAATGGCCGCCTTGGCTTAACGGAGCGCGGCCGTGTTCTGTCGTCCAGCGTCTTTGGCGAACTACTGGCCGTGCCGGCTTAGCAGAAGATAGGAAGCAAATGAGCAATGTGATCGATCTCCGAAGCGACACCGTGACCAAACCCACAGCGGAGATGCGCGCAGCCATGGCATCGGCCGAGGTAGGGGACGACGTCTACGCCGAAGACCCCACGATCAACCGCCTGGAGCAGCGGGCGGCGGAGGTCTTCGGGCGCGAGGCGTCCATCTTTGTGCCGACCGGATCCATGGGCAACCAGATCGCGCTACACCTGCACACGCGGCCCGGGCAGGACGTGATCTGCGAGGCTCGCGCGCACGTGCTGGACTGGGAGATGAACATGGCGGCCATGTTTTCCGGCTGCCAGCTACGCACGATTGCCGCAGACCGCGGCATACTCACGTGGCAGCACATCGCGCCGGTGCTCTCGATAGCAGGGCTTTACTACAAGACCCAGACCGGCCTCGTGTGGCTGGAGAACACCCACAACATGGCCGGCGGTACCGTGTCGCCGATCGCCACCATGCGTGAGGTGATCGACGGCGCACACGCCGCGGGCCTGCCTGTGCACCTGGATGGTGCCCGCGTCTTTAACGCCGCGGTGGCTCTCAACACCGATGTGGCAATGCTGACCGCGGGCTTCGACACGGTGAACTTCTGCCTTTCCAAAGGGCTCTGCGCGCCTGTGGGATCGATGCTGGTGGGCACGCGTGCCCTGATCGCGAGAGCGCGGTCTGTGCGCAAGGCCCTTGGCGGCGGTATGCGGCAGGCCGGCATTTTTGCCGCGGCTGGCCTGATTGCGCTCGAAGAGATGCCGGCGCGTCTTCACGAAGACCACGCCAATGCGAAGCTGCTTGCTGACCGGCTCCAGGGTGTCGAAGGCGTCATTGTCAACAAGCGGCCTGAGACGAACATCCTAATCTTCCAGGTGCGTGGTGAAGCTGCGCACTGGGTGTCGCGCATGAGGGAAGAGGGTGTGCTGGCCAGCGCCATCGGCCCGGACCGCATCCGGCTGGTGACACATCGCGATGTGTCCAGCGAGCAGTGCGTGCAGGCAGCAGACGTCATTGCAGCGATCGCATCCGGCTTGTAGCGCGGCAGAGCAAGCGGTCCCGTAGACTTGGGGCAGGCATCATCCTTTGCAGCGGCCTCGTCGCGCTGTGTCGTCCAGTCCTGAGCGCATGGAAATGCTTTGGGAAGCGCGGTGAGATTCCGCCACTGCCCCGCAACTGTAATCGTGCGCCGCACTCTGGGCAGCCGGGTACGATGCGTCAACGTCACTGCGCAAGCGGGAAGGCGTTGCCGCACGAGTCTTATCCGGGAAGCGCGTAAGTCAGGAGACCGATTTCCTTGCCGGCTTCGAACCGCGCTCCGAGGGGAGCGTAGGAGAATCCTGTGAACCAGATCCAGTCCAATCGCGGACGCGCACTCTTGCGCGCGTTCACCCCCACCCTTTTTGCCATCGCTGCTTTTTCCACAGCGCACGCCGTTGTCGTTCGCGGCAACGTCCGGGACACCCTGGGCAGCGGCATCTCCGCACGTGTGCAGCTTGTGCAGGGCACACAGGTCGTCGCTAACACCACCTCGCAGCCGGACGGCAGCTATGAGATTCGCTCGACCGAGTCGGGCCGTTTTCTGCTGCTCGTCTCTTCACCGGGCTTTGCCTTGCAAATCGGCGAGGTCTTCTACGGAGGCGCTCTTGACGCGGTGGAGCAGAACGTGACGCTCACGCTGACTCCGGTGCGTGAAGAGATCACGGTCACCGCAACCGGCCTGCCCACACCGCAGGAGCAGAGCAGCGCCTCCGTAACGCTGGTGCCGCGTGAATCGCTTGCCACTCGCTATGGCGTGGTCGATGAGCTGCGGCTGCAGCCCGGCGTGTCCGTGGTGCAGAGCGGCGGCTACGGCGGCGTGACAAGCCTGTTTGTGCGCGGCGGAAACTCCGACGCGAACCAGGTGCTGGTCGACGGAGTTCCCGCCGACGATGTGGGCGGCCGCTTCGACTTCAGCAACGTGACCTCCACCGCGCTGAACGGCATAGAATCACATCGCGGCCCGGACAGCGTGCTCTACGGCACGGACGCACTCGCCAGCACGATCAGCTTTGTGACGCCGCACGGAACGTCGCTGCACCCTGTGCTCCACTACTCCGGCGACGCGGGTAATTTCCACACCTTCCGGAACGAGGGTGAGCTTTCCGGAACGGCGCGCAAGCTGGACTACTACGGCGCGTTTAGCCGCTTCGATTCGTCCAATGCCGTGCCGAGTGACCGCTTCCATATCAGCACGGCTGCGGCGAACCTTGGCTATAACTTTAACGGCAATCTCTCGCTGCGTGGCACGGTGCGCAGTGGTGTAAGTGCCACCGGTTCGCCGGGTGCCTTCGACTTCTATGGCATCGCTGCACAGGCGAAGCAGGCCGATCAGGACCAGTACTTCTCCGGTGTGGTGGACGGTATGTATCACTCCAACCTGCACCAGACGGTGCGCTACCTGGGTGCGCGCAAGCGTGAGCAGTTCCTGGAGTACGGGGCGGTCGGCACACCGGTGACGCTCGGCACAGCGCCGTACACCTACACGGCGTACTTCGGCAACACGGTCACGATCCGCGGAGCGAACGGCACCAGCGGCACCGGGCGTGCGGAGTTGCTGGGTGGCGTCAACGACCGGTCCGACTCGGTATCGAACCGCGACGGTGTGCAGTACACGGCGGATTACCGGTTCTCGCAGCATCTCTCCGCTTTGGCAGGCTTCCGTTACCTTGGCGAGCGCGGCAGCTACCGCTATCCGACCTTTGGCATCAGCCAGGTGGCCGACCGGCGCGACTCGCAGTACACGCTGCAATTGCAGGGCGACATCAAGAACCGCATCTTCCTGTCGCTCGGCGGCGCGGTGCAGCGCAACAGTCTCTATGGGACGGAAGGCACGCCGCGCCTCGGTATTGCCGGCTATCCGGTGCGGCCGGGGGCAGGCTGGCTGCGCGGTACCAAGCTGCACTTCAACTTCTCAAAGGGCGTGCAGGAGCCGAACCTTGCATCGCAGCTGTCGTCGCTCTACGCGACTCTGCAGAACGCCGGAAAGACGGCGGCGATTGCACAGTATGGAATCGCCCCGATCAACGCGCAGCGGGTCCGCACCTACGAGGGCGGTGTCGACCAAAATATCTACGCAGACCGGCTCAAACTTAAGCTGAACTATTTCCACAACCAGTTTGGCCGCAACGTGGAGTACGTCGGCAACTTCGACCTGCAGCAATACTTCAATATCCCGCTGCCCACCATAGCTCCGGCCGCTTACGGCAGCTATGTCAACTCGCTCGACTTTCGCGCGCTTGGTGCCGAGTCGGAAGTGGAGTACTCGGCTCCGCATCGCGTCTTTCTGCGTGGCGGCTACACCTACCTCGATGCACGGGTGGAGCGGTCGTTCTCAAGCGATGTGACAGCGGTACTTGGCGGCTTTGCAAATACCAATCCGAACTACCCCAACACGCCCATTGGCAGCAGTTCGCCGCTGGTGGGGGCAAGGCCTTTTCGGCGAGCGCCGCACACCGGCTTCTTCGTCGCAGAGTATGCCGGAACCAAGCTCAGCGGAGGCGTGAAGGCGGCATTTTC
>CAXTJS010000042.1:8863-17875 GCA_964244605.1 uncultured Terriglobus sp. | reverse complement strand
AGCGGCAACGGCTCTGAAAGAAGCAGCAGGTTTCTCCACTCCGCTGCGCTCCGGTCGAAATGACGCAATGTTAGACGGGCGAGCAGATCGTATATGGCTCGAGCTGAATGACTAAACGCGGTCGTGGTCCGCACGCCACTGCGTGATCGCCGCCTTGATGTCCTTCGCGGAGAGCTTTTCACGCGCCGCGCGCTCCGCAAGCGCGGGCACCTCAGCATCAGAAGCGAAACGCAACGCGATCATCTGCCGCATGTCCAGGCCGCTCGGGTCGATATTCATCCAGTGCAGCCGCACGTTCTCCTCAAGCCGGATGATGCGGTTCTGGTTGACGAGCGCATAGTGGCGCGCCGCAACCGGTGCCGCGGTGACGCCTAGCGCAAGGCCGAGCAGAATCCAGTTGAGCGGATGGTAGTGCAAGCCGTTGTACCAGAGCACGGCGATTAGCACAGTAAGGTTCAGCAGCATCAGCGCCGAGTAGGCCGGATCTCTACGGACATGATTTTCAAACGTCTGCTGCCTGGGCATGGTCTGCTGCACTCTCCTGCTGCGGTATGGACCAAGTCTCGCACACGCACCGCATCCTCTAGCATTGTGAGATGGCAACACAAAGGAAGCGCATCGGTATTCATCTGTCCACGGCGGGTGGCACATGGACGGCGGTGCAACGCGCGGTCGACTGCGGCGCGAACTGCTTCCAGATCTTTTCGGCATCCCCGCGCTCGTGGCGATCAACGCCGGTGAGCGCGGCCGACGCCGAGAAGATGCGTGTGCTTCGCGCGGAGTTCGATATCACGCCGCTCGTCATCCACGCGTCGTACTTGATCAATCTCTGCTCGCAAACAGCCGAGGTACGCAAGAACTCCACGCTTGCACTTCGGGGTGAGGTGGAGCGGGCGCTCGCGCTCGGTGCCGAGTTCCTGGTGCTGCATCCCGGCTCATGGAAGGGCCTCACGCGGGCCGAGGCACTGCAGTTCGCCGCGGAGAACATTGAGCGCGCCATCGACGGCCTGCCCTGTCAAGACTCGCCTCTGCGCATCCTCATCGAAAACTCCGCAGGCAGCGAGTTCAGCATGGGCGGCACACTCGATCAGATCGCCGACTTGGTGCACCTGCTTGATCGCTGCGCTGCCGTGGATGTATGCCTGGACACGTGCCACACGCACGTTGCGGGCTACGACCTCGTCACGCCCGGGGGCTATGAGGACACGCTCAAGCAGATCGCCGACGGCTTCGACCTGCAGCGCGTTCGGGTGTGGCACTGCAACGATGCGAAGGCCGAGCGTGGCTCCCGCCTTGACCGTCACCAGCACGTGGGCGATGGAACCATCGGCCCCGCGGCGTTCCGGCGTCTGCTGCAGGATGATCGTTTCGCGCATTGCGCCTTCATCGCGGAGACGCCCGTCGACGAGCCGGGCGACATCCTCCGCAACGTTTCGGTACTGCAGGCACTGGCGTCGCTCTGACGTTCAATCGCTGGCTTCTTCAGGTGAAACTCTTACGCGGAGGTGCCGTCCGTACGAGTGCTGTTGCCACTTTCCCCTGAGGTGCTTATGCTTCGCCCCATTTCCGCCACTGTCTTGTCACTCGCTCTTCTCTCCGGTTCGGCTCTGCTCGCACAAAGCGGCACGCCCCAGGACGGACCACCGCCGCCTCACGAGGGGATGCGTCATGGCGGCCCGGGACCCTTCGGCATGCGCGGGCCTGGCAGGCACGACGGGCCTGGCAGGCTGCCTGCTCCCATTCCAAACGCGCCCTTCTCGGCGCAGTTCACCTCAACGTCGGTGATGACCGACCATGAGGGCAAGCAGGTGCAGCACTCCGGCACGCGCAGCGTCTATCGCGACTCGCTGGGCCGCACGCGTGAGGAGGTTACGCTGCCGCCACCGCCTCCACGCGCACCCGCTACGGATGGTGCGCAGGCTGACGCGCCGAAACCGCCCGCAGGGCCTCACACGATGATCGTCATCTTTGATCCGGTCGCGAACACCATCACCCGCCTCAACCCGGAACGCAAGATCGCCTCGGTGCAAACCGTGCCCGCAGACTTCTTCGCACACATGCAGAAGCGTGACGACCGCGAGGCGCAAGGCGCAAAACCGCACGGCAAGGATGCGACGGTTGTCGACCTTGGCTCGAAGACCTTCGCCGGCGTGGTGGCACAAGGCAAGCGCATCACCCATAGCTTCCCGTCCCGCGAAGGCGAGGGCACAAAGACGATGACGCATGAGTCCTGGTTCTCACCCGATCTGAAGCTTGAAGTGAGCGACACCGAGAGCTCGGATCGGGGCACACACAGCGAGTTGCTGTCCACGCTGACGAAGGCAGAACCGGATGCAGGTCTGTTCAAGGTGCCGGAGGGCTACACGGTTAGGAACGACCAGGACCGTCATTTCCACGGAGAAGGGCATCGTGGCCCTGGCGGCCCCGAAGGTCCGCCGCCAGCGTTCTAGAAGAGCGGGCAATTGAGGCCATTTCCTGTAACTAAGCTGGTGCGTCCATCGTCACATCTTGAAGCCGTGTAGGGTGGAGGCGCAATTTGAGTTCTGAAGCCCCAACGTTGAATGTTTTCATTGCAGGCGAGCAAAGTGGCTGGGTAGGGCCCTCACGCGCCAATGTGCCCATGGCAGATGAGAACGTTTCGGTCAGCCGGTTTGTCAACGACGATCTTGCCGTTCGTGAGCTTCAGCTCGACACCGGCGCAGACCACTACAGGGTTTCTGTTACTTTGCGTGGATCGAAGGTGCTGGCCCACTATAACGGCCGGCACGTTTACGACGGCAAAACAACAGCGGGGATGGTGCATATCGCTGAGCCGGGCACGAAGTTATCCGCTGTCATACGATCGCCCGGCGAAGCTTTGCATTTCTTTGTACCCACCCGCGTTCTCGCGGAACTGGGAGAGGGCTTTCATCGTCCCACACTTGAACTTAGAAAAACCGTATTTCAGATCGATTCATCGCTGGGTTTTCTGGCGCAAACGATCGCCCACAATCTTTCGGGGAGAGATGGATGGAACCGTCTTTATGTGGATAGCCTCTGCACTGCAGCTGTCGCGAGATTAATTGGTGGCTTTTCAAACAACGAGAGTGCCACTTCTGTTCCAGCGGGCGGCCTGAGTGCGTGGCGACTTAAGAAGGTTCGCGACTATATCGATGCACATTTGCAGAAGCACATCAGCTTGAAAGATCTTGCAGCCGTGGCAGGTCTTTCACAGATGCATTTCGCCGCACAGTTTCGTCGCGCATGCGGAGTAAGGCCGCATGAATACCTTGTGAGACAGCGGATTGAGCAAGGCAAGGATCTTTTAGGGCGTACTACGAAACCGGTTGTTGAGATTGCCCTTGCGGTCGGCTTTGAAACTCATTCACATTTCACCAACACGTTTAAGCGTTTTGTTGGTGCCTCGCCAGCAGCGTGGCGTCGATTGCAAAACCCGCGATAAGTCACACGCAAACAGTGTGGGGCGGCACCTGCTGTGCCGCCCCACACTGTTTCGGTTCTGTGTTGTTCGCTACTTCTCCGGCAAAATCCGGGTGGCAGTTCCCGACCCAGTGGCACTTCCCAGTACGCTGCCATCCGCGGCGGTGAAGGTGATGCTCACGTCAGAGATCTGCAACTTCTTTCCATCGCTGCTCACAACTGCTGTCGCGGTGGATCTTGCATTGCCAAGGGCCACGCCCTGCGCCCCAGTTCCTGCGTAGATCTCTTTCACATAGGCGTACTCAAAAGAGTTTCGTCCGGTGCGCTTCCAGGCACCATGACCGTTTGCGAGCGCACTGGAGCCGAAGAAGAAAGGACCGGCAGTCGGTGTATCGGTCTCAATAACGATCCCGTCTGACGTGAAGCTAAGCAGAACGGTCGTGCTCGCTTTGCCAAACGTGGGAATGTCCAGAGAAGCCTGCCAGGAACCCACAGGCGTCTCCCCGAAGAAATACTGCGCGTTTGCAGGTTTGGTGCCAAGTAGCGCGGCACTGAAGGCCAAAAGAAGAACGACTCTTGCGATGAGTTTACGCAAAGTGAACGGCCTACTCGAGGGAGAGATGCGGAGTGCGGAAGTAAGCATGGATGAATATTCCTTTCTGAAGCGAGAGTATTCGCGTGCAACGCAGGTAGCTTGCGAGATACCACGCATCTTTGCGTATTCGCACTGCTAAGTGTCGTTAACAGCGAGCGAGCAGAGCATCGCCTTGCCGGTCACAACCTTTATAGCTATGAAGAATGCATCGATGTTACAAGTGATATCGGACAGCCCTTACAGGTGATCTAGGCTACTGCCGCCTCTTGCAAGATCATAGGGTTATTTAGATACAAAAATAAGTAGTTATGCGCGCAACAATAAGGCCGCCTTGCGGCGGCCTTCATTGTTGCTCCAATCTATTGGAGCACCGGGCGGGGATCGAACCCGCGCATACTGGTTTTGCAGACCAGCGCGTTAGCCACTTCGCCACCGGTGCTCATCTTGTGCGGCAGCCTGCATGCTGCCGCATAGAACTCGATGTTAACTCGGCTGCGATGCCGTGCGTAGATACGGCTTCACCGTCTTGTAGCCGGGGAAGCTCTTTTCCGCTTCCTCGTTGGTGACGGCGGCGGTGATGATGATGTCGTCGCCCTGCTTCCAGTTCGCCGGCGTCGCCACCTTGTGCTTCGCCGTCAGCTGCATGGAGTCAAGCACGCGCAGGATCTCGTCAAAGTTGCGGCCCGTCGTCATGGGATAGGCGAGGTGCAGCTTGATCTTCTTGTCCGGCCCAATGACGAAGACGGTGCGTACAGGCGCGTTCAGCGCGGGCGTGCGGCCCTCTGACGTGTCGCCTGCGTCGGCGGGCAGCATGTCGTAGAGTTTCGCGATCTTCAGTTCGGGGTCGCCGATCATCGGGTAGTTAACGGCGTGACCACCAACGTCCTCAATGTCCTGCGCCCACTTGGCATGATTCTCCACGGGATCGACGCTGAGGCCGATGACCTTCGCGCCGCGCTTGGCGAAGTCCGCCTCAAGCCCTGCAACGGCACCCAGTTCCGTGGTGCACACCGGCGTGAAGTCTTTCGGGTGCGAGAACAGCACTGCCCATCCGTCGCTGATCCATTCGTGGAAGTGGATCGTGCCCTGCGTCGTCTCCGCCGTGAAGTCAGGCGCCGTATCGTTGATGCGAAGTGACATGAAAAGATCCTCGTCTTGATTTGAACGTGCGGTGCAGGTGCAACAGAAAACCCACCTGAGCCGGTGGCCGGGTGGGTTGGTGTGCTGTCGAAACCTTCTCGATGCTTAGACCAACGCCCCCGCTGAAGCGCAGCAACAGCAGCGGCAGCAGTTGACGTTAGCGGGCCGAAGGCTCATCACCTGCAACAATAGCGGCGGAGAAAAGCCATGTCAAACCAGCAACATCCTCATCGTGAACTCGCGTGGAGCCAGGTCGACGTCTTCGCGGAAGCCCCGTTGCAAGGCAACATGCTCGCGATCTTCCATGATGGGCGTGAGCTCGCCGATGCCGAGATGCAAGCGCTCGCGCGCGAGACGAACCTGTCGGAGACGACCTTCATCCTGCCTCGCAGCGAGGTTGAAGAGCGGGAGCAGGGCGTGCGTGTCCGCATCTTCACCACACAGGAGGAGCTGCCTTTTGCCGGGCATCCCACGCTGGGCACGGCAAGCTGGCTGTGGCTGCACCACCCGCAATTGCAGGGGTCGCCTGAGATCACGCTGCAGCTGAACAGCGTATCCACGCGTGTGCGGTTCGCGGAGCCGGGTAGCGGGGCTGGCGTGGTCGCAGAGATGACGCAACATGACCCGGTGTTCGGCATCTTTCCTGATCCAGCAACCGTTGCTCACGCGTTCGGTTTGACTGAAGCCGACCTGCATGCAGACTTGAAGCCGCAGGTTGTGAGCACGGGTCTGCCATTCCTTGTGGTCCCTTTGCGGTCAGTCGGTGCAGCGAGCCGGCTTTCCGTCCTTCACAAGAGCCTTGCGACGCTGTTGGCGGAATGCGGCGCGCACTTCAGCTACTGCATCGCGCCTGTGGCAGAGCTGGACGCGGATGCGCAGTGGCACGCCCGCATGGTGTTTTATGGCTCTGAAGACCCGGCGACGGGATCGGCCGCCGGTTGCGCCATCAGCTATCTCCTGCAGCATGGTGCCGCCTCGGCAGACGGAGCCGTCGTCTTCAGGCAAGGGCTTGAGGTGCATAGGCCGTCGCGCATCCACACGCGCGCGTCGCTCCGTGAAGGCCGAGTGTGTGACGTGCGCGTGAGCGGTCGCACCATTCCTGTTGCAAGCGGCCGCTTTTTTCTCCCGTAATGCAAAAGCTTTCCACATCGTATGCAGAGCCCAACTCGCACAAAGCAGGAACACTTCCGAAGACCCGTGTTGCAGACAAGTAAATTCTAAGTGCCATCTTCGCCTTCTTTTCGCGGTTGCCACGCTTGATGCGGCTTCGTAGTGTGAGGAAGCGTTGAAGAGAGAAGCGCGGGCAAGCACTTCGTAAGCGTTTGTTTCGGCTCCATCGCTCGCAGTACACACATTTCAGATTTGCTCTTCGGCACTTCGCATCATCGCGGAGAACGCCTTTGCTTGTCCGCTTTCTGCCAATGCAGCAGAAGGCGCGAACCACCAGCGCGCTCCGCGTGCGAAGCTCCCCTGCGCTCAGAAATGAGCCAGCGTTTTTGAAAGGCCCCATGCGTCCCAGGAAAGTTATTTTGTGCGTCGACGACAACGAACAGACCCTTGCAGTGAGGAAGTTTCTGCTGGAAACACGCGGTTATCGTGTGATTTGCGCCGGCAATGCCCAGCACGCGCTGGAGTGCCTGGAGAAGACCGAGCCGGGCGGCGTCGACCTTTTACTTTGCGATCTGTTGATGCCGCAGATGGATGGCAATGAGCTAGTGCGTCGCGCACGCATGCTTCGCCCGGGAATACCGACCTTAATGATTTCAGGCACGGTCACCGCGATGGAACGCGGCTTCGCAGCGGACGCCTTTCTGCCAAAGGGGAACAGCTCGGCAGCCGAACTGCTGGAGCGCGTGCGCATCCTGGTTGCGCGCAAGCGTGGGCCAAAGAAGGCGGTTACCTCAGCCCCGGCGCTTGCGCCATCTGTCGGTGTAACGGCAGCCAGCGCGGAACAGCGGCTCGCCTCCTGACTTGCGGCGCGGCTAGGCTTCCACCAGCCCGTAGCGCCTCTGCCAGGTCTCTTTCAGCTGTTTGCGGATCACCTCGCGCTCGCCCTCTGCCACATCCTGCAAACGTCCATTCGCCAGGTCCTGCGCTTCGGTTTTTGCAAGCTCCAGCATGCGGCGGTCGCGCACCAAACTGGCTACACGCAGGTCGGGTGTGCCGGCCTGGCGCGTTCCAAAGAACTCGCCGGGGCCGCGCTGTTCCAGATCGAGTTCAGCCAGTTCAAAGCCGTTTTGCGAGCGCACCATCGCATCCAGCCGCAGTTCTGCTTCGGGTGAGATCTTGCCGCCGGTCATCAGAACGCAGTAGCTCTTGGCAGCGCCGCGGCCCACGCGTCCGCGCAACTGGTGCATCTGCGCCAGGCCAAAGCGTTCCGCATGTTCGATCACCATCACGGTCGCGTTCGGCACGTCGACGCCGACTTCGATGACAGTCGTCGCGATCAGCACATCGATCTCGCCACGCTGAAAGCGGCGCATCACGATCTCTTTCTCGTCTGCGGGTAAGCGACCGTGCAACAGGCCGAGCCGCAATCCATGCAGCGCGCCGTTGCGCAGATCCTCAAACATCTCGGAAGCAGAGCGAAGCGGCGCGGCCGTTGCTGAAAAGAGCGCGTCTGCCTTGGCGCTCTTCTTACGGCCAGGCTTGCTCGGCGTGATCTTTTCGGGCGCTGGATCGGCAGGGAAGTCGAGCTCCGGTTGATCATCGCGATTGCCTTCAACCAGCGGGTAGACCACATACGCCTGTCGCTTCTGTGCGACTTGTTTGCGCACGAACTGCCATACATCGTCCGCTCGCTCCAGCGTTGTTCGCCTGGTCACGATGGGTGTGCGGCCGGGCGGCAGTTCGTCAATGACGCTGACTTCCAGGTCGCCGTAGATGGTGAGCGCAAGCGTGCGGGGAATCGGCGTCGCGGTCATGACCAGCACGTCCGGGTCGGCGCTGCCCGGCTTCTTCATCAGCGTGAAGCGCTGGCGCACGCCGAAGCGGTGCTGCTCGTCCACGATGACGAGGCCAAGGTTGGCGAAGTCGACCTTCTCCTGAATGAGCGCTTGTGTGCCGATGATGAGTTCCGCTTCGCCGCGAAGAATACGGCTCCGTGTCGCCCGCTTGTGCGCCGCGTCTAATGAGCCCGTAAGCAGCGACACGTGGTAGTGTCGCGAGCTCTTCTCGAGCAGCTTCTTCGCGGCAAGGTAGTGCTGTGTTGCAAGGATCTCGGTGGGTGCCATCAGCGCTGCCTGGTAGCCGTTTTCGATGGCGACGAGCGCGGCTTGCAGCGCAACGATGGTCTTGCCGCTGCCGACATCGCCCTGCAGCAGCCGGCGCATCGGGTGCGGCTTGCGCATGTCATCGACGATCTCACCCAGCACCCGTTTCTGCGCCGCGGTCGGCTTGAAGGGCAGCACCTGCTTAAGGGCGGCGCGTACGTTCTCATCGGCTTCAAAGCGGATGCCTTCGCGGTCGCGCAGCCGCTTGCGTTTCAGCTCAAGGCCGAGCTCAAGGTAAAAGAGCTCCTCAAAGACGAGCCGCTGCTGCGCTGCCGTGCGGAAGCTCTGCAGGTCGGCAACGTCGGTGCCCACCGGAGGGAAATGCGCCTCGCGCAACGCCTGCAGGCGGGCCGGCAGACCAAGCCTGCGCAGCATCGATGCGGGCAGAACCTCTGGCAGCGCAGGCCCCTGTTCCAGTTGCTCCAAGAGTTGCCAAAGAAGCCTGCGCGTCCACTTTGAACCGAGCTTTGCGCCTGTGGCCGTGGTGCCGCCCAGCGACTCGTACACCGGCACGATGCGGCCCACCTCAAGCATGGTGGTGAGCGGGTCTTTGTCGTCGGCCGGGTTAGCGGGGATAGGTGGCAG
>CAXTJS010000042.1:0-8853 GCA_964244605.1 uncultured Terriglobus sp. | reverse complement strand
TCCGCATCGGGGCCGGTCGCGCCGGGTTCCGGCAGGATCTCAAACTGCGGCTGCACCATCTTGAAGCGGCCCGCCTGCGAGCGCGACGGCTCCACCTTGCCGTAGAGCGCCACCATCTCGCCAAGCTTGAAGCGATCTTTCAGGTACGACCCGCGAAACCACATGGCTTTCAGCGTCTGGAGGCCATGGCCTACCGTCAGCTCAAACAGCGGCATGGATCGCGTGTGCAGCAGCACGCTGCCGCGTACCTCCGCGATGACGGAGGCGGTCTCGTCGGCGACAAGCTCGGTCAGCGGCTTGGGGTGCAGCCGGTCTTCGTAGCGGAAGGGCAGGTGGTAGAGCAGGTCTTCCACCGTGAAGACGCCGCGCTTGGCCAGCGCCTCGTGATTGCGGGGACCCACGCCCTTGATCTGCTGCACGGGCGTGGAAAGCTCAATCATCCCTGCGATGGTAGCAGCGGCCCGCATGGGAACCGCTGCTAGACTGCAGCTACCGGCAACGCTGCCTTTTCTTTCACTCCGCGACTGCGACCCATCGGAACCTATGCCCACCGTTCAGCTTGAAAACGTTCGCAAGGTCTACGACCAGAAGGTCGCGGTGGAGGGACTGAGTCTGCGCATCGAGCCGGGCACAATGTTCGGTTTGCTCGGCCCAAATGGTTCGGGCAAAACGTCTTCCATCCGTATGATGATCGGCATCACGGTGCCTGACTCTGGCACGGTGAGCCTCTTCGATAAGCCGTTTACGCGCGATGCGCTCAAGCGCGTGGGCTACCTGCCGGAAGAGCGCGGCCTCTATAAGAAGATGAACGTGCTGGAGCAGCTTTCCTTTATGGGCCAGCTGCACTCGCTGCCGGCGCTTGAGGCGCGGCGACGTGCGAAGAACTGGGCTGAGCGGCTGCAGATCACCGAGGCGCTGGGCAAGAAGACGGAAGAGCTCTCCAAAGGCATGCAGCAGAAGATCCAATTCATTGCTGCGCTGCTGCACGACCCGGAACTGATCATTCTGGATGAGCCCTTCTCCGGCCTTGACCCGGTGAATGCGTCCCTGCTGCAGGACACCATGCTTGAGCTGCGCCGCGATGGCAAGGCCATCCTCTTCTCGACGCACCGCATGGATCAGGTTGAGAAGATGTGCGATGCCATCGTCCTCATTCACCGCGGGCGCGTTGTGCTTGAGGGCAGCATGCGTGAGGTGAAGAGTCGCTACCCGAAGAACCGTGTCGAAGTCGTCTACCAGGGCGATGACAGCTTTACCCGCAACGCCGAAGTGCAAGAGGTAAAGGCATACGGCGGCCGTGCGGAGATCACGCTGCGCGGCGACCAGCCAAACGCGCAGCCCCTGCTTGCCGATGCGGTCGCGCACGGCACCCGTATCGAAAAGTTTGAAGTAAAGGAGCCGACGCTGGAAGAGATCTTCATCAGCTCGGTAGGAGGCAGGGTCGATGCGTAATGTCTGGCTCATTGCACGGCGCGAGTACCTGGAGCGCGTACGCACGCGCGGCTTCCTCATCGCCACGATCCTGATTCCGCTGCTCATGGGCGGTGGCATCCTCGGCTCCATCCTGCTTGCGAAGCATGCCAAATCGAGCTCGCATATCGCTGTCGTCTCGACGGACATGAAGCTTGCGAACGACCTGCAGGATGAGCTGGAGCACGGCAAAGATAGCGAGATGACGATCGACGTGATCTCCCCACCAAGCCAGGCCACGCGGGCACGTCTTGAGAAGGCCGTGCACGACAAGGACCTGGATGGTTATCTCTGGGTCAGCCCGCCGCGTTCGGCTGGCAGCCGGCCCGTGCTGCAGTACAAGCAGGGCTCGTCGGCCGATCTCGCGACCCGCACCACCGTGCGCCAGGGGCTGGATAAGGTGCTCACGCGCGAGCGGTTGGTGCAGCAAGGTTTGAGTGCCGACCAGGTCGCCGAGATGATGAAGCCCGTCGACATGGAATCGACCGAAGAGGGCAAGGAGGACAACACGAACGCCAGCTTCGCTGCGGCCTATGTGACCTTCTTCCTCATGTACATGGTCATCATGCTCTATGGCATGAACGTGGCGCGCTCCATCATTGAAGAGAAGACCTCACGCGTCTTTGAGGTGATGCTGGCCACGGTGAAGCCGCTGGAGATGATGGCGGGCAAGGTCGTCGGTGTCGGCTCGGTCGGCTTGACGCAGGTCGGTATCTGGATGGCCGCAGCCGTCGTGCTCACGCACACCAGCATCATCGCGCACTCGGTCGGCGGCTCCGGCTCGCAGATCTCATTCTCCGCGGTGCAGGTCGTCTACTTCATCGTGTACTTCCTGCTGGGTTACCTGCTGTACTCGTCGATGGCTGCAGCGCTTGGCGCAATGACCAACTCCGAGCAGGAGTTGCAGCAACTCAACATGTTCTTGGTGTTGCCGCTTGCCGGCTGCATGGTGGCGCTGCCGCTCATCCTGAACGCACCGCAGAGTCCCATCGCCCGCGTGCTTTCGCTGATTCCGTTCTGCACACCGCTGCTGATGTACATGCGCATCTCGGTTTCGACCGTGCCGGTGGGCGAGATCGTGGCATCGATCGCGATCATGATCGCAAGCATTTACGCCGTGCTCTGGGTGACGAGCCGCATCTACCGCGTCGGCATCCTTATGTACGGCAAGAAGCCCAACCTGCCGGAGATTCTTCGGTGGGTGAAGTACAGCTGATGCCTGCTGCAACACAGAGTTCGGCCACGCCGGATGCAAAGGGCTTCGCCACACTTGCGCGCAAGAAGCACACGCTGGTGTCGGTCTACCGCACGGTAACAGCCGATCTCGAAACGCCGGTGTCGGCTTTTCTGCGCATCGCGTCCCATGAGCCGGAGGCGTTTCTGCTTGAGTCGGTAGAAGGCGGCGAGCGTGTTGGCCGCTACACCTTCATCGGCATTCGGCCCTATCGCAAGCTGGTCTCTCGCGGGCGTCAGATCACCGCAACAGACGGCAAGCGCACGCGGACGTACGAAGGCGATATCTTCACGGAACTAAAGACCGCGCTGAGCGAGCACAATCCCGCAAAGCAGCCGGGCTTGCCGCCGTTTACCGCGGGCGCTGTTGGCTTCTTCGCGTACGATGTGGTGCGTGAGATCGAACGGCTGCCTGAGCTTGCCGCCGACGAGCTGAACGTGCCGGATGCATGCCTGATGTTCTTTGACGAGGTGCTCGCCTTCGACCACGTGAAGAAGGAGATCTTCCTCATTGTCACGGCAGACCTGAAGCGCGAGCCGGATGCAGATAAGGCGTACCGCGCGGCGCTGCGTCGCCTTGACCGGCTTGAGAAGCAGCTTGGGTCGCCATTACCAGTCCAGCAGAAGCGTCGCAAGCCGCTCGGGCCCTTGACGCTGACCCCGCGTACGCCGAAGAAGGACTATATGAAGGCAGTCGCGCGCGTGAAGGAGTACATCACTGCCGGCGACATCTTCCAGTGCGTGCTCTCACAGCGCTTCGATTGCAAGCCCGAGGTGGACGCCTTTGAGATCTATCGCGCGCTTCGCATCGTGAACCCGTCGCCCTACATGTACTTCCTGCGCTTCCCAATGGTCGCGCCTGGAGCGAAAGAGTCTAGCTCTGCTCACATCGTAGGCTCTTCGCCTGAGCTGCTGGTACGCGTGCATGGCAGCACGATCGAGTACCATCCCATCGCAGGCACCCGCCCGCGCGGCGATGACGAGGCGAGTGATCGAAGACTTGAAGAAGATCTGTTGCGTGACGACAAGGAAACAGCCGAGCATGTCATGCTCGTCGACCTAGGCCGCAACGACCTCGGCCGCGTGAGTGAGTACGGCAGCGTGCAGGTGAAAAAGCTCATGTTTATCGAGCGCTACTCGCACGTGATGCACCTGGTGAGCGCGCTGGAAGGCAAGCTGCGCGCGGGCATGGCAGCTGTCGATGCCTTTCGCTCCTGCTTCCCGGCGGGCACGCTATCAGGCGCGCCGAAGATCCGCGCGATGGAAGTCATTGAGGAGCTCGAGCCCACACGCCGCGGTGTCTATGGCGGCTCTGTGTTTTATGCCGACTTCTCCGGCAATCTGGATAGCTGCATTGCAATTCGAACGCTCTTCATGCAGGGCGAGAACGGCTACATCCAGTCCGGCGGCGGCGTGGTCGCCGACTCCGTACCGCAGACCGAGTTCGACGAGACGGTGAACAAGAGCAAGGCCGTGGTGCGCGCCATCGAGCGGGCGCGCGGCTAAGCTTTACCGCTTGCACGCAGTTACACTGAGCAGTGAGGCACGCATGGTCTTCGTTCTCGACAACTACGACTCGTTCACCTACAACCTGGTGCAATACATGGGTGAGCTTGGTGCCGAGGTAGTGGTGCGCCGCAACGACGAGGTCACGCCTGCCGAGGTGGAGGCGCTCGCCCCAGACCACATCGTTGTCTCGCCGGGCCCTTGCACACCGCAGGAGGCAGGTATCTCCATCGACCTCATCCGGCACTTTGCCGACGAGCAGCGTCAAGCAATGAAGCGTACACCGGTGTTGGGCGTTTGCCTTGGCCACCAGGCACTCGGCGCAGCCTTTGGCGGTGAGATCGTGCGAGCCGCCCGGCTCATGCATGGCAAGACGAGCCAGATTGACCACGACGGTAAGACGATCTTCCAGGGCATCGATCAGAAGATGGTCTGCACGCGCTATCACTCGCTGATCGTTAAGCCGGAGACGGTGCCTGACGAGCTTGAAGTCACCGCCCGCACCACCGATCCGGAAGGCGAGGTCATCATGGGTTTGCGTCATCGTGAACTGCCTATTGAGGGCGTGCAGTTCCATCCGGAAAGCGTGCTCACCGCGCACGGCAAGCAACTGCTCGAAAACTTCTTGAAGATGTAGGTGAGCCGTTGCGATCTCAGCGTTCGAAGCCCGTCCTGCTCTGCCTCTGCGTTGCTGCTGCTGGCCCACTCGCATTCGCGCAAAGCAGCATCGGCATCGTAAGCACCGAAGGCGCGCATGTGCAGGGTGTCGTCTCTATAAGCGGAGGCAAGGCTACGCTGCAGAACAACGGCACCGTCACGGCTGGCGCACAGGCGAGCGAGGTGTCCTTGAGCCGTGGTGGCGCGGTGAAGGTGTGTGCAGGCAGCACGGTCTCGTTCTCGCAGTCCGCTACACCCCGCATGGCCTCACCCATGTCGCGCAACCCATTGCTGGTCGCCCTGCAGCGCGGCGCAACGGAGATCCAGACCGGCGTGCAACGCAGCGACTCCATCGTTACGCCTGACCTGCGTGTGGAGATGTCAGACAACGCGACGCTTGACCTGCGCGTTCGCGTGAACAGCAACGGCGACACCTGCGTGGAAAACCTCGGCAAGAACGCACCGATGCTGCACGTGACCGAGCAGTTCAGCGGTGCCGGCTATCTGGTAAAACCCGGGCAGCGTGTGCTGTTTGAGCATGGGAGCGTGCGCGAGGTGGTTGACCGTGAGAGCACCAACTGCGGCTGTCCAAAGGGCGGGAAGGGCAGCAAGGACGATTTTCCAGAGGCGGTGAGTGCGGGCCTGGTACAGCCAGATGTGCCCGCGGTCGCCCCGGGCGACACACATGTGCAGGTCGCAGCAGGGTTCGATTACAACGGCGCGACTGGTACGGCCACCGGCCCGCCAGCACCGGGCAACAACGCGCCCTCTGTGACTACGCGCAGCGATACTGCTGCTGCCGCAGCACCGTCTGCGCCTGCAAAGGCCAAGCCTGAGGAGCACGAGAGCAGCAACCCATTTCGCGCTATCGGACGCTTCTTCCGGCGTCTCTTCGGCGGCAGCTAGCAAGCTCTTGAGCGATTGGCCGCGATACAATCGGTCTGCCATCAACCGCCTAATCTTATCGTCGGTTGTGCAAGCGGGTGTACGCCCGTCCAATCCCTTCGCAGTCTCTGCGGCAAGCCGCGTTTCCGCCAAGCCACTAAGGAGTTACTTCTATGGCGATTCCCGCCACCCAGATGCGTCCCGGTATGGTCATCAAGCACAACGATGTGCTGCATTCCGTCTTTGCTGTGGAGCATCGCACCCCCGGTAACCTTCGCGCGTTTATCCAGGCCAAGCTGCGCAACCTAAAGTCCGGCGCCATGTTTGAGCACCGCTTCCGCTCGGGCGACGCGATCGAGCGCGTGATCGTAGATGAGGTCGCCATGGAGTTCCTCTACAACGACGGCGACGATTACTACTTCATGGACATGGAGACCTTTGAGCAGACGCCCCTCAAGCGAGACACGCTGGGCGATGCCGTCGACTTTCTGCTGCCAAACCTCAACATCCACGTGAGCTTTTACGATGGCAAGGCCGTGGGTATCGAACTGCCGGGTGTTGTGGAGATGACGATCGTTGAGACGGAGCCGGGCATTAAGTCAGCCACAGCCTCAAGCGTCACGAAGCCAGCCAAGACGGAGACCGGTCTTGTGGTGCAGGTGCCCCCATTCATCAATGAGGGTGAGAAGATTCGCGTCGACACGGCTGAAGGCGCATACATGTCGCGCGCATAGGCAAAGATGAACCGTTCTGACTTGCAACGCTTAGCAACTGTTCGCCTTGAGGAAGCGCAACAACTTCTGTCAGCGAGCAGATTCGATGGTGCGTACTACCTTGCCGGTTACGCAGTAGAGTGCGCGTTGAAGGCTACCATTGCAAAGACGACGCGGCAGTACGACTTTCCAGACAAGCAACGTGTCTCCGAAGCTCACACGCACAATCTGAAGAATTTGTTAAGACTGGCAGAACTTGATGGCGAACTGAAGAGATCGTCGCAATCAGTCCAGACAAATTGGGATATTGTTCAGCAGTGGACCGAAGCAAGCCGATACGCCTTCTTTGATGAACGTCAGGCTGTAGGTATGCTTGATGCAGTAGGTGATGGGAATGCGGGAGTAATCCTATGGTTGTCGAATCACTGGTAGATATCGATATACAGGCTGGCACACAGGTCCTCAAGGCCTTGGAGGCTGCTGGCATCCAAGTGGTGATCGCGCTGTGGGCAAGGCTCGAGGATTATGGCGATTGGCGTCTGTTCATTTCTTCAGAGACTCTCGATCAGGGTAGTGTGTTCGACGCTTACTCGCGGATAGCTGTTGCGGTCGGCGGCGAGTTCGTCTTTTCAGCCCCGACTATCGCCTACATGCCGCTTTCCGATCCATTTGTTCGGGCGGTTCGTGAAAAGTACGCCAGTTCATCGAGCAGTTTTGGCCTCCGTCTCCGTGGATTGTTTGGAGGGCGCTTCGTCGAAGAGGCGTTCGTCTACAGAATCGTTTAGTTGTCCGCACCTAGATCAGAGTTACTTCCGTGTAGGCCGCATCCAAGCACGTATGCGGATTCAAGAAGTGAAGACGCCGGTTCTGCGGCTGGCGTATGAGATGAGCGGTCCCAAGAACGGCGAGCCGTTGTTCTTGCTTCACGGATGGCCCGATTCGGCGCGTTCCTGGGATAAGGTTCTCCCGCTGCTGCACGATGCCGGCTACCAGACGGTTGCGCCCTATCTGCGCGGCTACGGACCCAGCACCTACCGCGATCACTTGCTCAGCCGCAACCCGCGCCGCACCGGCCAGCCCGTTGCCTTCGCGCAGGATGTGATTGCCCTGGCCAACCATCTTCCGCTGCAACGCTTTCACTTCATTGGGCATGACTGGGGAGCGCGCACCGGCCACGCGCTCGCCGCGCTCTTCCCGACTCGTTTGAAGTCGCTCACCACCATCGCGGTGCCGTTCGAGCCGGGCAAGGGCAAGATGCCGAAGTTCCCGCAGGCGCAAGCCTTTTGGTACCAGTGGCTTCTGTGCACCGAGCCCGGCTCGAAGACGTTCCGGGAAGACCCCGTCGCATTCGGCAAGGCGCAGTGGGACGCATGGAGCCCCGCGGGCTGGTACACCAAGGGCGAGCTTGCCGAGACGGCCAAGAGTTGGAAGGGCACGGACTTTGTCGATACGGTGCTGCACAGCTACCGCTCACGCTGGGGTCACGCCGAGATGGACCCACGTTACGACGTACTGCAGGACCGCTTTGAAGCGACGCTGACGCTCTCAACACCGACCCTGCTCCTGCACGGTATGGAAGACCGCTGTGAACTGGCTGAGACGACCGACGGTGCCGGACGGTACTTCACCGGCGGCTATCGGCGGCAGCTGATCGATGACGTCGGCCACTTCCCGCAGCGCGAAGCGCCGAAGGAAGTAGCGGCCGCCATCCTGGAACACGTCAAGGCGAACAGCTGATGGTGCGCCACTACCAGATTGAGGGCAGGGTGCAGGGCGTTGGCTTCCGCTGGTTCGTGCACCGCGAGGCTGCGGAGATCGGGTTGAAGGGCTGGGTGCGCAACACGGATGCTGGGCATGTCGAAGCTGTCGCGGCAGGCGATGCCGGTCAGCTTCAGGAGCTTGAGGCTGCCATGCGCAAGGGCTCACGCGGCAGCCGCGTCGACCGCGTGCACGTGCATGATCTTGCAGACGAAGAGGCCGCAGTGCTCGGCGAGTTCCGCATCGACGGGGCGTTCTGACACACCCCCGCACGATAAAATGAGGCTATGGCCACACCGATTAATTGCGAGCCGCTTAAGGCGCTCATCCGCACCGTTCCTGACTTTCCCAAGCCCGGCATTCTCTTCTACGACATCACGACGCTGCTGAAGGACAAGGCAGGCTTTGCGCAGATGATCGATGCATTTGCGACCTACTACATCGACAAGCAGGTTGACCTGGTTCTCGGCATCGAGGCACGCGGCTTTATCTTCGGCCCGGCGATGGCATATCGTCTGAACGCCGGCTTTGTGCCGGTGCGCAAGCCCAAGAAGCTGCCCGCTCCCGTCGCCAAGGTGACCTACGACCTTGAGTACGGCTCGGACTCGCTTGAGATCCACCTTGATGCCAT
>CAXTJS010000041.1:6189-18068 GCA_964244605.1 uncultured Terriglobus sp. | reverse complement strand
CCCGTTGCAATGAAGAGGGCTGCCATGGGCAGCCCTCTTCATTGCTTGCTAGGCGGTTGTAAGTGCTTCGCGCTCCGCGTGCAGTGCCTGCAGCGCGAAGATGTGGATCTCACCGCTTTGTAGCGAGGCAATGCCCTCTGCTGCGGCGCGCGCAGCAGCAATGGTAGTGATGGTTGGGATGCGTGCCAGCACAGCAGCCCGGCGGATCGCCTTCTCGTCGAAGAAGGTGTCCTGCCCGCGCGGCGTATTGATGATGAGCTGGATGCGCTCACTCTTGATCAGGTCGACGACGTTTGGCCGGCCTTCTTTCACCTTGTAGACGCGTTCCACCTGCAGGCCCGCGTCGCCGAGAACGTCGGCCGTGCCATGCGTTGCGACAAGGTGGAAGCCCATCTCGACATATTGCTTTGCGAGTGCGACAACGGCAGCCTTGTCGTGGTCGTTGACCGAAATGAAGACCGTGCCTTTCACCGGCAAGTTCTGCCCCGCCGCAATCTGTGCCTTCGCGAAAGCCTCGCCGAAGGTCTCTGCAACACCCATGACTTCGCCGGTCGAGCGCATCTCCGGGCCAAGCACCGTGTCGACTCCGGGAAACTTGCCCCACGGAAACACCGGCGACTTCACAAAATAGTGCGCGCCCGTGCCAAGGTCCTTGCCGGATGCAGTCTGCTCCGGCAAGAGTTCGCGCAGCTTGCGCCCGGTCATCAGGCGCGACGCGATCTTTGCAAGAGGGATGCCGGTCGCCTTTGAGACATAGGGCACGGTACGTGAGGCGCGCGGGTTTACCTCGATCACGTAGACGATGCCGCGCTGAATCGCGAATTGAATGTTGACCAAGCCGATGACATCGAGCGCCAACGCTAGTTTGCGGGTGTACTCGCGAATCTGCCGCAGCACGTCGTCAGTGAGATCCACGGAAGGCAGCACGCAGGAGGAGTCGCCGGAGTGAATACCGGCCTCCTCGATGTGCTGCATGATGCCGGCGATCAGCACGTCTGTGCCATCGCAGAGAGCATCGACGTCGACCTCGGTTGCGTCCTCCAAAAAATGATCGATGAGTACCGGGCGCTCCTGCGAGTACTCGATCGCGGTACTCATGTAGCGGACGATGGCTTCGTCGTCATACGCGATGACCATCGCACGCCCGCCGAGAACGTAGCTTGGCCGCACCAGCACGGGGTAGGTGACCCGGTTTGCACCTTGCAGCGCCTCGTCGACGCTCGTGGCAATCGCACCCTCTGGCTGCGGAATCTTAAGATCCACAATCAGCTTCTGAAAGCGCTTGCGATCTTCCGCGAGTTCGATGGACTCGGGCGATGTACCGATGATCGGCACGCCTGCAGCCTTGAGCGGCAGCGAGAGGTTCAGCGGTGTCTGGCCGCCGAACTGCACGATCATGCCGATGTCGGCACCACTGCTTGCCTCGTGGTTGTAGACGGCAAGCACATCCTCAAACGTGAGCGGCTCAAAGTAGAGGCGATCGCTGGTGTCGTAATCGGTTGACACCGTCTCCGGGTTGCAGTTGACCATGATGGTTTCGTAGCCGTCCTCGCGCAGCGCGAAAGCGGCGTGGCAGCAGCAATAGTCGAACTCAATGCCCTGCCCTATGCGATTTGGCCCCGAGCCGAGGATGATGATCTTCTTGCGCGTGGTTGGCGTGGCTTCGTCTTCCTCGTCGTAGCAGGAGTAGAGGTAGGGCGTGAAGCTCTCAAACTCCGCGGCGCACGTATCCACCAGCTTGAAGACGGGCTTGATGCCCTGCTTCTCGCGAAGCTCGCGCACCTGTGTGCTTGCAGTCTTCCCTTCCAGCTTCCACGCAGACGCGAGCAGGTCGTCAGAGATGCCCATGCGTTTTGCGGTGCGCAGCTGGTCGTCGGTTACTTCGCTTGCGGAAGACTTGGCGATCTTGGCCTGCTCATCCACGATCTGCTTTACCTGAAAGAGGAACCACGGGTCCATGCCGGTAAGCCGGGCGACCTCACGCACGCTCATGCTCTTCTCAAAGGCATAAAAGATATACCGCAGCCGCTCAGGATGCGCTGTGACCAGGCGTTGTGTGAGCCGGCGCGGCTCGATGTCCGCGGCGCTCGCCTTCTTGCCTGTTTCCAGCGAGCGGATTGCCTTCATCAGCGATTCCTTGAAGGTGCGGCCAATGGCCATCACCTCGCCGACCGACTTCATTTGAGGGCCCAGGCCCTCATCCGCACCCGGAAACTTCTCGAATTGCCACTTGGGGATCTTCGTGACGACGTAGTCGATCGTCGGCTCGAAGCAGGCCGGGGTGGCCTTTGTTATGTCGTTCTGCAACTCATCGAGCGTATAGCCGACGGCGAGGCGCGCCGCGATTTTAGCAATCGGAAAGCCCGTGGCCTTCGAGGCAAGCGCCGACGAACGCGAGACGCGTGGGTTCATCTCGATCACGGTCATACGGCCGTTCGCCGGGTTGACCGCGAACTGCACGTTGCTGCCGCCGGTCTCCACACCGATCTCGCGAATGACGCGGATCGCCGCATCGCGCATGCACTGGTACTCACGGTCCGTCAGCGTCTGCGCCGGCGCGACGGTGATGGAGTCGCCCGTGTGCACGCCCATGGGATCGAAGTTCTCGATGGAGCAGACGATGATGACGTTGTCCGCAAGGTCGCGCACGACCTCAAGCTCGTACTCCTTCCAGCCAAGCACCGACTCCTCGAGCAGGCACTCGTGCACGGGCGAGAGATCAAGGCCACGCGAGAGTATCTCCGTCAACTCGTCACGGTTATAGGCGATGCCGCCGCCAGAGCCGCCCAATGTAAAAGACGGCCGGATGACCGCCGGAAAGCCGATCTTCTGCGTGAAGTCGAGGCCATCGCGCAGGTTGTTAATTAGCGCGGACTTCGGCATGTCCAGGCCGATGCGGTTCATCGCGTCCTTGAACAGGAGCCGGTCTTCTGCCTTCTTGATGGCGTCCAGCTTGGCACCGATGAGCTCCACACCATACTTGTCGAGCACGCCGCTATCGGCCATGTCGACCGCGAGGTTAAGCGCGGTTTGCCCCCCCACCGTCGGCAGTACGGCAAAGACGCCGGACGTGCCGCTCGCCTTCAGCATCTCCGACTCAATGCGCAGAATCTCTTCCACGTACTTCGCGGTCAACGGCTCCACGTACGTGCGATCTGCGACCTCTGGGTCGGTCATGATCGACGCCGGATTTGAGTTGACGAGGACGACCTCGTACCCCTCGGCCTTCAGCGCCTTGCAGGCCTGCGTGCCGGAGTAGTCAAACTCGGCGGACTGGCCGATAACAATCGGGCCGGAGCCGATCACGAGTATTTTGGCAATGTCGTTCCTGCGTGGCATGCGCGAATGTTTCTTCTTTCCGTGTTATTGCGACGGCCGGTAACTGCCTGCGCCCTGATGGAGATGTTTCAGAGCGGTGAGGCCATCGTAGAGAAATGGATAGGTATGGGGCGAAGCAGCTTCAAGCAAATAGCTGCCTGAAGCCAGATTCAGAGCTATGAGAAGGGCTGCAAGGCGAACACCGTGGGATGAGATTGCAATGTGCACGTGAGGCAAAGCGCGCGCGAGCAGCATAAGTGCGAGCACAGCATCAATACAGGCGAAGGTCCACCAGCGCACATAGTCGTAGCCAAGCAGGTGCATCGCAAGCGGTGCCGACACCAGGAGCAGCACCAGTGGAAAACCCGAGCGTAGCAGCACGGCATTGCCGGATGCCACGCAGAGCCGCCAAGCAAACAGGAGCAGCGCGAACAGCACCGGGCCGTAGCTGATGATGGACGAAGCCACTGCCCCGATCTCGTGCGGCTGCAGGTACCAGCCATGCACCATCAGGCCGAAGTTGTTGAACGTGGTGAGGCGCAGCACGTTGAAGAACTCAGGGTTGACCGGGAAGTCGACACGGTTCGCAAGCGTTTGCTGCAGCAACGCGATCCTTGCCGGAGTCCAGGGAACGGCGTTTGCGGCAAAGCCGCCCACACCGACACAAACGACACCAAGCACGACGACCGCCGTAATCGCTCGCGCCATGCGCATGCGGCCTGCCGCTGCGTCTGCAAGAAAAGAGAACAGCAACACCGGAAGCATCAGCAGGATGAAGCCCTCGTGCATGACGGCACAGAAGCTGCCCGCAAAGATAGCGGCGACGAACCGGAGAGCCGGCGAACGTATGAGAAGGACAGCCAGCGTCGCTGCGACAAAGACGCAATCCAGGTAGCCGTTCATGTTCCCGACAGCAGTACACGCGGTGCTTGTGGTGAAGATTGCCAGCGGCGCGCCCTTGCCGATCGCCTGCAACATGCCGGAGCGAAGCGCAAGCAAACCGAAGAGCAAGACGACGAGAGCAAGCACACCGAAACTGAAGAGCGCGAAGTGGCTGTAGCTGTTCAGGTGAAGCGGGCGCGTGAAGACTGCCCCGAAGAGCCCACGCTTCACAAAGCCGTTGCTGTAATCGATCTGCGCCTGCGTGGCGCTCCATAAATTTGGGAAGCGTACGCCACGTAGGAGACCGACAGAACCCAGCAGAACGGCTGCCGAAAGGAAAAAGCGGGAGTCGTCCCCCACGAGGCGACTTTCCACGCTTCTCCAACTACCGGTCACTTGGCGTGATCCGCCTTCCAGTCGTCCATCATGGCGCGAAAGTCTTTGAACAGGTAATGCGAGTCGTGCGGCCCGGGCGAAGCCTCGGGATGGTACTGCACGCTGAACATCGGGTGCTCTTTGTGCTTCAGGCCGGCGACCGTGTCGTCGTTCAGGTTTACGTGTGTGACTTCGACGGAACCCGCATCAAGCGTGTCGGCATCCACGGCATAGTTATGGTTCTGCGAAGTAATTTCGACCTTCCCGGTCTCAAGGTTTTTGATGGGATGGTTCGCGCCGTGATGGCCGAATTTCAGCTTGTAAGTCTTGCCGCCGAGCGCCAGGCCGAAGATCTGGTGGCCCAGGCAGATGCCGAAGAGCGGTGCCTTGCCGGCCAGGTCACGCACGTTCTGCTGCGCATAGTCCAGCGGCTCAGGGTCGCCTGGTCCGTTTGAGAAGAAGACGCCGTCAGGGTTGAGCGCGAGCACGTCCGCGGCAGACGTCTGCGCGGGCACAACCGTAACGCGGCAGTTCTCGCGCGTGAGCATGCGCAATATGTTCTGCTTAATGCCAAAGTCGTAGGCGACCACGTGCATCTGCTTTGATCCGGGCGCGAGCGCCTCCGGCAGAAATTTATCACCAGTCTCATTACGTGGATCGCTGTCGGAGAACTCGTAGCGCTCTTTGGTTGAGACGACGCTGGCAAGGTCAGTGCCATCCATGCGGCGCACCGCGCGAGCGCGCTCGATAAGCCTGTCCACATCGGTCTCGCGCGTGGAGATCACGCCGCGCATCACGCCATTGTTACGCAGATGCCGCACGATCGCACGCGTGTCCACGTCTGCGATGACGGGCACGTTGTACTTTTCTAGGTACTCGTCGGTGACCTGCGTTGACCGCCAGTTCGAGGAGATCGGCGAGAACTCACGCGTGACCAGACCTTCGATGTAGGGGCGCTTGCCCTCGTCGTCGCTGGGTGTGGTGCCGTAGTTGCCGATCTGGGGATTAGTAAGAACAACAATCTGCCCGGCATACGAGGGATCGGTAAAGATCTCCTGATAGCCGGTCAATGCAGTGTTGAAAACAACTTCTCCGGAACATTCGGCGGGGGCGCCGAAGCCTTTGCCGCGGAAGATGCGCCCGTCTTCGAGCGCGAGTATCGCTTGCATTGCCTCTCCAAAGGAGTGGATTCAATCGATTCTAGCAGCCACGAACGGCATGCGATACCGGGCCGTCACGCGATCTCGATCAGTACGTCATCCGACTCCTGTTTAAGCGGGTAAACGGCCACGCGGCTGTTCTCTTCCGGGCACTCGCCGTTCTTAAGATCGAAGCCCCATGCATGCCACGGGCAAACGATCTTGCCGCTCTCAAGCCAGCCTTCCGCAAGCGGACCCTGCCGATGCGGACAAAGGGCATCCACCGCAGCGAGTTCCCCATTGTTGTTCACGACGCACACCGAAACACCTGCGGCTGCAAACTCCGCCGCACTGCCCGTTGCGGGTATCTCCCCTGCGCTGCATAGCCTTACCCATTGCGCCATTTGCCATTTCCCTCCTCTCAAGAATGCACCATGGCCACGCGCTACGATGAAGCGATGGCTACTCCTCGCCCTGCACCGCGCAAGCCGATACCGACGTACAACCGGGAAGATCCCGCGCACCTCACGGTCGATCCGCGCTGGCTCATGAAGGTTTTTGGACTGACGATCCTTGCGGCATTCGTGTGTGCCTATCTGGCCATGTGCTTCCTGTTCTGGCAGGGGTCATGGCAACTTGTGCTGCATCCCACGCACAACGCGCAGGCAACTACCGGCCTGCCGACAGAGATCGTTCACTTCGGACCGAACGCGAGCGGCCAGCCGCAATTGACGGGTGAGTTTTACCGAGCAGGCCGAGACAGCGGGACACAAGCGACGGTGCTGTACCTGCGGCCGGGCGACGGTCAGCTCGATAGCCACGATGCTCCGTTAATGACAATGCTTCACGACCTCGGCTTGAATGTGTTTGTCTTCGATTACCGTGGCTACGGACGCTCCGCGCAGAAGCCACATCCCACCGAGGAACACTTGCAGCAGGATGCTGCGAGCGCGTGGCAATACCTCACCGGCTTACGCGCAGTATCGCCGGATCACGTAGTTGTGTACGGTGCCGGAGTCGGCGCGTCTGTGGCGACACAGCTGGCTGCTGCACATCCGAACGCTGCGACGCTGGTGCTGCGCAACGCCGCGGCAGACGTGACGGGCGCAGTCCGCCGCGAGCCGCGCAGCCGCGTCTTCCCCATCGCGTTGCTCTTTCACGACAGCTTTAAGTTGGACGGGCTGAACCAGCTATCAACACCGAAACTGTTGCTCGACATCGGCCCGAACGACCTCGGTCCTGAGGATCGTGCGAGACAAGCTATTTACCGCGCTGCGCACGATCCAAAGACCACGGTTGAGCTGCCTAACGACGACCCTGCGCAGGAGAGCAAGGCCGTGCACCGATTCCTGGACGAGCGTGCCGGCCTGCTGCCGCCAGCGGTGTTGATGCCGCAGCTGCCTGCACCGAAGTAGCAGTCAGCAGCAACGCGCATACGTCTGTCGTGGTAGGTCGAATAAGAGTCACCTGCTACCATTAATCACCGGAGGTGTCCAGAGTGCTGAATTATGGCCCTGCTTTGCTCATCGTGTTCTCCGTGTTCCTAGGCATTCTTCTGAACCGCCGCGAGGTGACTTCTTTAAAAGAAGACATGAATAAGCAGTTTGAGAGATCGAAAGAGGACATGAACAAGCAATTTCAGAGTTCGAAAGAGGACATGAATAAGCAGTTTGAGAGGGTAGATCGCCGTCTGACTCTTATCGAAAACGACCAGAAGCAGTTCTTCCAAGTCACCGGAAAGATGGATGGACGCATCGACGAGTTGTCGCGCGGCAGGTGATCTTCCCCCGCCTACACAAGAAGTGAAGGCCTCCGATACTCTGGAGGCCTTACATAAAGGTGGGAAGTGTTGGTGCGGATAGGTGATGCCAGAGTCGTAGAAGGGTAACCCCGGCGTACTGCTGACTACACTCGTTAAGACGCGCTCTTGGAGGAAAGGTTGCGCTGCCACAGAGCGACAGAACGACAGACTTTCCACTCTTAGTACATCGGCGGATACCGGCATGCCGTGAAGCCAATCAGACGAGCTTCAGAAACTGTGCGGGCGAAATCGCTGTACCCGGAAAGATTGCGCGGAGATCGCGCGTGCCGAGCGACCGCATCGTCAACTCACCGAGAACCTGGCGGAAGTCTGTGGTTACGGCAAGGTCGCGACCTTCGTTCAACTGCTCCGTCGCCAGACCAGGCCAACGGCCATAGACCTGCCCGCCGCGTACGCCGCTACCCAGCACGAACATGACGTTGCCGT
This sequence comes from uncultured Terriglobus sp., assembly GCA_964244605.1. Taxonomy (GTDB): domain Bacteria; phylum Acidobacteriota; class Terriglobia; order Terriglobales; family Acidobacteriaceae; genus Terriglobus. The sequence goes on along the minus strand of CAXTJS010000041.1, from coordinate 10,106 downwards.
GGCCGTGGTCCGTGCCGCCCGTTCCGTTCTGCTTTGCCGTGCGCCCGAACTCGCTCATGGTGACCAGCGTCAGGTGCTCGGCATCCTGCCCCATGTCCTGCCAGAAGGCTGCGATTGCCTCTGAGAACTCCTTGAGGCGATTAGCCAGCCGCCCGCTTGTTGAGCCCTGGCTCTGGTGCGTATCCCAGTCGCCGATATCGGCGAATGCGGCTTCTACGCCGAGGTTCGCCTTCATCAATTGAGCAACCTGCTTCATGCTGTTGGCAAAGGGCGTGGACGGATACGCGACACCATTCGCCGGCTGATAGTGCGCGGGATCGGTCGCCTTCAACATGCGCATGGCTTCAAAGGTCTCATTGCCCTGTCCGCTGAGCGTGCGGTCCGCGGAACCCGCATACATGGCCTGGAACGCATTCGAGACAGGCGCCGGCGCCGCGCCATGGCCGCCCACGTTGAAGTCATTCACATTGTTGATAGCGACGGCGGGGATGCGGCCCTGCAGCGTGCGCGGTACCTCTGTGCCCAACGCAACAGCGCGGAACGCGGTGGGACTGGTGACCCGCTCCGCCTGTAGGGCCCGGTTGAGCCATCCATCCTGCGTGCTCTTCACGCCAGGTGTGCCGCTCTCCATGTAATCCTGCCCGTCGAAGTGCGAGCGCGTGGTGTCGGGCGAGCCCACTGCATGCACCACGGCAAGGTGGCCCTGCTGATACAGCGGCTGGAATGCCTTCAGGGCCGGATGCAGGCCGAAGCGGCCGTCGAGATCGAGCACATCCTTCTGCTGGATCGCGATGGTCGGACGCAGTGCGTAGTAGTTCGGCTCCTGATAGGGCACAACGACGTTCAGCCCGTCGGCAGCACCACGCTGGAAGACGACAACGAGCTTCTTGCCCTTTGCCTGTGCGGCTGCCTGCTCTGCCATTACCGAGCGCACGAGGAAGGTCGGGATCGTGGACGTGCCTACCAGCGCAAGCGCACCGTTTTTCATGAATCCGCGTCGTGACAGTGCCATCGCTTCCTCGCTCTCTCTGTGTAACACTTCGCCGGCTGCCAGGTTGCTACCGACGTTGGAACTCCGGCGAACCTACCAGCAATCCAAGCATGACGGCCGCCTGCTTGTCGGCTGGTGGGGCATTCGGCCGCTGCGGTGGAGCGCCGAGACCGCGATTGTTGGTGGTCACGTGCTGCTTTGCGCCGGGTGTGCGCTGCTGCGCGCCGGCAGCGCCGAAATCGCGCATGGCTTGTTGCACGGCAGAGTCGTCCGTCTGCGAGAGAACGGCGTTGCGCGTCTGCGCGCTTGCCGGAGCGTCAAGCAGAACGGCTTCCAGCGCCTGCTCTTTACCCTGCAACGCGTTAGCTGCCGGTGCCGTCCCGGACAAGAATGCGGAGCCGTCCAGCAGACGCGGTATGTCTACGCTGCTGCCGTTGATCTTGTTCGCTCCGAGCAGCAGTGCAAAGTTCATGCGGTTCACCAGCGCCGACGAACTGAGCCACGTCTCGGAGTCCCACTTGTAGCCGGTGGGCGGCTGGCACCCATACAGCGGCATGCCGAGCCGCTCCAGCGATTGCGCAAGCGGCTGCGGGTTTTGCACGTCTGCGTTCGTGGCGCGCGCAGCCGAGGCGACATATTCAAGCGGCGTCTTGAGCTTGGCGTGCACGCTGGCCGGCGCGAAGAACTCCGGCGAGTGGACCATCGCGCGCAGCACCTGGCGCATGTCGCCTTGTGACTTCAGGAACGTCTGCGCCATGCGGTCGACAAGAGCTACGGGCGGTGTGTCACTCACAAACCGCTCTGCTAGTTCAAGCGAGAGGAAGTGCGCCGTAGCGGGGCTGGTGCTGAGTATGTGCAGAACCTCTTCGCCCTCGCTCTCACCCGCCTCGTTGATCGTGCGGCCAAGCACCTGCTTTGATCCCGGCTCGTGACGGCGATCATTGAAGACGAAGGCACCACCCTCGCCCGGCTTCTCCATCGTCCACCCGGTGAAGACCTTTGCGACCTCCGTCACATCCTTCTGGGTATAGCCGCCATTCACGCCAAGCGTGTGCAGCTCCATCAGCTCGCGCGCGTAATTCTCATTCAGGCCTACATTTGGCTTCCTGGAGAGCGGGTTCTTCGGCCGGCCTGCAGCGGCTGAGTTCGGTCCGGTGGACTGGGCGTTGTCGAGATACATCAGCATGGCGGGACTCTTCGCCGTGGCCTCGAGCAGGTCCTCAAAGCGGCCAAGCGCGTGCGTGCGCACCGTGGCCTCGTAGTCTGGCAGCAACGACGGCATCTGGCCGTCTTTGCGGATGTACACATTGAAGTGGTTCAGCCAGAAGTCGGTCATCACCGCTTCCAGCTCGCGGTCGCTGTAGATGTCACGCAAGAGGCGCGAGCCGAACAGCTCACCGGAGATCATGCGGTTGGTGCCGGCAAGCGCCGCAAGCGTCTCCTTCTGCATGACGGTGAGGCCGTCGCCCAGCTTGCCTTCGTTGCCGCGTAGGCCTTTGCGCAGCGCGATCAGCTGCTCCGGCGGCATGCGCAGAAGCTGGTTGTAACGCTCGTTCGGAGCGAGCTTCAGAACGGCGTCAACCTGCGGCTGCGGCATGGGTGCGGTGCTCTGCTCAAGGTTCTGACTAGGTGCCGCGGCTGCAGGCACCGTGCTCGACATGGGTCCGCTGCTCATGCCGCTTACACCGGACATCGAAACGTTTGCGGCAAGGCCGTTACGCGTTGGCATGTCTGCCGCACGCGCCTTGGGCATGTTTGGGGCTGCGTCGGCCTTATCCTTCTTGGCATCCTGCCGCATTTGGTAGAACTCCACCTGATCCGAGACGATGGCGCGTGTCTCGGGGTCGGTAGGCAGGTTGCCGGTGCGGGCAATCTGACGAATGGTAGCCGGCGTGGGATACCGGGCGAGGCGCTCGTCCTGCGAAAGCTGCAGCGCCGGGTAGATGCTGAGGCGCTGTTCCAGCGCGCTGTCGTCGATGCGTTCGGGAGCGAGCTGCCGTTCGAGCCATGCATCCACGGCCATGGCGCGCACGCTGCTCACCTCACCGGGTCGCGGGCCGAAGGTGAGGCGCTCCACGATCAGGCCGGCACGATCAATCTCCGCAGCGCTTGCCTTGCTCTTCGGTGTCTTTGTCGATGCGACCGCAGCTAGCGGACTGAGCGCCATGGAGGTGCAGAGGGCTGCAGCGATGCCGGAGCGGAGAAGCGGAAGCGCCTTGCGCATGGATTACCTCATGCCCTGGCGGGCAGCTACAGGTGGTGACACAGGGAGCACGGCGTTGTTGCGGCAGCGCACGTTAAATACCCGCGCGAGGCACGGCGCTTAGAAACACTTACCTCGAGACGTTGCGGGACAACGTTGAGGCTCAACAAGGGTGTGCCCCATGTCCGGATTTTCGAACATGGGATGTCTCGGAATCCCATGTCCCAAACGCGGGACATGGGGCACACCTACACTCTCCAGGGAATGCCTAAAAGGCCACCAGCTCCGCCATTGCGGTAAACAGGTCGTCGGCCTGGGGCAGGATTGCGTCCTCAAGCACCGGCTGGTACGCCACGAACGTGTCCATCGAGGCGACCCTGCGGACGGGCGCGTCCAGGTCGTGAAAGAGCTCGTCCGCGACACGCGCGGCGACCTCCGCACCGAAGCCCCAGCTCCGCATGTCCTCATGCGCGATGACGATGCGGTTTGTCTTGCGCACGCTCTCGGCGATGGTCTCGAAGTCGTATGGCGCGAGTGAACGCAGATCAATCACCTCGGCGGAGATGTCTTTCTCGCGCTCAAGCCGTTGCGCCGCTTGCAACGCACGCGGAACGACCGCGCCATAGGTCACCAGCGTTACATCAGTTCCCGCTCGCAATGTCTTCGCTTTGCCGAACGGGATGGCATACTCCGGCCCCGGGTAGGGTGCGCGACCGAAGGCCT
>CAXTJS010000041.1:4080-6179 GCA_964244605.1 uncultured Terriglobus sp. | reverse complement strand
CTCACGGTAGAGCCGCTTGTGCTCCAGGAAGAGCACCGGATCATCGCAGCGGATGGCGGTGCGCAAGAGCCCGGCGGCGTCCCGTGCGTTCGATGGCATGACCACTCGCACTCCCGGCGTGTGCGTGAAGATGCTCTCACCCGACTGCGAATGGTAGATCGATCCACCGGTCAGGTAGCCGCCGATGGGCACGCGCATCACAAGCGGGCACGAGAAGGTGCCGTTTGAGCGCCAGCGCATGACCGAGAGCTCATTGCGCATCTGGTGCATGGCCGGCCAGATGTAATCGAAGAACTGAATCTCGACAACGGGCTTGAGGCCGCGCACAGCCATGCCGATCGCCCGGCCCGTGATGTTTGCCTCGGCCAGCGGCGAATTGAAGACGCGGTCCGAACCGAACTCGTTCTGCAGGCCTGACGTCAGCTTGAAGACGCCGCCCTTGCCCTTGAGTGACTTCAGGTGCTGGTCGCGGCTGGCGTCGGCTACATCTTCCCCGAAGACCACGATGCGTTCGTCGCGCCGCATCTCGTCGCGGAGCGTGGTGTTGATCAGGTCGGCCATGGTGCGCTCGGCGGGGTCGGGTGCCGATACGGGGTCGGTGCTGAAGACGGCGTCGGTCGGTTTCAAATCCTCGGAGTACACGTGCAGCGGAATGTCTGCAACACGAGGCAGCGGCGCGGCGAGTGCGACGTCAGCCGCGGCCCGCACTTCATCTTCGATCTCGCGCTCCAGCGTGCCTACCTGCTCTTCCGAGAGGATGCCTTCGCGGATCAGCAGCGCCTGCATGCGGCCGATCGGGTCGCGCAACGCGTCTGCTTCCAACTCGGCGGCCACGCGATAGAGCCGCTCATCGTCGCTCTGCGAGTGCGAGTACGGCCGCACCACGTGCGCATGCACCAAAGCGGGGCCTTTGCGAGCGCGGCAGTAGGCCACAGCATCGCGCATCGCTTCGAAGCTCGCCACCGGGTCCGTGCCATCGACCTCAGCGAAGTGGAAGTTCGGAAAGTTGGCGACCAGCCGCGAGATGTTGCCGCCAGGCGTGTTCGTCTCAACCGGCGTGGAGATCGCATACCCGTTATCTTCGACCACGAAGACGACGGGCAGCCGCGCGTTGGAGGCGGTGTTCAGAGCCTCCCAGAACTCGCCCTGACTCGTAGACCCTTCACCGATGGAGGTGTAGACGACCTCGTCTCTCTCAAACTTCACCTGTTTGAATGCGCGATAGTCACCCGGCCCATAACTGCCGGCAGCCGCCGACGGGCGTGCCTGGAAGTAGAGCCCGGCCTCTGCACAGCCAACGGCGTGCAGGCACTGCGTTGCCGTAGAGGAGGAAGGCGAGACGATGTTCAAGGGTGCACTCGTCCAATGCGAGGGCATCTGTCGGCCCCCGCTTGCAGGGTCGGTGCCCGCGCCCACGGCCTGCAGCAACTGATCCGTAACGGTGTTGCCGAGCGCAAGGCAGAGGGCGCGGTCACGGTAGTAGGGAAAGAACCAGTCGTAGCCCGGCCGCATGGCCATGCCGGCGGCAACGAGGATGGCCTCATGGCCCGCGCATGAGATCTGGAAGAATATCTTTTGCTGCTTCTTGAGCAAGAGCTCCCGGTCATCCGTACGGCGCGAGAGATACATGAACCGGTAGAACTGCACCATCTGCTCAGGCGTAAGGGTAGCCTCCGTGGAAGCTGCAGTCTGCTGTGATCCCGCCGTTCCCCTTGCCATTGCGACCGCTCCCACTAGGCTTTGCCCTGCTGATTGTAAAGGCAAGCCGGGCGACGATGCACTGCGCAGGACTGCCCGGGCCGGTGCACGCTGGCCCAAACAGCAAAGGCTCCGCCATGACCTAAGCAGCAGGTCAAAGCGAAGCCTGAGTACCGCTCTTTGTTTACTGGCGCATCGTCTCCCGAAGCTGGCGTGCGAGCTTCTCAATGCGCTCTGCTTCGCGGATCACGTCAAGCGAGAGCGTGTCCTTGTTGGACTTGTCCACGCTTGTCTTCAGCTGTTGCGCCATGGCGACCAGCTGATCGGCATCGCTCACCATCTTCTTCTGCCGCTGCTCCGCGGCCTGGTGCTTCTGCTCCTGCTCGACGTGCGCTGCCGCA
>CAXTJS010000041.1:0-4070 GCA_964244605.1 uncultured Terriglobus sp. | reverse complement strand
GCCAATCATTGCTAGCGACTGCGCGTGTGCCACTCTGCTGGCGGTTAAGGCGGCTATTACTGTTAGAGCAACGGCGCTACAAAGACTGCGCACGACACCTCCCTTTCCTTCTGACAACATTGCATACCCATACCGGCCGGACCGTGAGAGGGCAAAGCGCGTTCTACATCCCTCTCATGCGGTCCTTCACCTCTCGGGCAAGCCTCTCGATCTGCATGAGGAGCTTCTGGTCGTCGGCGGTAACGGACCCATGCTGCTCTACCGCAGTCCGATACTGCGCCGTCAATTGCACCAGCCGATTGGCGTCGTCCACAATACGCTTCTGACGCTCCTTTTCGCGAGCACGCTGACGTGAATTTTCACGCGCGGGGTCCTCGTCAGGACTGAGGTCGCCGGGAAAGCGGTTCGCGCCTTGCGCATAAGGTGGATAGGCGCTGGGCGGCGTCTGCGTGTTGCTCTGGCGCTGCTGCGAGAACGCGGCGCGGGTGCATGCCGCGATCAGCAGCAAAGAAGCAACGCGGTACGCACCTCTTCCAGGCATGTCATCACTCCTTGGCAAGGGTGGTCCACGCTGCACAGCTCGTCGAAGAGTGGCACCTGTGTCGGTTCGGTGCGTCGCGATGCCGGAAGCCGTTCCCTTTGGCCCATAGTACGGGAGGCGCTGCCGTCACGCACAATGGAGAACATGCAGCACCCGACCCTCTCACCCACCGTCGCGGTCGCGCCCGTCGAGGCGCCCGCGCCGACCTTCCACGAACTGGCGCACGACTGGCACGGTGACGTTGTCGAGTTTGTGCGTCATGACGCGCCCAAGATCATCGCCATTCTGCTGCTCGCCTTTGCGCTGGTACGCATCGTCTCGTTCTTCGTGAAGCGCATGCGCCGCGTCGCCGACACCTACGTGGGCAATGCACGCCGAGCCTCGCAGTTGCGAACGGTCGCAGCCATCGTGCGCGCCACCTCCTATGGCGTCATCGGCTTCATTGTGCTGCTGCAGGTGCTGCCACTGTTCAGTATCGACCTGAAGCCGCTGCTCGCCTCCGCCGGTGTGATGGGCCTGGGAATCTCATTCGGCGCGCAGTCCATCTTCAAGGACATGCTGAACGGCATCTTCATCCTGATCGAAGACCAGTTCAGCGTGGGCGACGTAGTAAAGCTGGCCGGGCTGCAGGGCACGGTCGAAGACCTGTCTCTGCGCGTGACCACTGTGCGCGATGGTGACGGCACCCTCTACTTCATCCCGAACTCGCAGATTACGACGGTCTCGAACTTCTCACGGGAGTACTCGGTGGCTTCCCTGTCGGTATCGGTGGATGCATCCGCCGAGCCAGACCGCGTGATGGCTGTGCTGCGGCGCGTCGCACTTGAGGTGCGCCAGGACGCAGCCTTCACGGAGGTGGTCGTGAGCGACCCGGACGTTCTTGGCGTCGACCGGATCAGCGGCCGCGAGATCATTTATCCGATCAATCTGCGCGTGAAGGCAAACCAGCGGGACGGTGTGCTGCGTGAGTTGCGCAAACGGTTGTTGCTGGCCTTCTCCACGGAGGGCATCGCACTCGGCCTGCCCGCGACGACGGTGCTGACTCAAACCACACCGCCGTCACAATCCCAGACGTCGGACGCAAACGTCGTTACCTAAGCTATCTTCTGCCGGTGTCGCTCAGGCTTTATCCCAAATGGTAAGAGGTCGTGTGCCCCATGTCCGAATTTTCAGACATGGGTGGGATCCCATGTCCCAAACGCGGGACATGGGGCACACGTTTCTTCATCGAAGCACTAATCAACTGCAGCCAAGGCAGTGAGGAGCTCTTCAGCCGTGCGCGCCGGCGGCTGGCAATGATTGCCGGCGCAGACCAGCGCAACCGCTCCTGCTTCTATGGCGAGGTGCGGCAGGGTCGTTGCGAGCGCTGGAGGCAGTTGGCCCAACTGCTCAACTGTGAGGCGAACGACCGATTTGTTGACGGCGTACCCGGCAAGCGCGGCCCGCTCAAGTTCTACTGCGCTGTTCTGCGAAGCCGCGTCGGACGCCGCAACGATGACCACCTGTGTTGGTGTCCGGACGAGCCGCCCAAGTGCGAGCGCGTAGGTCGCGGCGTGCAGGCCAAGATGCTCCGCGACGCTGGCGAAGCACTCCAGCGTGCGAAGGGCTGCCCTGTAGAAGTCCTGCCGTTCGGTGAGCGAGTGCAGCCTCAGCAGGAGGCTTGCAGCGACGGGATTGCCCGCGGGCGTGGGCGCGTCCTGCAGCGGCTTTCGGCGCGCGCTGAGCGCTCCCAGTGCGGCACCGTCCGTCGTCTCTGTGTCGAAGAAGCCGCCGGTCTCCTCATCCGAAAAGCGTGTGAGAACAGCTGAGGCGAGATCGACGGCGGTCTGGAAAAGCCGGTGCTGGCCGGTAGCCTCCCACGCGGAGAGGCAAGCATGCCCAAGAAAGACATAGTCATCCAACACACCTGCGACAGTGCTGGGCGAAGCGGCCGGACCACCGTAGGCCACCACATGACCAAGCCGTTTCCCGTTCCATGCCGCGCTTAGAACGCGGTCCAGCGACTTGAGTGCGAAATCGATTGCATCTTGTCGCTGCAGCACGCAGCCCGCTTCCAGGTAAGCCGAGATACACAGAGCGTTCCAGCCGGTGTAGAGCGTTCTGTCAACGAACGGAGCAGGCCGCTTCAGACGCGCTGCGTAGAGCTTCTCCGTCGCTGCTGCAATCAGGGCGTCAACCTGCTCCAAAGGAAGAGCCGTTCGCTTTGCAATGTCCTCGTTCGTGAACGGCCGGAAGAGCACGTTGCGGGATGGGTCGTGCGGCATGTCGCCGACCGTTCCGATGTCGAAATAGAGCTCAGCGACTTGCATCTCGTCTGTCGAGAGAAAAGCCTCTGCTTCGGCGCGCGACCAGGTGAAGTAACCGCCATCGTCGTCGAGCGAGAAGTCCGCGTCCTGCGAGGCATAGAAGCCGCCATGTTCGCGGTCCGTCAACCATTCGTCCATCCATCGCATAGTCTGCAGGGCGGCCTGGCGGCAAGCGCCATCCTTGAAGGTCTGCACGGCGTGCACGTAGCTCCTAAGAAGTTCGGAGTTGTCGTAGCTCATCTTCTCGAAGTGCGTCACGACCCAGCGCTCGTCGACCGAGTAGCGGTGGAAGCCGCCGGCGAGCTGATCGAAGATGCCGCCGCGGTACATCCTGTGCAAGCTGGTGAGCGCCGCCTCAGCCGAAGCCACCTTGTTGCTGCCGCCACGGGACGCGGCATCGATCAGCATGTCGAGCGCTGCCGGGTGCGGGAACTTCGGCTGTGAGCCAAAGCCGCCGTTCCGCGGATCGAAGGCGGCCAGAGTCGAGGCGACCAGCTTGTCGATCAGCGCCACACCCGCGCTCGAGTGCGTCAGGTCTGTGCTGTCGCCGGCGAATGCTTCGTTGTATTCGATCGCCTGCATCACGCTGCTCGCCGACTCGTCCACATCGTCACGCGTCTGCTGAAAGGCGGCGGACATCGTCTCAAGCACCCGCCGAAAACTCGGCCGGCCCATGCGCTCGTCGGGCGGAAAGTAGGTGCCGCCGAAGAATGGCTTGCCGTCCGGCGTGAGAAAGGCCGTGAGCGGCCAACCGCCCTGTCCGCTGATCGCCGCGACTGCCGCCTGGTATCGCGTGTCCACGTCGGGCCGCTCGTCGCGATCCACTTTCACCGCCACGTAGCGCTCGTTGATCAGAGCTGCAAGCGTCGGGTCTTCATAGCTTTCGCGGTCCATGACATGGCACCAGTGGCACCAGACCGCGCCGATGTCGAGCAGGATCGGCTTGTCTTCTGCTGCCGCCCTGGCAAATGCCGCTTCGCCCCACTCGTGCCACTGTACTGGCTGGTGCATCGCCGATCGAAGGTAAGCGGATGCGGCGTTCGAGAGTGCATTCACGGACATACTCACCAGTTTAGGAGCAAGCCGTTAACGATGCATTTGGTACGAGATGATGGCGAAGCCTGCAACCGCAAGGAAGAGATAGGACCACAGGTTGGCACGCCATACCGCCGAGCGAGCGGCTTGCGCATCCCCCTCCCAACCCTTTCGAACGACCCATTTTG
>CAXTJS010000040.1:0-18261 GCA_964244605.1 uncultured Terriglobus sp. | reverse complement strand
GTGTTGAAGCTGAGTTTCGCGGGCAGGCTCATTCTGCTGCTATCGAGCGCTGCAGTGTGGGTCTGCGAGGGCATGATCTTTGTCAGCGCCGCGCGCTGCCTTGACATCGCCGTAGGGCATCGTGGCCCGTGGCTTGCCGTCACACTCAGCAATCTTTCGTTCCTATTACCCAGCTCTCCCGGTGCGATTGGCACGTATGAGTTCTTCTCGAAGTTCGCGATGGTGAGCCAGGGTGCGCAGGAGAACGTGGCCGCGCTGTACGGGCTGCTTGTGCACGTCATCGTCTACTTTTCCGTGACGATCGTTGGCGGGATAGCGTTTCTGCTGCACCGCCTGCACCGCGGCCCGGCCAGCAGGCCGCTCACGGAAGACTTGGCTGGCCTGCCGGTCGAACTGCCAACGGCTCTGCCCCACGATGCCTCTGTACGACTGCCGTAAGCTCTCTACCTGCAAAGGAAGCCATGTACCGCACGCTGCAACAAGCACTGCTTCAACGACTCCAACAGGTGCTACGCACCAAGTACGACGTCGCGCTGGAGCGCATTCCGAGCGAGCAGCCGCCTTCCGTTGCCTTGGGTGAGATCGCGCTGCCGGTCGCTTTTGAACTTGCCAAGCGGTTGCGCAAGGCACCACGGGCGATTGCGCAGGAGCTTGTCCTGGAGCTGGCGTCTGTGCCCGGTGTTGTCTCCGTCGAGGTGGCCGGGGCAGGCTACCTCAACGTGCGCTTCAATCGTCCGGCTGCCGTGCGTCGCGTTGCCGCGGATGAGCATGATGACATCGGCGGCGCGGGCTTCCGCCTGCTTGAGCACACCAGCATCAATCCCAATAAGGCCGCGCACATCGGCCACCTGCGCAACGCCATCCTGGGCGACACCTTCGCACGCATGTTGCGTCGCGACAGCTATAAGAGTGGATGGCAGATCGGCGTCCAGAACTACATCGACAATACCGGCGTGCAGGTTGCCGATATCGTCGTGGCGCTCGTGCATCTGGAAGGCAAGTCGCTGCAGGATGTGCATGCGCTCCTACTTGAGCTCGCAGCCGCCGGGCAGCGTGTCGACTTTTATTTGTGGGATCTGTATGCCCGCGTGTCGCAGTGGTACGAGGCTGACCCGGCCGAGAAAGAATCGCGACGCAAGCTCCGGCTCGAGGCCCTGCATGCGCTCGAAGCAGGGAACAACGAGACAGCCGTCATCGCAGACCTGCTCGCGACCGCAGTGCTCTCGCGGCATCTTGAAACGATGCAACGGCTCGGCATCGAGTACGACTTCCTGCCCCGCGAGAGCGAAATCCTGCACCTGCAGTTCTGGGACGCGGCACGGCAGGTAATGATCGAGCGCGGCGTTCTCTACGAAGAGACAGCGGGCAAGAACAAGGGCTGCTGGGTCATGCGCCGGCCCGGTACCGAGCTGCCGACAGACGGTAGCACCGACGAAGACGCCAAGGTAATTGTTCGCTCGAACGGCACCGTCACCTACGTCGGCAAAGACATCGCCTACCATCTCTGGAAGTTCGGCCTGCTGCCCGGCAAAGACTTTGGCTACCGCATCTTTCGCGAGTACCCCACCCATCCCTGCTGGATCTCCGCGGAGCAGGGCGAAGATCCGCACCCAAGCTACGGCCACGCCGACGCGATCTATAACTTTATCGATTCGCGGCAGAATGATCCGCAGGCCAACGTAGTGGAAGCGCTGCGCGGCATGGGTTATGTGGATGCCGCCGCGAACTATACACATGTGAACTACGCGATGGTGGCGCTCACGCCTCGGTGTGCTATCGATTTGGGGTACACAATCAGCGAGGAAGACAAGGGCAAGGCTTACCTGGAAGTAAGCGGCCGCAAGGGCTTTGGCGTGAAGGCCGACGACCTGCTCGACAAGCTCATCGCTGCAACCAAGGTTGAGGTAGACGGACGACAGCCGGACCTGCCGGAAGCAGAGCGTCTGCAAAGTGCGACCACCATCGCAATCGGCGCGCTCCGCTACTTTATGCTTCGCTTCACGCGCAACACGGTGATCGCCTTCGACTTCCGCGACGCGCTCGCGTTTGAAGGGGAGACCGGGCCTTACGTGCAGTACGCGGCGGTGCGCGCGGCGAACATCCTGCGCAAGGCGGGTGTTACGCAGGGGACTGCACTGGAAGCATTGGCATCGTTAGACACAGAGCGCTTTCTGGTCTCGCAGGCCGGCAGCGAGAACGCCGGCCAAGCCCTTTCGGCTGAGGATGACCTGTGGTCCTTCTGGCTGCTGGCGTCGCGCGTGACAGCCGTGCTGGATCAGGCGATCATCGCCGCCGAACCGGCGATCCTGGCGCGCTACGCCTTTCATCTTGCGCAGGAATTCTCAAACTTCTATCACCGCAACCACGTGCTGCATGAGGCCAATGCGGACCGCAAAGCCCTCTTACTCGCAACGGCGGCTGTCGCGCAGCGTGAACTCACCCGTGTTCTGGGCTGGCTCGGTATCGACGTCCCGGCGGCGATGTAGCCTTGCAGCTATCCCAGCGCGCGCTTGTCTGAGAGATCGGCTACCAGCGAGGTGAAGGTGTCCAGCAGTACCTGCGGCGGTATTGGTTTTGAGATCATGTGCCGCACGTTCAACGCCTCCAGTGCGGCCGTGTCTTCGTCATCCACGCCGTTCACAAACAGGACTGTTGGGATGCTGCGCCCGGCAGCGTGGAGCGTGCGCAGCAGCGTCTGCCCGTCCATCACGGGCATGCGCTGATCGCAGAGCATCGCATCGGCCGTCTCGCGGCTGAGCAGGTCGAGCGCCTCACGGCCATTCGCCGCGGTAAACACGGTAGCTCCGGCTCGGCGCAGAACCACGGCAAACGTCAGGCTGAGCACAGGTTCGTCATCCACGATCAACAGACGGCAGCCCTGCAGCGAGTTGTTCTGAGCTTGCATGTCGTTGGGTGCTGACCTATGCGCCCGCAGCCAGCAATTGCACCCATTGCACGATGGAGCGCACGCCAACGCCCGAGGGCCCCTTGGCGATGTAGCTACGCGCGTCGTCGATCCAGGCCTGGCCCGCGATGTCGAGGTGCACCCACGGCGTGTCGCCGGCAAACTCCTTCAGGAACATCGCCGCCGTGATGGCGCCGCCCCAGCGGTCGATGCCGGTGTTCTGGATGTCGGCAATCTGGCTGACGATGAGTTCGCGGTACTCCGGCGTACAGGGCAGCCGCCAGAAGGTTTCGCCGCTGTGACGTGCTGCCTGCAGAAAAACTTCGCAGGCGCGTTCGTCATTGCTGAACAGGCCGCTGTTCAGTTTGCCCAATGCGACGACGCACGCACCGGTGAGCGTGGCCGCGTCAATGAGGTGTGTCGCGCCCAGGCTCTTTGCAAAATGAAGGCCGTCGGCGAGCACGAGCCTGCCCTCGGCATCGGTATTCATCACCTCGATCGTCTTGCCGCTCATCGCCGTGAGCACGTCGCCGGGCTTGTAGGCGCGGCTGCCCGGCATGTTTTCGGCCGAGCAGACGATGCCTATGACGCTTACGGCCGGTTTCAGCGCGGCGAGCGCCTGCATGGCTCCGATCATGGCGGCAGCACCGGCCATGTCGTACTTCATCTTGTCCATGCCGTCGGCCTGCTTCAGCGAGATGCCCCCCGTGTCGAAGGTGATCCCTTTGCCGACAAGACCGATCACGGGCGAACCGGCAGCGGGCTGTTCCTCAGGCGTGTAGCGCATGACGATGAGCGCGGGCGGCTCGGCGGACCCCTGAGCCACGGCCAGGAACGCGCCCATCTTCAGCTCCTGCAGCTTCGCTGTGCTGTACACCTCACAGCTGAGACCCGTCTCGGCACACATCGCTGCAGTCCGCTTGCCCAGCTCTGTGGGTGTGAGCACGTTGCCGGGCTCGTTCACCAGAGAACGCGCAAAGTTCTGCGCATCCGCGATGGTCTTGCCGATCCGGAAGCCCTCATCGATCTCATCGCGGGTGACCTTCTCAGCTGCCGGCGGTGCGAGCAGGCTTGCGCTCAGGATGGTTTGGTCTTTGCGGTCGGACTTGTAGTTGTCCGGATCAAGGTCCGCGAGCAGCATGCCTTCGATCACAGCGCGGCTGGTGTCTGTGCAAGGCAGGGTTGCCGATGCCTCGTCAGAGAGCGCACGATCCTCCGGAAAGACAACCGCGATCTCCCGCAGGTGCTTCGTCTTGGCGAAGCGCACCGCAGTGCCTGCGCCTTTGCGGACCTGATCGGCTCCAAGATCCTTTACTGGACCGAGACCCACGATGAGCAGCCGGTCAGCACGCAAACCGGCCGGCGCATGCAACAGCAAAGTTTCGCCCAGCTTGGCCCGGAACTCGCCACCGTTCAGAAAGCGGGCTGCCGCGTCACTCAAACCGTCCGCGGTTACCAGGAGCGTTGGCAGAGCACCTTCCGCGTCCGCATCATTCGACACATCCACTGCAAACACGGTCAGCAGGGGCGTCGGTACGGTCGTTGCATCCTGGTATTGCAGTCGTGCGTTCATACGTGCTTGGTCCATCGGGTGAGGTCTTACCTGAGAAGACGCCTGAACCTGCCGGCAAGTCGCAGAAAAGCGACACTTAGGGATCCTTCCGTACCGACCTGTTCAGGTCGGTGAACAGGTCAGCCGCGCTGTCCTCGTGCCATGGCCGCACGGGCTTCCTTGTCTGCTTCGCGGCGGCGCTCCGTCTCGCGCTTGTCCCAATCCTGCTTACCCTTTGCGACGGCAAGCTCGCACTTCACTTTGCCGCGGCGGAAGTACAGGCGCGTAGGGATCAGCGTAAGGCCCTTTTCGCGCGTGGTGCTCTCCAGCTTGCGCAGCTCGTCCTTGTGAAGAAGCAGCTTTCGCGTGCGGGTCGCGTCGTGATTCATGGCGTTGCCGTGCGAGAACGGACCGATGTGTGCGTTCAGAAGAAAGCATTCACCATCTTTCACGAGGCCATAGCTGTCCTTCAGGTTCGCCTTGCCCTCGCGAATGCTCTTGACCTCAGTGCCATGCAGCTGCACGCCTGCTTCATAGCGGTCAAGCAGGAAGTAGTTGTGGCCAGCCGCCCGGTTCACCGCCGCGTCACGATCGCCCACGGCAATGGGGTCGCGTGGGATCGCCTTTTTCGACGGTGCGTTTTGTGTCGGAACTGCTACAGGATGCGACATCGCAAACCTCAGTTTAACAGTGGCTAACCGGGTTCCGAGACGGTGTCATACCTTCTCGCTTCTCCCCCGTCCAACGAGGCACCGATGGTATTCTTGGGTGGCATTTTCGATACAGCTTCAAGCGGCCGCCGCTTTGGTTCCGCTGTGGCGCAGAGCATCGGTAGCCCCGCGGTTCCGCGGTCAGGAAAGGCAAGCCCCTTGGAACTGAGTCTCCCCGACCGTACCCCGCGTCTGGCCGCGAGGCGCAGCAACCCTGCGGCTTCACGCTGTGCTCTTCCGCTTGCACTCGCCGCAACGCTTGTCTTTGGCGGCCTGCTGGCGACGCCTTCTGTGCAGGCGCAGTCTGCCAGTGGATGGGCGAAGCGCGGTGCCGATGCCGAGGTACACGAGGACTACGACGCAGCCTTTGAGGCCTATCGCCAGGCGCACCTGCTGAAGCCGAAGGACCTGCGCTACCAGACCAAGTTCGAGCGTATCCGCTTTGCCGCTGCGGCGGCCCACGTTGACCGCGGCCGCGTGCTTCGTCAGAGTGGAGACCTGAACGGCGCGCTCACCGAATTTCAGCGCGCCCTCTCCATCGATGGTGGTAACCAGACCGCGCAGCAGGAATCCCAGGTGACCGAGCAGGAGATGTCCTCGGCTCCGGGTGCCTCACTGCAGCAGCAGGCGCCGATCGGGCCGTCTGCCGCTGTCGCTTCCGTGGCCGCACCGCTTGAACTCAAGCCCATCAACAACGACCCGCTAACGCTGCACATGGTCGAGGATACGAAGGTCATCTATCAGGCGATCGGCAAGGCTGCCGGCCTGAACGTCATCTTCGACCCGGACTACACGTCGCGGCGCATCCCCGTTGACCTTGTTGGCGTTTCGCTCGCAGACGCGCTGCGCATCGTCGGCACGCTTTCCGGCACGTTCTGGAAGCCGGTCACGAACAACACACTATTTGTCGCGGCCAACACGCGCACCAAACGCACCGACCTTGATCCCATGGCGGTGCAGACGTTCTATCTTTCCAACGCCGCAACCCAGGCAGACCAGAACGAACTGCTCACGGCGCTGCGTAACGTACTAGATCCGAACGTCAAGATCTTCCTGGTGCCGAGCCAGAACGCGATCGTGATGCGTGCAACACCCGATCAACTGCTGCTCGTGGAAGACCTGCTGAACAACCTCGACCGCGCGCGCTCTGAGGTTGTGGTCGACGTTGCCGTGCTCGAAGTAAATCGGGACAAGGCGCGCAATCTTGGTATCACGTTGCCGCAGTCGTTCTCCGTCACGCCTCAGTTGAACTCCGGTTCTACAACGGCGAGCACCACGACAACAGGCACGACGACAACCGCGACGGGGACGAACAGCTCGGCCACCACCAGCACACTCCCTACGCTGAACACACTTCGTAACTTCACGGCCGACAATCTCGCCGTTTCACTCGGCACGGCCACCGTGAACGCGTTGCTGAATGACTCCGACACGCGCATTCTGCAGAACCCGCGCATTCGCGCCACCGACGGACAGCGTGCGCAGTTGAAGATCGGCCAGCGCATTCCAATCGCCACCGGCTCTTACTCGAGCGGCGCTTCGACGGCCATTGTGAGCTCACTCGTCAACACGCAGTTCACCTACATTGACGTTGGCGTAAACATCGATGTGACGCCGACCGTGCACCAGGACCGCGAGATCACGCTCAAGATGAAGCTTGAGATCTCAAGCCAGAACGGGCAGGTCACGATCTCGTCGGTCACCGAACCCATCATCGCGCAGCGCACGGTGGAGCAGACCATCCAGCTGAAAGAGGGTGAGCCGTCGATCCTGGCCGGCATCCTCACGCGGCAGGAGTCGAAGGCGCTTACGGGCACGCCGGGCCTGTCTGACATCCCGATCCTCAAGCGCATCTTTGGCAGCACGCAGACCGAGCGCATCCAGGATGAGGTCGTCTTTCTGCTCATCCCGCACATCGTCCGCGAGCCGCTGGTCACGCGCATGAACACGCGCGCGATCGACACAGGCACGGGTGCGGCCATTGAACTGCGTCGCGACCCTGCCGCGCCGACCAACTTGCCGGTGGACAATTCGGCCTACGAGACGACCGGTGCCTTTCAGCGTGCACATGCAAACAATAGCAACATCAGCGCGGCAACGGCTGCATCCGTAATGATCGGTCAGGTCGGCAACGAGTCAGCAGCCGCACGTGCAGCGCAGGCCGCAGGCGGTATTCAATCGGCCCAACCGTACCCGAACATGGCAGCAAATCAGGCCGCTGCCAACGGCGCTGCCGTGCAGGCCTCCGCATCCGCGCCGGTGAGCTTTGGTGTCGTGCCGGCCGACTCCTCGCAGACGGTTGGCAGCACCTTCCAGGTCTCCGTCAGCGTAAACAACGCGAAGGACCTATACGCCGCACCGCTGCAGTTGAAGTTCGACCCGAAGCTGCTGTCGCTGGTGAATGTGGACGCGGGTGAGATGCTGAGCCGCGATGGTCAGTCTGTGGCGATGGTGCATCGCGACGAGGGCAATGGCCTGGTGACAGTATCGGTCTCGCGTCCTCCGGCGGTGCGCGGAATCGACGGGCAGGGAAGCGTCGCAGTGCTTACGTTCAAGGCGCTGGCCGCGGGTGACTCGACCATATCGCTGGTCAAGGTCGGAGCACGCAATAGCGCTCAGGCCAATATCCCGGCCGTCGGTGCGCAGGCCATGGTCCACCTAAAGTAGCGGAGAGATGCAGCGTGCGCTTCTTGTCCAAGCCGAGTGTGTCAGCGCGATCTGACTGGAGCAGCGAAGCCGGCGTCACGCTGGTCGAGTTGATCGTCGTGGTGACAATCGTCGCTCTGCTCGCCAGCGCAGCCGTGCCGATCGCGCGCTGGCAGGTAAAGCGCACCAAGGAGCGCGAGCTACGCGCGGACCTTTGGATGATGCGGGACGCGATCGACCACTACAAGGACGCGGCGGACCGCGGGGCCTTTCAGACCAAGGTCGACTCCTTCAACTACCCACCCGATCTTGACACGCTGGTGAACGGTGTCGACGTCAAGGATAAGAAGGTCAGGTTTCTGCGGGAGATCCCGGTAGACCCCATGACGAAGACAAATGAGTGGCAGCTCCGCGCCATGCAGGATGATCCCGACTCGACATCGTGGGCCGGCGAGAACGTCTTCGATGTGCACTCAAGGAGTCAGGGCATCGCGCTGGACGGATCGAAGTACTCGGAGTGGTAACGATGAGCAAAAACATCTCGCGAGGAACGCCGAAGCCAGTGTTTTGCAGTGGCGAAGAGGGCTTCACGCTGGTCGAGTTGATGATCGTCATGATCATCATCGCGACGTTGGCAGCCATGGCTGTGCCGCTCTACGCGCACCACTTGAAGGCCGCGCGCGAAGCGGTCCTGCGGCAGGACCTCACGGTCATGCGCAACGCGATTGACAGCTACACCGTTGACAAGCAGAAGGCGCCGCAAAGCCTGAATGACCTGGTGCAGGGCGGGTACTTGAAAGAGATCCCGATGGATCCGATGACCCACTCCAACAACACGTGGACCGCAGACCAGTCAGACACCTATCAGAACGTCGATCAAACCGATACCGGCGTGAACAACGTGCACTCCGGCTCGGGTGCCGCGTCTACAGACGGCACCAGCTACTCCACCTGGTAGGCGCCCGCTAAGGGTGCGTCAGGGTTGCGCCCGGTCACGCGTGAGCGCGTTCTGCAGCACGACCTCCAGCGCCGGTTTCAACCTTGCATACTGCTCCGCGGATATCTTGCCGGTCAGTTTATCGCTCTCCAGGGTGAAGAGCTCATCACGCAATGCCTGCAGCAACGATGAGTGGGCAGCCGCGGGAGGAGCAACATGAGCGCCGTTGCTCGGCACTGCAGCCGTGGCGACCGGCGACGCCTGCGGCCGCGAAAGCAGAAAGCCTGCGCCGCACGCCAGTAGCAACGCGAGCCCGCCCACGATCCACCACTTGTATTTACTCAGCGGATCGGGGCTGCCGATCGGCGCACCGAGCCCGCCGCCGGGGCGATTGCTGCTGGTGTTCGCTCCCGGATCCGCGTTGGCGTCTGCCCCTGTTGCGGGAGTTCCTGTCGCAGGCTGGCCCGAGCCTTGATCCTGCTGAGAAGCGTCCTGCGGTGTGGTGGTCGCGCGCGGAAGCTGACCCGTCCCACTAACCGTAAAGCTCATGGTCTTGCCCAGCGGCACGGAGCGCGCCACATACGTTTGCGCATCCACCTCTTCCGCGACAGAGCTAAAGGGCGATGCGCCGCCATCGAACTTCATGGCCTTTGGCATCATGACGACGACGTTGTCGGTCGCCATGGTGGCCAGCGGCGTGAACTGGAACGAGCCGCTGTAGGGCACCTTGTATGCGATCTGAAAACGGGTCTGGCCGCCGGGGCGGATCGGGAAGATGAACGCGTAGTGTCCTTTTTCCGGCAGCGGGACCGGCGGCGACTGCACCGTCATGCCGCCCGTACCCTGCGCCGCTGCACCCTCAATGACGACACCCTCCGGCAGGGTGAACTCAAAGGCGCGCTCGCCGAACTGCGTGCGCGGCGGTGTGGATTCGTTTTTGAGGAAGAAGTTCTCCACCACGCGCAGGCTCTTGTTATCGGGTTCTGTCTGCAAACGGATGACGTTTGCATCAAGCGAGACGCCAACCACCTTCGGAGCAGCGTTGAAGACTTCAAGCTCGACAGACTGCGTGCCCGGAGGTGCTTGCTTGAAGTAGTTCGCCTTGTCATGTGTGACGCGGATGAGGTGAATGCCATCGTCCGGCACATCCAGCGTGAAAGCACCTTTGGCATCGGTCTTGGTGCGCGTGGACTCCTGCATGCCCTGTGCGAGGCGAATCAGCGTCACGTCGTCGCCTGCGGAGGGCTTATTCACGGTGCGATTTGTGACGACGCCCGTGATGCTGGAGGCGGCATGCAAGGCGAGCGTGGGAAGGAGCAGTAGGGCGAGGAGAAGGCGTTTCACTCAGGTGTGGTCCAGTTCTCAATGCGCAGATTGGGAACGCGGGAGAACTCGCGTTCGTTGTTGGTGACGAGGGTCAGACTCATCGCAATTGCGTGCGCTGCGATCCAGAGATCGTTTGAGCCAATGATCATTCCCTGACGTCGCAGGTAGTATCGAAGTCTGGCGTACTCGAGCGACACATTCTCGGAGAAGGCTGAGAGGGATGTGCGTAGCCGCAGCTGCTCGATGTCACGCCACACACGTTCCGGGTTCGTGGCGCCGAAACTGCCTTCCATCAGTTCACCAAGAACGATGACGTTGATAGCGACGTCCTCGCGGCGCAAATTACGAAACTGAGCTACCGCATATGGATGGCGCTTTGTAATCTCGATGCAAATGTCAGTGTCGAGTAGATACATCAGAATGACGGGACAGGCTCAGGAGGATAGTCGACGGGCGCAACGAGGCCGTTGTCCTCATACGGCCCGTCGAAATAGCCTTCAATGAGGTGGGAGGAGCGCAACGCTTTAGGAGTGACAAGCAGCGTGTCCGATCCAGCAAAGTAGATTTCAACCGAACCCAGCGGAAGGGCGCACTCGTCTGGAAGTACCAGGACATTTCCATGCTCCGTCGCGATTACTTCTGCCGTCATAGCTTTCCTTCACTTAAGTTTACCGCTAGAAGCTATCGCGATGTTCGACATGCTTCAGCACGTCCGCTCGTTCGCGCCATACGTCGCGCCACTGTTTTTCCCGCATCAACAGCAGTTGGTCGGTGTGGTGCGGCGAGCCGGGTTGGGAGCTTTCGCCATAACTAACGAGAGCCTTTGCTCGGATGGGCGACGAAAACTCCATCGCGATTGTGAAGCCGTCGCCGTGGATGGGTGTCTTGATGCCGTCAATCATGGGCCCGTAGGTGACGACGCGGAATACGCCGAGGTTACCGTAGCCGCCATTGCCCGGCAGGTCGACGCCGTCGACGGCAGCGCCGCGTGGTGCGGCAACGTTGCCGTCGGACTGGCCGTTGATCTGGAAGCGCATGACCTTGCCCCACGGCGCGTCCATGCTGCCGTAGAGCTTCTCTGTCTCACCTGCGGCATCGTCCAGCATCTGTGCCGCTGCCTTCGGGTCGCGAATGCCTCGCGGCGTGGTGAGTGGCTGCGCTACGTCATAGGTAACGGCGAAGTTTTTCTGGCTGCCGGGCCCGGTCAGGGCTACAGCCGGGTTCACGAAGTGCTGTGCCCAGGTGTAGAAGAGCAGTGCGCCGACGGAGTTCGCTTCGCACTGCCTGTCCCAAACCTTTAGGACTGCAGCCGCCTTCTTCGCGCGCGGAGAGCCATACTGGTCCGCCGCAGCAAGCAGATCCGGCAGGACGCGGTCGGCCATCTCCATGCGCGTGGAGAGCTTCTTCTGCAGCAGCATGTCGAAGCTGAACTTCGTGTCGTCCGAGAGCATGCGCAGCGCGCGGTCGGACCGGAAGAGTGGAAACGATGAGCTGATGTATGCCGGGTAGTCCGCCGGCCTCAGCATCGTTGGCCATGCCGCATCCCACGGCGGCTCGTTCGAATTCTGGATGTAGCCGCTCGCAGGATCGATCTGCTTTGGCAGTTCGTCGTAGGTCAGGTATGGACCGGGCAGGGTGCTGGAGGTGCTGCCGTCCACCGGCTTCTGCCATGTCTGCCAGTCGCCGGTGCGCTTCGGTACCAGTGCATTGAATAGGTACTCGATGTGGCCGTCGCGGTCGGCGTAGAGGATGTTGTACATCGGGACTTCCAGTCGCCTCAGCTGTGCCTGGTATTCGGCGAAGTTGTGCGCCGTGATCATGTGCCAGTACTGGTCGAGGAAGTACGGCTTATCGAGACCCGCCGTGTAGAGTGCGATCGGTGTGCCACCGTCGCGGCGGATTACGGGCCCGTGAACGGTGCGCTGCACCTGCACGACTTCAGTGGTGAAGGTGCCGTCCTTCTGTCGCACGCGGAAAGGGTGCTGCGCCGTTTCAAACTGCTTCACCTTGCCGTCGAGCAGGTAGCCGCCGTCTTTCTCGGTCAAGCGGTAGAGCAGTGCGCCGTTGTTCGTGTTGACGGTGTTGCTAATCGCCACCGAGTCTGAGAAGGAGAAGCGCAGCACGGGCAGCCCGACCTGCGTCGCGCCGTACAGGTTGATTCCGGGCGCGTTCAGATGCACCTCAAAGTAGCTCTGTTCGCCCGCCCAGGCAAGGTGCGGATTCATCAGCAGCATCGCCTTGCCATCGACGGTGTGCGACGGTGCCAGCGCCCAGCCGTTTGAGCCATCCTGCACGTCCATGTTGCCGGGCGCAAAGGGTGAGTCGAGCGCGGCCTGCTGCGTTGCAATAGGCTCGGCGAGCCGTGAAGATGCAACGAACTCAAAGTTCACAAAGTGCTGCTCATGCTGCATCACGTCGAGTGCTGAGATGGGCAGCACCTTGTGCCCGTCCGGGTCCAGCTTGTCGCCATGCTGCGCGCCGTACGCATTGATGCCTGCCACAAAAGCATCCAGGTAGCCGCGGAACTCCGGCGTTTGCTTCTCAAGCCAAACAGCGGCACGCTGCGGCACCTCATTCACCAGCACCCAACGGTCGCTCTTCAGGTTGCGGTCACCCTCGCCCGCGCCATAGAACTCACTCGCGCGACCGCGGCCAGCCGCCATCACATGCATCAGCAGATTGCCGTGCGCCTCGGCCTGCGCATAGCCGTACAGATAAAACATGTCGCGGGTGTTCTTCGCGTAGATGTGCGGAACGCCCCAGCTGTCCCACAGGATCTCGGAGCCGCGCGCGACCTTGTAGGCTGCCTGTGCGGGCAGGGGGTTGGCGGCCCCAAGGCTAGAAAGCAGGACCAGCAGGGAAGCGAGAAGGTGGCGAAGGGGCATGCGGCTCCTTGAGCAAAGCTGGACTGCGGATATCCTCCGCAGAGTAGCACTCAGACCTTCTGCAGGCCGTGCTCCAGCGAGTCGATCTCGGACAGAATCGTGCCAGCTTCAGCCTCGAGGACTTCGCGTTGCGCGGCGTAGTCCTGTTCGGGATACTTGCCGGCACGGTACTCGAAGTTCAGGTCGCGCAGGTTGTTCATCACGACCTCGCGGCGCTCCTGCAAGAAGTCGAGCCGGGTTGCGGCGCGTTGCGTGAAGGGGTTTTCTTCCGGCCAGAAGACGTAGGCAAAGAGGAGGACAAAGAGAGTGATACCTGCAGCAAGACCCATCGTTAGAACTCCGACTCGCGACGAATGCGGCTGCGCATACTGTCAGCTTCTGTGTCGTAAGTGGGCACGCCTGCCGCGACCATGTGCTTGCCGCGCCAGTGTCGAATGATGAACGCTGTCCCAAGCAGGGCAAGCAGAAAGACGGCGATGGGAACGATCCAAGCCGCGTTGTCGAAGCCTCCGCGAATGGGCGCTGCGAGCACCGTTGGCCCATACTTTGCCATGAAGGCGTTAAAGATGCTCGTGTTGCTTGCGCCGGTGCCAAGCTGCTGACGCAACTCGTCGATCATGCCTGAGCTGTTAGGGCAGCCCACGTGGTTGCACTCAAGCAGGATTTGCCCGCAGCCACAGGTGCAGACCATCTTGTGGCCGATGTCGTTGAAGCGCGATCCGGTGTCACCCGCGCCAACGGTGACCAGAGCCGTCGCGAAGATCAGTAAGAGTTGCAGAAACCGCGAACGAAACAGCTTGCGGAGATCCGACACTAATCGCCCCCGACGGCCTGCAGTTCAGGCAGGCTTACGCGCACGGGATGCGCTTTCGGCGACGGCAGCAGTTGCGGGCTCAGACTGATGAGGGTGCCCGCGACGATGATGGCGACGCCGATCCAGATCCACAACACGAGCGGGTTCAGAAAGACCTTGATGATGGGCTTGCTGGTCTCAGGATTGCGGCCCTCGAACACGACATACAGATCACGCAGCGCGGTCGAATGGATGGCGACGATGGTGCTTGGTGTTTGTGACGCGTTGTAGAAGCGCTTCTCCGGTGCCATCTGCGCGATCTTGTGGTCGCGGTCGTACACGTCCAGCAGCGCAAAGTCGGTGTCGTAGTTCGGGTTCGAATCCTGCGTGTAGCTCTGGCAGACGAGCTTGTAATTGCCAATCGTGAGTGAGTCACCAAAGCCCATCTCCAACTCGCGCGATTGGTTGAACGCAGCGCCGGCAAGGCCGATGAACAACGCAACGATACCGACGTGCACCAGATAGCCGCCATAGCGCCGGTTGTTGCGCCGCGTCAGCAGGTAGGCTGACGCGAAGAAGTTCTTGCCCGTCTGCGTACGCACCACGCCCACGCCGCGCAGGAACTCCGTCAAGATGGCGACAGCCACGCCGGCACTCAGCGAGAAGCAGACAAGCGAGTAGATGGAGCCCTGCTGATCCGCTTCGGCCATGCGCCATGGGCGGATGCCGCTTGCGATCAGGATGACCGCGCTGCCAATCGTCGCGATGCACGGCAGAACGAAGTTGCGACGGATGGAGCGCAGCGACGTTGCCCGCCACGCGAGCAAGGGACCGATGCCTGTGAGGAAGAGAAGGAACAAGCCGATGGGCACGGCAACTCGATTGAAGAACGGTGCACCCATCGTGACCTTGGAACCCTGCACATATTCGCTCAAGACTGGGAAGAGCGTGCCGAACAGCACCGTAAAGCACGTCACCAACAACACGAGGTTGTTAAACAGGAACGAACTCTCACGCGAGACGATCGCCTCAAGCTTGTGCTCGCTTGCGAGGTGCGAGCGCTGCCGGAAGTACGTGAACAGGCACACCGCCATCGTGATGCACAGAAAGACTGTGAACCATTGGCTGATCGAGCTCTGCGCGAAGGCATGCACGCTGCTCACGATGCCGCCGCGCGTCAACAGCGTACCAAGCACGGTAAGCATGAACGTGAGGAAGATCAGCCACACGTTCCACTGCTTCATCATGCCGCGCTTCTCCTGCATCATGACCGAGTGCAGGAAAGCCGTTGCCGTGAACCACGGCAGGATCGAAGCGTTCTCAACCGGGTCCCAGCCCCAGTAACCGCCCCAGCCCAGCACCGCATAGGCCCAATGCATGCCGAGCGAGACACCGATGGTAAGGAACAGCCAGGTCACCAGCGTCCAGCGTCGTGTGATGCGGATCCACTTCTCGCCGGGGTAGCGCATCATGAGTGCGCCCAGCGCAAAGGCAAACGGCACCGAAAAGCCTACATAGCCGAGGTAGAGCATCGGCGGGTGAATCACCATCTCGGGGTACTGCAGCAGCGGGTTGAGACCGTTACCGTCTGGACGAGCATCGCCCTGCCAAAGCGCGAATGGCGGAGCCGGCACGTTCAGCAGAAGGAGGAAGAAGACCTGCACCGCAGCCAAAATCGTGGATGCATACGCAAACAGCCGCTGGTCGATGCGGTGGCGCAAACGCAGCACGAAGCCGTAGGTGCTCAGCAGCCACGCCCACAACAGCAGTGACCCTTCCTGTCCGCTCCAAAGTGCGGAAAATTTGTAGGCCGGATGCAGCGCGCGATTCGTGTGCTGCAGGATGTATGCCACGGAGAAGTCGTTGGTGAACGCGGCCCAGACCAGCGCGAAGGCCGCACCGGAAACGGCGACAAACGTCCCAATCCCTGCTCGTCGCGCCGTCTCAATCAAGCGCTCCGGTGAGACGCGGCTTGCTCTGCCGGTGGCCGCGAGCCTCAGGCCAAGCGAACCTACGCAGAGCGTGTAGGCAGAGAGCACCAGCGCCAGCAGCAGGGCAAAGCTTCCGAACTCAGGCATGGGATGCATGGTCAAGCTTGATTGTCGCAGGCGTACACACGCGTCGCAATGCGATTAGGACGGTATTCGGGACACATGGAGAACTGTCTGCTTGCGCTCATTCCGAGGGTGGAACGTGAGCTACAACTCAGGGATGAGAGCGGTCGTAAACTGCGGTTGAGTCCTAGATAGACTCACGCACAAGCATGCGATCCACCGAGGCGAGCAGGTTGTCGGGCAGCAGAGGCTTCAGGCGGAACGTTACATTTAGGTCGCCGTACTCCTGCTCGGCCTCTTCCATGCCGCTGATGACCAGCACGGGCAGGTGCGGGTGCAGTTCGCGCAAGGCTCGAACGAATTGTGCACCGCTCATTCCAGGCATGACGTGATCCGTGATGACGAGGTCGATGGAAGCGGGGAAGTCGTTCGCCTGGAACTGCTCGAGAGCCCGCTGCGGATTTAGCACCGGAATGACGAAATAGCCTGCACGTTTCAGGATCGTTTGGCGGGTGGCAGCCTGGATGGCATTGTCATCGATCAGTAAGACAGTAGAAGGCATTCGTAGGAAGTATTCCCTTATGTGTGGTTTCCCATTTTGGGATGCACAAAGCGACTCGGCAGTCGCTCCGCTGATGCGCGATGCAACACGAGCGACAAGAGAATGATTGTGTTCTGCTTGTGAAGATACCCGCACATCCGCCGTCTCCATCGCTCAGCTCGCGTGTCGAGCCGTCCGGATGTTCACCGAATGAGAGAATGCTGCTATGAAGCGCCGTGTCATCGAGCACTACGAGCTCATCCGCAAGCTGGGCTCGGGCGGCAGCGGCGTGGTGTACCTGTCGAACGACACACTGCTGCAGCGGCCCGTGGTGCTGAAGCTGCTGAAACGCGGCACGCTCACGCCGGAGCAGATGCGGACCACCTATCTGCGCGAGGCGCGGCTCGCCTCCGCCATCGAACACCCGAACGTATGCGCGATCTATGACACGGGCGAGGTTGACGATGAAGCCTTCATCGTCATGCAATATGTGCCGGGCAAGCCGCTTGATCGACTGATCGAAGAGGGGCCCGCAAGCGTCGAGCTTGTCATCTCTGCCGGCATCCAGATCGCAGATGGACTCGCCGCTGCGCACTCACTCGGCATCTTTCACCGCGACCTGAAGCCGGCGAACGTGATCCTCACCGAAGGCGGGCTGATCAAGATTCTGGACTTTGGCCTGGCACGCCGCATCAGCCTGGAGGATGCGCAGTTCGACCCGGCCAAGCCGCTCAACCGCGCCCCCACACCGGGCGCAACGTACACCGCGCGCGGCGGCACCATCGCCTACATGGCGCCGGAGCAGTTCGTCACCGGCCAGTCCTCGGTGCAGAGTGACATCTTCGCTTTTGGTGTAGTGCTCTATGAGCTTGTGGCGGGAAGGCATCCCTTTCACCGGCCCGATGTGCCTGATTTTCAGAGCATCCGCGCCATCCAGTTCGCCGATCCGCCATCGCTGCGGGACGTGGTGCCGAACCTTTCCAGCGAGCTTGAGAGCGTGATTCTGCGCTGCCTTGAGAAGCAGCCGTCGGCGCGTTTTGCGTCAGCCTCGGATGTGCGCGAGTCGCTCAAGACGATTCTTCGCTCGTCGCAGCTCGAGGGCATCCTGATCCCGGGCGATACGCTGGCGAGCATGCCCACGCAGCAGCGGCTCTCGCTTGACTCGCCGGAAGCAGAGAAGCGGACGACAGGGCTGCTCTCCATGCTGGCGGAGCGCTTTCGCGAGAGCGGCGGCAATGAGAAGCAGAACAACATCGTCGTGCTGCCATTTGTAAACCTCGGCCCCGCCGACGCCGCTCCGCTCTACGGCTATGCGCTTGCCGATGCCATCGCGACACGCCTTGCGCGCATGCAGTCGCTGGTGGTGCGGCCGTCGAGCTCGCTGATGAATCTGCCTTCCAAGCAGATGGACCCGCTCAGCATCGGCCGCAAGCTGCTGGTGCAGTATGTGGTCGCCGGCAACTTCATGCGCAGTTCCACCGGCTTTGACCTTAACTGGCAGATGCTCGATGTGCCTGCGCAGGCGGTGCGTGCGGGTGGTTCCATCAACGTCGATTCCTTCGATCTCGTCGCCGTGCAACGCGAGATCACGGACGAAATCTTCAGCACGCTGCAGGGCTCCGGCACCTTCCATGCGCATGAGCATGGCACCTCACGCTCGCTCACCGAGGGCCTTTCGGAGGAGTACCTGCAGGCGAGCGCGCTGCTCAGCTCGTTCATGTCGCGCACGGGTAGCCGCGACGACCTCGACCGCGCGCGGCAGCTGTTTGAGAAGGTAACGCAGGTCAATGGCGGCTATGCTCCGGGCTGGACCGGGCTGGGCATTACGCACCTGCAGTACACGCGCCACGGCCTCGGCGGGCAGATGCACCTGATCGAAGCACGCCGTGCCTTTGACCGGGCGCTCGGCATC
>CAXTJS010000039.1:15652-18605 GCA_964244605.1 uncultured Terriglobus sp. | reverse complement strand
GCAGCGTCTGCAGCCAGATGCGGCCGGGGCCGGTAAGCGCGGCGAGGAAGAGGCCGTCGCCGCCAAAGATCAGGTTGCGGATGCCGGGCACGCGCGTGATCTGAAAGGACACGCCCGACTGAAACGCGCCCACATGGCCCGGGTGCACGCGCAGCGTCTCGCCCGGCTGCAGATCGCGCACGACCACCTCGCCGGAGAGCTCAAGCCAGGCCGTTCCCTGCCCGCTTACCTTCTGCAGCAGAAAGCCGTCACCGCCAAAGATGCCCGCACCCAGCGACTGCTGAAAGCCGACGCCCAGCTGCACGCCTGCCGTGCCGCAGAGGAAACCGTGGCGATGAATCATGTACTCGTCATAGCCGGTGCGCAGCTTGATGGGCAGAATGTGGCCCGGCACCTTGGTGGCAAAGGCGACCTCGCCGGCGTAGCTCATGGCGCGGTACTCCGTCATAAAGAGCGAGCCGCCGCCCGCCATGCGCTTCACCGCGCCGAAGAAGCCGCCACCGCCGCCGAACTGTGTGTGCGTGGTCATGGCGATGCTCTGCGACATCCAGCTCAGCTCGCCCGATTCGGCAACGACCGACTCGCCCGGCTGCAGCAGCACCTCGAGTGCGGGCATGGTGGTGCCGTGAATGCGTGTCTGCATGGCAATCGTCCCTCCGGAGCGGCTCATCGCGGCTCCCCTTCAACATACGCTGGCGCAGCGCAGAAGTTCCACGGAAGAAGTACGGTAGAGGGATGCGCATCGGCTACTTTGGCGGCACGTTCGATCCACCGCATCGCGGCCATCTGGCCGTGGCGCTGGCGGCGGCCGATGCGTTCGCGCTCGACCGGGTGCTGCTCGCACCCACCGGCAGGCAGCCGCTGAAAGAAGCCGCCCTCACGACGGACTACGCCGACCGCCTTGCGATGACCAGGCTGCTCTGCGCCGCCGACCCGCGACTGCAGTTGAGCGAGGTTGACCGCCCGCGCGAGGATGGGTCACCGAACTACACCGTGGATGCGCTGAACCGCCTGCGCGAACTGCAGCCGGAAGATGCGCTCTTCTGCATTGTGGGTGCGGACAGCTTTCTCTCCCTGCGGCATTGGCGTGAGCCAGAACAGGTGCTGGCGATGGCGGAGTGGATCGTGGTGTCGCGGCCTGAGTTCGACCTCAGCGATCTGTCGGCACTGCAACTCACCCCGGAGCAGGCGGCGCGTGTGCACCTGCTAACCACCGTGGACAACGACACCTCATCCACAGGCATTCGCGAGCGGCTGCGCGTGGGCGTCTCCCCCGGCGATCGGCTCACGCCGGAGGTCTTGCTCTACATCGCGCGGCTGCGGCTCTACCACCCTGACCGCCAGACACCCGGCGTGGTCTAACATCACGGCATGACCGGCCAGCAGCTCTACGACCTCTATCGTGCGGAACGAACCAGCCAGGGCTTTGCCGAGTTCAAGTGGGAGAACCTGAGCCGCACGCAGCAGATTGTGTGGGAGCGGGTGGCCAAGGCTTTGCCAAGATAGAGCGCCGCTTCGGCAGGACACTTCCGTACCTCCTATAGTTCGTCATTTCGACCGGAGCGTAGCGGAGTGGAGAAACCTGCTGTTCTTTCAGAGCCGTCGACGCTGCGGGCAAACAGCAGAGTTCTCCGCTCCGTGACGAGAAGCTGTCACTCCCGGTCGAAATGACGATTCTGCGGCAGCACTATGGTGCTAGCGCCGAGCTCTTGCCATAGCTACCGCGGCTGCTTGTGAGAAAGTGTCCCTGTGAAGTTCCTTGGATTCCTCCTGCTCCTCGCGCTGGTCGCCGCGGGTGCCGCCGGCGTGCTGCTCTACCTGCCGTTAACGCCGCCCGGCGAGACCTTCGTCGACCTGCCGTCCGGCACGTCCGCACAGACGATGGCGGCAGACCTGCAGCGTGCGGGCGTGGTCCGCAGCCGCTACGCCTTTCTGCTGCTACGCGCGTGGAAGGGTGGACGGCTGAAGGCCGGGGAGTACCGTTTTGCCGAGCCGGCAAGCGCGGCGACGGTGTACGCACGCATCGCCAGGGGTGACGTCTACACGCGAAGCATCACCATCCCCGAGGGCTTTAACCTGTTCGACATCGCGCGTGCAGTGGAGGCGGCAGGGCTAGCTTCCTCGGCGGACTTTCTTGCCGCCGCCCGCGCAGACACGGCGCTTATCGCGGAGTGGTCGCCAAAAGCCGAGTCGCTGGAGGGCTACCTTTACCCGGACACCTACCGCTTCAGCCGGCATACGACGCTCAAGCAGATGCAGGCGGCCATGGTGCAGAACTTCCGCGCAAAGGCTGGCTCGCTCAACCTCACCAAGCAGGACAGCTTCGCCGGCGTGTACCTGTCGATCCCGCAGATCGTGACGCTTGCCTCGCTGGTTGAGAAGGAGGTGCACTTCGACAACGAGCGCACCATGGCCGCAGGCGTCTTCATGAACCGCTTCTCGCAAGGCATGCCCCTGCAGACAGACCCGACGGTGATCTACGCGGCGCTGTTGAACGGGCGCTGGCGCGGCACCATCTATCGCAGCGACCTGGATTACGACTCGCCCTACAACACCTATAAGCACACCGGTCTGCCGCCTGGACCCATCTGCTCGCCGGGCGCGGCTGCGCTGCACGCCGCGACGCATCCCGCACAGACGAGCAACCTGTACTTCGTCGCGGACCGAACCGGCCATACGCAGTTCTCCGTCGACCTGGCCAGCCACGCAAAGCAGGTGCAGAGTTACCGCGAAGGTGCCGCAACGCCCCGACCGTAAACAAACGGCATCGCCAGGTTGCGCCCACTCATCCAAGATTTGAGCTTCCCCCGGACGGTATACTTTTTCTTTGCGGAACGTGAGTCGAGAGCGAGTGCAGGCGGCCGTATGTGCGGCGGCCCTGTTGTTTCCATTGAGCGGCTGCTTCAGCAGCACCCGCTCCGTGATGTTGGCCTGGTCGAGCTTGTCGCGCACT
>CAXTJS010000039.1:0-15642 GCA_964244605.1 uncultured Terriglobus sp. | reverse complement strand
AGATCTTGAACGCGTCCCTGAATGACCTGGTGAAGTCGACCACGGATCGTTTCGATCACGTGACTTCGTTCAAGGCCTCCATCACCGTGTCGGTTTCGACCGGCGGCGGCAAAGAGGGCAAGGTCACGGACTATGCAGCCTTCCCCGGCTACCTCTTGCTGCGCAAGCCGGGCGATCTACGCGTGCTGCTGTTTACGCCGATCGGCCACGTGCAGGCGGTAGACATGGTCACGGATGGCACAACCTTCACCATGCACATCCCACCCAGGAATCGCGCCATCACGGGCTCAAACGCCATCTCGACACCTTCGGCGAACTCGCTGGAAAACCTGCGTCCTGCTGTCTTCTTTGACTCGTTCCTGATCCGCTCGGCGACCTCCGGTGAGCTGGTGTCCGTTACGTCAGACGACCGCATCTACCAGCCCGACTCGACCAAGAAGTATGTCGAGGATGAGCCGGAGTACGATCTCGGCATCTTTCGCCCGGTCGCCAACTCGCAGGAGTTGAAGGTGCAGCGCGTGGTGCACATCGGCCGCTCCACCCTGATGCCCTACCAGCAGGACACATACAACGAAAAAGGCGAACTCGTCACTGTCGCGAACTACGAGAGCTACCAGAAGTTCGGGGACGAGCTGTTCCCCTCCGTCATCACGATCAATCGGCCCATCGACCAGCTGCGCATGCGGCTGACCATTAGCAAGCTCGTGGTGAACCAGCCGCTTGAGGACGACCAGTTTGAGCTGAAGATCCCGAAAGATACGCAGGTTCAGAAGCTACCGTAGAGAGCAGCAAGTCAGCAGGGCAGCGAGTCAGCAAGTTAGCGCGGCTTGTCGTTGAGCGAGCGGGTGATCCAGAGTGGACGTATCTCCGAGGGGCAGACTGATGCATAACGGACGTATATTCGGAGGGGCACGGCTTCAGCCGTGCCATCAAGGCTGAACCAGGTAAGGGGCTTTAGCCCCTGAGGTCAGCGCTCTTCTGCCCGATTGCAAGACCCGAAGGCACCCTCTCCCGAGCACCTGCCCTGCTGTAAGCCAGCGCAAGCGTAACCGCCGCACTCACCAGCAGGATCGCGCCAGTCCCAAAAGCACCAACACCGGGCATGCGGGCCTTTGGCAGCAATGCGACGCAAGCCGTGCACCACGACACCAGCACCGTGCCCGTAACGTAGTGCAGCGGGTAGCGAAAAGCGCCGGCCAGCGGGTACAGGTGCAGACCCACGATGATGCCGATCGCCGGAACGATGTACTCGGGCATGCGCAGCAGCACCAGCACCACCACCGCGGTGCCGACCGAGACCCACTGGATGATGTTCACGGCATTGAAGACGCGGCGCACACGCGCTTCCTCAATGGGGTCAGGCGGGTATGACGGCAACCGTTGCGCCAACCGCAGCAGACCGATGCCTGCAGCCAGCGTCGCGACGCCTACCAAGCCGATCAGCGAGGCGCGCAGCGTCGTCCAGCGGTGCATGTTGGCGAGCCCGGTGAGCAGCCAGAGCGTGCCGAAGCCGGTGAAGAAAAAGCTGCCCCAGGCGCGGCCCTGTGCCGTCTCTGACGAGAGGTGCGCGGGCGTGGTGAGGCTCTTCATTGCGAACACTGTAGCACCTGCCGTTGCTGAGCCGCTGCTCTCTACCAATCGGTCAACGTGCCGTCGAGCTTGCGTGCAATCGGCAGGTACGCGCGCTGATACGGATGCTTCGCAGCAAGCGCCTCGTCGATGTCGACGCCCAGCCCCGGGGCGTCACCCGGGTGCATGTAGCCGGCCTCGAACTTGTACGCATGCGGAAAGACTTCATCCGTAAGCGCGGTGTGATGCATGTGCTCCTGGATGCCGAAGTTGTGCACAGAGAGGCCGAAGTGCAGCGCCGCAGCCATGGTGATGGGGCTCAGGTCCGTCGCGCCGTGGAAGCCGGTGCGCACCTGGTAGACGGCCGCGAAGTCCGCCGCCTTCTTCAGCGCCGTAATGCCGCCGCCATGCACGATGGTCATGCGAATGTAATCGATCCACTGGTTGCGGATGAGGTCGTGCGCGTCCCAGAAGCTGTTGAAGACCTCACCCGTGGCGATGGGCGTGACGGTGTGCTCGCGGATGAGCTTGAATGCTTCCTGGTTCTCCGCCGGCGTTGGGTCCTCCATCCAGAATAGGTGGTATGGCTCCAGCGACTTGCCCAGCCGCGCCGCCTCAATGGGCGTGAGGCGATGGTGCACGTCGTGCAAGAGGTGTACATCTTCACCGACTTCGACGCGCAGTTTCTCAAACAGCTTGGGCGCAAAGTTCAGGTAGCGCTCAGTCGACCAGAGGCTCTCACCCGGTAGCCCGCGCTCCGCCGGTTCGTACGGCTTACCCGCCTTCGGCACACCGTAGCTTGACGCCACACCGGGGACGCCGCTCTGCGCACGTACGGCGAGGTAGCCCTCCTGCATGTGGTGCTTGACGGAGTCGACCGCCTCCTCAATGTTTGCGCCGTTGGCATGCGTGTAGACCAGCACGCCATCGCGGCTCTTGCCGCCGAGCAGGTTGTAGACAGGCGTGTTCAGCGCCTTGCCCTTGATGTCCCACAGAGCGACGTCGACGGCAGCAATGGCCGACATGGTCACCGGCCCGCGCCGCCAGTACGCACCGCGGTAAAGGTACTGCCAGATGTCCTCAATCTGAAACGGATCGCGCCCGATGAGGCACGGGAGAACGTGCTCCTCAAGATAGGCGGCCACGGCCAGCTCGCGGCCGTTGAGCGTGGCGTCGCCGAGGCCGTAGATGCCCTGGTCCGTTTCAACCTTGAGCGTGACAAAGTTGCGGTCGGGCGAGCAAACGATGAGGCGGGCAGCAGTGATCTTCATGGCAGGACTATTTCAACGATAAAGCAGCACCGCACGTGAGAAGCACGACATTGCGCGAGGTGCGAAGTTTGCGTCTTCAGTGATAGCACGCGGCGGGGGCGTATGGACCATACAGCTTCGGAGGAGTATGGCTTCAGCTTCGGAGGGGCACGGCTTCAGCCGTGCCAACACCTCTCCCTTCACGACTCCTGCGCGGCCATTGCGCTGCGGAGGAGCACAGCTAATCCGCGCAGTTCTCAGGCGCCTACGGCTGGCATGCAGAGCATGTGCTCCATGCCGGCGCGGCCAGCCGCGATGTTCGTGCCGGACGCGGGACGAGCTGCAAACTCCTGAGAGCAGCCGCCCGCGCCATCTCGCAGCCAATCGTTACTGGCACGGCTAAAGCCGTGCCCCTCCGAAGTGATCTCGAGAGCTGCGACGCGGCAAGCTGGTTCTAGTTCCACCGCGGATCGCGCGTAATCTCCACGAAGTCCACGGCCGCTTTGTCCGCACCATCCGGTGTGGCCTCAAGCGTGACGGCGTCGCCCGGCTTGAGCTTGATGCCATTCACGACGAAGCGCGTCGCGGTGTGGCCGTTGAGGCGCGGGTCTGGCCGGTCCGGTGGAAGCATGTCGTTTGCTGTCCAATGCGCGGCTTCGGTGCCGTTCACTAGCAGGCGGTACTTGGCCTCGCCGGGATGCGTGTCGAAGTAGCCGATCTCGATGCGGTATGGGTTGGCTTCGCTGCGGAAGGTCGTTGTAAGCGTGCACTGCGCCGCACTGCACACAACAGCCTTGCCACCCGACGCTGTCTCCCAACTCTGGACGTCCACGGCCTTAAAGCCGGAGCCCTGCATCAACTCTGCCTCTTCGCGGCCGGGGTGCTTGCCCACATAGCCCAGCGCGTCGGGCACGCCGCTCTGCCGCGCGAACCAGTCGTTGATGGCGTCGCGCCAAACTTCGGCATGCTTGGTCTGAAAGACGAGCAGATCGTGCACCTGTGCGTAGCGCTCGTCGTCGACGAGGCCCTGTACCGTCTCCCACTGGTCGACGAAGTTCTGCGTCGCCGCAGCGCCAGCGTAATGCGCGTCGTAGATGTGCTGGATCACCGTCTTGGTGCCGACCGGCGTGCGGTCGTCGGGGTCGTCGCCGCGCAGATGGTACGTATAGGGCACGTGGTGCATGAAGAGCAGCAGGTTATCCGGGCAGGTGGCGAGGTTCTCATACGTGGCGGCAAGCTGCGGCGGATACTGGCCGATGTAGCCGCTGCCCGTGGCAACGGTGCGGTCCATGCCGACGCCCGCGTTCTGCGTGCCTGCTTTGTCGGCGCGGATCCACTGGCCCCAGCCGTTGCCGTCGGCACTCTCAGGGCCCGGACCGAAGTGCGTGCCGAGTATGTCCGTCAGCGTGCCCGCGCCCAGCGGCCCGGTGTACTGCTCATACACGCGCCAGCTTGCGAGGTTCATCTGCTCGACCGGGCCGTACACGCGCGCGTCGTTCGACCACGTCATGCGCGCCCACTCATCCAGCACCTTGTCCGCACCGAGCGCGGGGTTCCAGGCGAGCCGGCCGAAGCTGTAGAGGTTGGCCATCGCCATAGGATGGTGTAGCCAGTTCGCGTCCATGCCGACGTTGGCGACACCCACAAAGCCACCCTGCGGCTGCTGGAACGCCTTGCCCGTGCTGATGTCGCGCACGAGGCTGGGGTGGTCCTCCACGCGCACGTCTGTGTCGAGCACGGACTTCCACATGGGGGCGAGATCCACCATGTGGCGCTGCTGGCCGGTGTACTCCTGCGAGATCTGCAGCTCCATCGCCTGTGAGGTGTGCCGCAGCGCGGGGATGAGCGGCGACACCGGCTCACGCACCTGGAAGTCGATGGGCCCGTGCTTGATCTGGATGATGACGTTCGGTAGAAACTTGCCGTCGTAGGCGCGAAAGTTATCGTAGCCGGCGCGGGCGCGGTCGGCCTTCAGGTCGTTGTAGTCCAGGTGGTTGTTGTAGACGAAGCCGCGATAGAGCACCACGCCGCCGTGCTTCAGCAGTGGCTTCGCGACGGCGTTGGCCGCATCCAGCGGCGAGCGCCCGTACTGCGACGGCCCCGGCCTGCCCTCGCTGTCAGCCTTGACGGTGAAGCCGGCGAAGTCAGGGATCGCACGATAGATCTCATCGACCTTGGCCTGCCACCATGCGATCACCGCGGGGTCAAGCGGGTCAAAGGTCGGCAGACCTCCCACGACCTTAGGAGACGAAAGATCGACAGACAGCGCAAGCCGCACGCCCCACGGCCGGAGGGCTTCGGCGATGCGGGCGAACTCGCCGATCATCTCGGGCGTGAGCGTACGCAGGTCGGCGTTGACGTTGTTCACCGTCACCCCGTTGATGCCAATGGAGGCGAGCAGCCGCGCGTACTCACCCGCGCGCTGCAGGTCACTGCGCACGTGGCCGTTCTCAAAGAAGATCGACGGGCCGGCATAGCCGCGCTCGATAGAGCCGTTCAGGTTGTCCCACTGGTCGACCCAACGGATCGTCGACGCGGGCGCATCGATGTAGTCCTCGGGCAGCTGCTGGTCCTGCGCGACCAGGGCCATAAAGCGGAAGGCTCCGTAGAGCTCCGCGCGCGGCGAGCCGCCCTGGATGATCCACCACTGCCGGATGCCGTTGCGCACGTGCGCGATGCGAAAGCCCTCAACGGGCAGCGGCTTCTCCTGAAAGCCGTGGATCGCCTTTGTCAGCCGCGCGCGATGGATCGCGTCCGTTGTGCCGAGCACGATGCTGTCGAGGCTTGGGTCGAAGCGCTCCAGCAGCTCGTCCGATCCGGCAATCATGCGGCCCATGCCGCGGTCGAGCTCCTCCGCGGCCGAGACCTCCTCGGGCGCTGAGCCGAGCCGCACCACGGCGCGCGGCATCTCGTGGTAACGCGGCGGATCAGGCGGCGGCGCATAGCGCAGCCATGCGTTGGCACCGTTCTCCGCGTGCGCCGCCGCTGTCAGCAGCAAAACGATCGCCAGCATCGTGCGCCGGCTGTTTCGGAGAAAGGATTCGAGCATCAATCGCGCGCCTGCACAAAGGTAAACCTCTGCTTTAGACGGAGAAAGGAGCTCTCAAAGTAGCGGTAGGACAGGTGCGCTACGAACACGCTGATGGCCAGCACCACGGCGGTCCCCAGCATGTCACGCAACAGCAGCGGAAGGTGCAGCAGCGTTGCCGCACCGTTCAGCGGCGTCGCCTTCTCAAAGACCAGGAAGAAGACAAGCGAGTGGAAGAGGTACAGCCCGTACGAGATGCGCCCAAGGTAAGCAAGCCAGCCCGGGACATAGCGCTCCGGCGTACCAAGCGCACACAAGAGGAAGAGGCAGGTGCCGGCAAGGATCAGCAGCCATCCCGTAACGGAACCAGTGGCCGTTGGCTGCGGGTCCCAACTGCGCACGCGAAACTTGAGCAGAGCAATCAGCCAGCAGTCAAACGCGGCAAAGAAGCCGACGAGGCGCAGCGTAGAGCTCAGCACAGGCAGACGGCCCCGCAGCAGCAAAGCCAGTAGCATGCCCGCGCCGAAGAACTGGAAGTGCACGAAGCTGTTCGTCCACTCGCCGTGGTCGCCGGGGCTGCGGTGCAGGCCGTAGAGGAAGACGGTGAGGAACGATATGGCGAGCGTGATGACGCTGCCCCCAAGCAGCGCCTTGCGTCCACGCCACGCGGCCAGCAGCGGAACGAACAGGTAGAACTGCTCCTCCACCGAGATGCTCCAGAGCGGGTCGACCGAACCCGCGATCCAGCCGTGCCGCGTGATGTACCAGTTGCCCGAGAAGAAGGTGAAAGCAGCCCATGCTTTTGGATCGTCCGTGCTTACGCCGGGCACAAAACAGTTCAGCAACGCCAGGCCGAAGAAGACCGCGAAATACAACGGCCAAATGCGCAGCGTGCGCCGCACATAGAACGCCGGCACGTGCACGCGGCCCGTCTTCTCACGCTCGCGAAGTAGCAACTCCGTAATGAGGAATGCGCTCAGCAGAAAGAACACCGGCACACCGAACGCGCCAAGCGTCCCCAGCCGAAACGCCCAAAGATCCTGCGCTGGATCGGTGCCGGTGTAGTCCATGCGGTGAAAGGCAAAGACCATGAGGAACGCGAGAAAGCGCAAGGCATCCAGCTCAGGCCGGTAATACCGACCGGCTTGTTGCTGCGCAGCCGGTGTGAGGAAGTGCTGCAGGACTCCCGTCATCGTCCGCCTTGGTCGAGCCATGCGGCGTAGTCGGAGAGGTCTGGTGCTTTTGTACTTGACGGAGCTTGCGCCGGCTTTGCTCGCCCGTCGTGAGAGGGTACGGCCTGAGTCGAAACCTGTTGGTGAGCTCGGCGGGGCAAGGCTTGTTCCGCTTTGACGCGAAGGGGCACAGCCTGAGTCAAGCCCTGTTGGGCGTCAGTTCGGAGCGGCACGGCCTGAGTCGAACGCTGTTTGGCGTCAGCTTGGAGGGGCACGACTTGAGCAGAACCTTGTTCAGCGTCAACTCGGAGGGGCACGGCTTCAGCCGTGCCATCTTTACTCTCCTCAGAAAGGGGCTTTAGCCCCTGAGGTGGCATAAGCAGATGTGCGGGCAAAGCATCCACCAGGAGCCGTGACGCATTCGCCGACGAGAACGGGTATTGCCAGACCTCCCGCGCAAGGTGCGCTCCTATCGGGTTCTGCTCGATGTAGGTGATGTGCCGTGCTGCATCCTGAGCATCACGAATGCGGTGGTCAGTAAAGCCCCGCTGCCACACCGGCGCCTTCGATCCAAGGGCATGCGAGAAGCCACCCTTCAGCAATTGCAGAACTCTTTCGAGGCTGATGTCTCCTGGCGTGAGGAGCAGATGGACATGGTCAGGCATGACGACATAGGCGTGCAGGAGGAAGTGCTCTCGGTAGGCATTCAGCTTGTCGAGAAAGAGCCTTGCGTTCGCCTCAACCTGGAAGAGGCGGCGGCGCTCCCAGGTCTGCGTGCTGACAAAGAAAGTGCCGGCATTGTTTACGCGAGACGGTTTGCCCATGCTGAAGCTTATGCCACCTCAGGGGCTAAAGCCCCTACTTTAACGCAGTTTGATGGCACGGCTGAAGCCGTGCCCCTCCGAGTTAATGCGGCAGTTCCTGCATACCCGTGATGGTGAAGTTCACGGCGCCGCTGTCGCTTTCGGCTGGTTGGCCGCCGCCTACGTTCACGTGGTAACTGCCGGCGCGGACGGCGCGTGTGCCCTTCCTATCCACTTGGCTGAGCTGGCGCGGGGCGAGCGTGAAGCTGAGGTGCTTCGTCTCACCCGGCAAGAGGTGCAGGCGCTGGAAGCCTTCGAGCGAGTAGACCGGTGAGACGCCGTCCTGCGGTGGAGTGAGATAGACCTCTGCGACCTCGTCGCCGGCGAGCACCCCCGTGTTACGCACGTCGGCGGTTACGGTGAGCGCGTCGCCTGCTTGGAGGTGGTCGTTACTCACCTTCACGTTGCTATAGGCGAAGCTTGTGTAGCTGAGGCCGTAGCCGAAACCGTAAAGCGGCTTGCCCTTGTAGTAGCGGTAGGTGCGGTTCGCCATGGAGTAATCCGAGAAGGCGGGCAGGTCTTTCACGTCGGCGTAGAAGGTCACGGGCAGGCGGCCGGCGGGGTTGTTCTTACCGACGAGCGTTTCCCCGATTGCCTGTGCACCGGCCTCTCCCGGGTACCACGCTTCGAGGATCGCGTCCGCATTCTCTTTGGCCCAGTTCGCCGCAAGCGCGGAGCCGTTCATCAGCACGACGACCAGCGGCTTGCCCGTCTTCTTCAGAGCCTGCAGCATCTGCTGCTGCGCCGCGGGCAGGGCGATGTCGGTACGGTCTCCGCCGGAGAAGCCCGGTACGTGGATCGGCATCTCCTCGCCTTCAAGGTTCGGGTTCAGGCCGACGAAAGCGATGATGGCATCGGCCTCATTTACAGCGGTAACGGCCTCTTCGCGCAGCACGGCCGCGGGCGGCGTCCACTGCAGAGTCAGCCCCGCACCGAAGAGCCTGGCACGGTGCACATACTCGATGACGATGTCGTGGTATCTGGTCGTTTTCGCAAAGTGCACAGTGAAAGGGGCCGTGTCGCGGGAGCGGCCATCCTTGTTCGAGGCGTCGTTAGTGGAGTCGAGCTTTACCTCGCCATCAATCGTGACCTTCACCGACTCAAAGTCGCGGCAGGGGTAGCACTCCGCCAGGCGCACCGTGTAGGTGTAGTCGCCCGGTTTTGGCACGGAGATGCTTCCTTGCCAGCGCACGGAAAACGCTTCTGCCGGGATTGCCGGCAACGGCTTGCCGCCATTCCAGTCGAAGGAGATCTCCTTGTCGTAGCGTTGGAGCTCTCGCCCGCCGAAGTGGTCGTTGGCGAAGTAGTGGCCCAGCAATCCCTGCTGTGCGGGCGGCTGAGACCCGTGAGAGGCATTCAAAGCTGCCGCCGGCGCGGCGAGCAACGCCGAACGCGGCACCACCATGTTCAGCCCGTCCGCGTAGGGTGCACCCTGCGCGTAGATCACCCGCGTCTGCCGGGCGATCCCGTCTACCGGCATCTGCGGGTTTTTCGGGATCGCGTAGTAGTTGCCGGTGAGCGCAAACAGGTCGTTCGCACCCGGCCCGATCACGGCAACCGTCTTTACCGTCGCCGGATTCAGTGGCAGCGTACCCTTTGTGTTCTTGAGCAATACGATCGACTCGCGGGCAGCCTGCAGCGCCAGGGCCGCGTGCGCGGGCGAGTTCACCTCGCTGAAGGGAACGGCGGCATACCGCACCTTTGCGGGATCGTCGAAGAGGCCGAGCCTGAAGCGTGCGAGGAAGAGGCGGCGCAAGGCGGTGTCTACCTCAGCCTCTTTGAGCAGGCCCTGCCGGACTGCCTTCGGCATGGCCAGATAGGTGTCGCCGCAGTTCGTGTCCGTCCCGGTGCGGATGCCGAGCGCGGTCGCCTCCGCCTCAGTCTTCACGACGTTGTGCGCTGCCTTGCCGGAGCCGTAACTCATGTCGCGCGGCAGGAAGTCTTCAATCGCGCCGCAGTCGCTGGTGACAAAGCCCTGAAAGTGCCAGTCGCGGCGAAGCGTGTCTTTGAGCAGGAGGTCGCTCGCGCACGCGGGCTTGCCATCGACCGCGTTGTAGGCGCACATGATGCTGCCGGCCTTGCCTTCGACGACCGTCGAACGGAAGGCGGGCAGGTAGGTGTCCCACAGGTCGTGCGGTGAGGGCTCCACGTTGTCGCTGTGGCGCGTCGCCTCTGGTCCGCTGTGCACGGCAAAGTGCTTGGGCGTGGCGATCACGCGGTAGTACTTGGGATCGGTACCCTGCAGGCCTTTGATGAAGCTGGTGCCCAGGCGCGCCGTGAGGAACGGGTCTTCGCCATAGGTCTCCTGCCCGCGGCCCCAGCGCGGGTCGCGAAAGATGTTGATGTTGGGCGACCAGACCGTGAGGCCGTAGTAGATGGAGTGAACGTCGTGCCGCACGGCCTCGTTGAACTTGGCGCGCGCCTCCGTGGAGACGACCTCACCGATCTGGCCAAGCAGCGGCTCATCGAAGGTCGCCGCGTTGCCGATGGCCTGCGGAAAAAGCGTGGAATACCCCGAGCGCGCGCTGCCGTGCAGCCCCTCGTTCCAGTAGTCGTATGCCGGTACCCCGAGGCGCGGGATTGCGGGCGCGGTGTTGACCAACTGCGCCGCCTTCTCCTCAAGCGTCATGCGGCCGACCAGGTCGTTCACGCGCTCGTCGTAGGAGAGAGCCTGGTTCTGGTAGGTCGGCGGGGCGGGACCCTGCTGCGCGGCGGACGAGCCCAGCGCAAGCATCAGCAACGGGATGAGCAAACGTGTTCGCATCTTCTTCTCCGAAAGCGTTCAAGCGTGGCGCACTCTTGTTGTCATTACGAGCCAGAGCAGTCTGGTTCTGACGATGAGATGGGTACCCCACCTTCGCCGCGCTGTTTGCGGCTAAGGTGGGTTCGTGGATCCCACGTTAGTTTCGC
Organism: uncultured Terriglobus sp.; assembly: GCA_964244605.1. Lineage (GTDB taxonomy): Bacteria > Acidobacteriota > Terriglobia > Terriglobales > Acidobacteriaceae > Terriglobus. The sequence goes on along the minus strand of CAXTJS010000039.1, from coordinate 4,850 downwards.
GAACGCGGGGCACCCGCATCTCGTGGCCCTCAAAGGAGCAGCAGGTTTCTCCACTGCGCGACCAAAAGCCGTCGCTCCGGTCGGAATGACGAAGCATGGGAAATTCCAAGTCGATCAAGCACTCGCACTCTCTCCTTGCAGGGGCCGCACAGCCGTCCGCGCCGTTGCCGTGGACCGGTGATAGCTTGAGTGGCGCTGCAGCACCAGCGCCGCCGCCCCGCGCAGCCGTGCCATCTCGCCATCACCGATGGGTACCAGCGGCGGCGGGGAACCCACCAGCATGCGCTCCGCCAGCTCGCGTTGAATAATCGGGCCGCTGCGCTGCCAACAGGCCGTGATGTCGCCGGCAAACAGGATCGACTCGGGGCTGAGCGCGGCGGTGATCATGCGCAGGCCGCGCGCGATCCAGATTGCCTGCTGCTCCAGTGCGTGGAGAGCGGCGGCGTCACCCTGGTCGGCCAGGCTCATCAGCTCGGTGAAAGTGCCGGTGTACTTGTGGCCGGTCCGCTCCTGGTAGACGCGCAGCACGGCTCGCGTGCTGGCGAACACCTCCCAGCAGCCGTGCTCGCCGCAGTTGCACAGCGGGCCGCCGGGATCCATGGGGATGTGGCCGAACTCGCCCGCGAGGCCGCCCTTGCCGATGAGCAGTTGGCCGTTGGCCAGCACGGCCGCGCCCACGCCCTCGCTGATGGTGACCAGCACGGCGTTGCGGAACTTCTCCATACGGCTGAACCAAAGCTCGCTGAGCATGCAGGCGTTGGCGGCGTTGTCCATCTCCACCTGCAGGCCGAGCTTCTCTTCCAGCGCGGTCTTGATGTCATAGTCGTGCCAGCGCAGATTCGGTGCCCAGAGAAGCTGCTGCGTTTCAGGATGCACACGGCCCGGCAGGCTGATGCCGACGCCCTCAAAGCTCTTGCGCTGAAAGCCGCCGCGCATGCGCTCCAGCGTTTCGGCGATGCGGGTGACGCCAAGCTCCGGGTCTGCGGCGATGGGTACGCTCTCGCGTGTGAGGAAGTGGCCGTTCAGGTCAATCACGGCGCAGACCGCATGGTTCGGCCGCACGTCGACCACGAGCATCACGAGGTCGGCATTCAGCGAGAGCATCGTGGGCCGGCGGCCGCGCGCGGTGCGGATCGTCGCGCCCTCCACGATCCAGCGCTCCTGCATCAGCTGCTCCACGATCAGCGACACGGTAGAGCGCTGCAGCCCGCTGAGCCTTGCAAGGTCAACACGCGCAATCGGCTGTCGGCGGCGCAAGAGTTCCAGCACGATGTCGCGGTTGATGTCGCGCGCCAACTCGCTGGATGCCGGGTCTTCGGTGTGCAGGTCGAAGCGCCGCTTGCCCTCGCGCGCAGAGCTCACTGATTGACCCCGCTGCTCAGCATGCCGCCGTCCACCACGATGATCTGGCCGGTGGTGTAGGTCGTCTCCGGGCTGCTCAGGTACACGGCTGTGCTCACCAGTTCTTCCGCCATGCCGAAGCGGGCCATGGGCGTGCGCAGCTTCAGCTCCTGACCGCGTGGGCTGTCGATGATCTTGCTGTTCAGCGCCGTGGGAAAGACACCCGGCGCGATGGCGTTGACCAGGACGCCATGGGCCGCCCACTCCACTGCCAGCGAGCGCGTGAGCGCGCCCACGGCGGCCTTGCTGCAGCAGTACGCGGTGACCTCAAGAAAGGCGACATAAGTAGAGAGCGACGCAATATTGATGATGCGGCCGCCGCCGTTCGCAATCATGTGCTCGCCGAAGACCTGGCAGCCGCGCAGCGTTCCCGTGAGGTTCACGTCGAGGATGCGTTCCCACGTTTCCTCGGAGAGCTCCAGCGTCGGCTCGCGTTTCGTTACGCCGGCGGCGTTCACCAGTACATCCACCTTGCCGAAAGCAGCGACCAAGCGATCACGCAGAGCCACAAGGGAGGTCCGGTCCTGCACGTCGGAGGTGAGCCGCAGCGTCTGCCGGCCGAGCGCCTCGATCTTTGCGGCAGTCTCGGCCACACCCTCTGCCGAGCGCGACGTGGCCACCACGTTCATGCCGGACTTCGCCAGGCCGAGCGCAATCGCCTCACCCAGGCCGGACGTGCCGCCTACCACCACTGCACACCGTTGTTGCACCCGTGACTCCTCAGGCCGGTGCGCGAGCGCTGCGTGCTTGTTCACGCCGCATTGGAAACACTCGTCCGGAACGAAGATAATTCGTACTACAAAATTTAACCGCTGGCCAGACGGTTGCCGGGCATCGTTCCGTCAATGCGCGGCGCAAAGCAGCCGTTCGCCGCCGAAGAGGCATCCCGGAAAAGCCTGCGACGGCGCTTGCCACGGCTGGCTGGGCAGGATTACAGTTCCGTTGCGGCATCTTTTGCAGACAGCCTGCGCCGTAAGTTTGCAAGCCGAACCATAGTCTCAGCACCTCTCCGGAGAACCAGCCACCATGATCGATTCCTCCATTCCACGCCGTAAATTTTTGCAGGCGCTCAGCGCCGCCGGTGTGGCCTCCGCAGTTCCCGCGATGGCATTGGCCAACCCCTTCGACGGTGCCACCGGCCCTGTCCGGCATGAGGTTCTGCAGGCTGATCAGAACGCCGACAGCGCACCGAAGCACACGATCAAGTTCGGCGTCTGCGGCATGAGCCACGGCCACATCTACGGCATGATCGAGGCGATCAAGCGCGGCGGCGGCGTGCTGGTGAAGGCCTGGGGGCTTGAACCGGAGCTTGTTGCCGCATTCAAGAAGCGCTTCCCTGAAGTCGCCGTCGCCGCAACGCAGGACGAGGTGCTGCACGACCCCACGATCCAGCTTGTGCTCAGCTCACAGATCGCAAACGAGCGTGCGCCCATCGGCGTCCGCGCGATGAAGGCGGGTAAAGACTTTCTCTCGGACAAGCCCGGCATCACGACACTCGAGCAGCTTGCCGAGGTGCGCAGGACCGTCGCTGCCACGGGCAAAATCTACGCCATCATGTACAGCGAGCGGCTTGAGGTTAAGGCCGCCGTGAAAGCCGGCGAACTGGTGAAGGCCGGCGCGATCGGCCACGTGATCCAGACCATCAACATTGCGCCTCACCAGGTGTCGCAACGGCCCGGCAGCGACATGGGCTCGACCGGCTCCGATGGCGGCCGGCCGCACTGGTTCTGGGTGCCGGAGCAGTACGGCGGCATCCTGACCGACATCGGCTCACACCAGGTGGATCAGTTCCTCTTCTACACGGGCTCCACAAAGGCGGAGATCGTCTCGTCGCAGATCGCAAACGTGCGCCACCCCCGCTACCCTGCCTTTCAGGACTTCGGCGACATGACCCTGCGCGGCAACAACGGCTTCGGCTATGTGCGGCTCGACTGGTTCACCCCCTACGGCCTGGGCACGTGGGGCGATGGACGCCTCTTCATCCTGGGCACGGAGGGCTACATCGAGGTGCGCAAGTACACCAACGTGGCCGTGAGCAAGCAGGGCGACAACCTCTTCCTGGTGGACGGCAAGGAATCCCGCTACATCGACTGCAGGAATCTCTCCTTGCCCTTCGGCCCACAGTTCGTGGCCGACGTGGTCAACCGCACGCACATCGCGCAGGACCAGACGCAATGCCTGCTCGCCGCCGAGCTGGTGATCAAGGCGCAGATGCAGGCGACGCGCGCGCATCTGGATTGGGAAGACAAGCCGGGGATCACGAAGAGCTAAGCGTGAGCAGCACCCATGAGTCGTCATTTCGACCGGAGCGCAGCGAAGTGGAGAAACCTGCTGTTTTCTTCCAAGCCGATGGCGCTACGGGCAACAGCAGTTTCTCCGCTGCGCAACGATACAGCCGTTGCTCCGGTCGAAATGACGCTTCTGTAATCAACATCAACGAACGTTGAGAAAGCGACACCCATGCAAGCCACACGCCGCAGCTTCCTCAAATCCACCGCCGCCGTAGCCGCGGCTGCTGGCTTTCCCACCATCGTTCCCGCCACCGTCTTTGGCGCGAACGCCCCGTCTAACCGCATCAACATCGGCGCGATCGGCGTGGGACGCATCTCGCGCGGGCACGACATGCCGGGAGTCATTCAGTACACCGGCGTTGCCGGGCGTGACAACCGCATCATCGCCATCTGCGACCTGAGCGCCGACCGAGTCGCGCAAGGCATTGAGTACGTGGACGGCCAGTACACCAAGAAGCTGGGCAAGCCGTACACCGGCACCAAGGGTTACGCGGACTACCGCGAGCTGTTGGCCAACAAGGAGATCGATGCCGTGATCATCTCCACGCCGGACCACCAGCGTGATGGCCGACCACGTGAAGCGCAGCGACCGCATCGTGCAGATCGGCTCGCAGCAGCGCTCATGGAAGCAGTTTGCGCGCGCCGTGGCGCTGGTGCGCAACGGCCGCATCGGCACGGTGCAGCGCGTCGAGGTGGGTCTGCCGGGCGACCCTGGCGGCGGCAATCCGCAGCCGATGCCCATACCGAAGGACTTCAACTACGACGCATGGCTGGGCTCCACGCCGGAGGTGCCGTATACGCTGGACCGCGTGATGCCGACCAAGGGCTTCGACCGCCCCGGCTGGCTGCGCATGGAGCAGTTCGGCGCAGGCATGATTACCGGCTGGGGCGCGCATCACGTGGACACCGCGCACTGGGGCATGGACACCGAACTCACCGGGCCCGTCGAGGTCTGGGGCCAGGCCGAGTTCCCCAAGGAAGGCCTCTGGAATGTGCACGGCCCCTTCAAGACCTATGGCCGCTATGCCAACGGCATGATGATGACCATCTCCGGCGACTTTGAGAACGGCATCAAGTGGTACGGCGACAAGGGCTGGATCTTTGTGTGCCGCGACGGCATGGCGACGCCGACCGCCTCTGCCACGGACAAGCCCGCGC
>CAXTJS010000038.1:1992-19361 GCA_964244605.1 uncultured Terriglobus sp. | reverse complement strand
CGAATGGCCGGGATCCAATCCCAGCCCTCGGTTGCCACAAAGGTGGGGCCGTCCAGCTCCATGGAGCCGCCGTTCTCACCGCCGCCGGCGAGGATGGATTGCTCATGCGGGATGCCGGGATGCGGTGGCGGCGCGATGCGCACGGCGAGCACGTTCTGCTCGCCCGGCTTCAGGTAGGCCGAAACGTCAAAGCTGCCGCGGCGAAACGCTCCCACCATCGAGCCGAGCCGATGGCCGTTCAGCCACACCTCTGCCTTGTAGTTGATGCCGAGAAAGCCGAGCTCCACGTGCGCGCCCGGCTGCAGCGCCGACCGCATGTCTGCCGGCAAGGTGAAGACGTTGCGATACCAGTAGTCCTGCTTGTTGAGGCTCTCCGGAATGGCCATGTTGTTGAGGCCATAGTCGGGATCGGGGTATATGCAATCGTCGACCATGGTGGTGAGCACGGTACCGGGCACGGTGGCGCGCATCCAGTCAGCCGCGGCAAAGCTGCCGGTTGCGATCTGCTCGCCGGTGCCGGAAACTTTTGGCTCTTCACGCAGGGTCCAGCCGTCTGTGAAGGTCCACTCGCCCGCGGCGCTTGCCGTGAGTGACGGCCCAACCGGCGGCCGCTTGATGGCGACCGGCTTGCCAAATGGCGCGCGGCTTACCGGCAGTTGTCCGGGGTTTGGCGGTGCCTCGTAGCCGGCCTGCCCGTGTGTCTGGAACGGCCACGGCTTTGAGCCCTCCTCATACGCGAGCAGGTCGAAGGACGGCGGTGCGTTCTTAAGCGACTTGATCTCTGTAGGGGTGAGCGCCTGCCGCAGGACGCGGAACCCGGCGATCTTTCCCCCGAAGTGCGCCGCCTGCTCCGGGACGAGCAACGGCGGTGCTATCTGCAAGATCGGCGACGGCGTGCCGCGCAGCAGATCTCCGCTCGCGGTAGCGACACCATCGCTGTAGAGCCGGAACTGCGCGCCGTCAAAGGTTGCAGTCAGCAGGTGCCATGTGCCGGGCTGCACCGTTGCGGGCCCGCTGAGCACACCGTCCTTGCCCATCCAGAGCGCGACCCGGCCGTTCGCAACGGCCAGATAGCGCGGGTACTCACCGCTGACATCGCCAACACCGGCCAGCAGCTCAAGCCCGGGGACGGCGGCATCGGTGCGGTACCAGCAGAGCAGCGTCCAGGGTGAGTCCGGCTGCAGCACCGTATCTTGCACGTTGGTCAGCGGTGTGCGCAGACCCAGGCCGCCGCTAAGGAAGTGGCCGTTGTAGGGGCCGTACTGCGGCGGATCGTTGGTCGGCACCTGTTGAGCGTATGCGGCAGCCGCGCACAACGGTGCGGCCAGCAGAGCAGTCCATGCGCTTCGAATCAGTGTGCCGCCTGCAAAAAACGTTCCGTACCGCATTGCGCGTCCCTCATGTATGTTGCTCATTCGATGTGCTGCGTTAGCCTGTCGGCCACTCACGGTGTGAGTGCAAGCACCTGCCGTGCGACGCCAGGCCCCTCCCACAGCACGAGCGGTGCTGTCGAGGGAGTGCCGTCCGGCTTTTGCGCATTCTCGATGGTACTGTCCCGCTCGATGCTTAACGTGTGGCGGCCCTTGTGCAGGACAGCGCTGTCACGCACGGGTTGCACGGCGTTGCCGGGAGCGCCGCAGACCTGCGCCTGTGGTGCGGGCGTAGACACCGGCGTGCGCCCGTCCAACATGAGCGAACCGCCTGTGCTGGTCAGCAGCGTCACCGTGTAACCACCATCTTCTGGCACATCGAAGGTGGCCTGGTAGGGATGGCTGGCTCCCGCTGTCTTCGCCGTGGTTGCTGCAGCCATGGCCGCTGCGGCTTCTACAACAACGGGCTGGCTTGACCATGCATCCTTGCCGGTCTTGCCGACCACGTGCAGCAGTACGCGAAAGCGGCCGGAGCCGTCGAGGAGCGTGCCTTGGGCGTCCGGGAAGCGATGCTCGATGGCGTGCCCAAGGCCGCGCGTGCCGTCACCGAAGATCCACTCGTAGCGCGTAGCCGGATCGTCCTGCCCGTCGGCCGTGAACTGTACAGTGTCGTGCGGCCGCAACGCGCCGGTGGTGTAGTGGAAGGCAGCGGGGCTCACCGCTTCCGCGAGTGCCGGTGGAGCAGCACCTTCAAGAGCGCCGACGCCGATGTGGTCGGTGCCGTTTGCCGTCGCATCTGTAAGCTGCACCTCCCGCACATCGCCCTTCAGCACAGACGGCACCATGGCCGGGCCGTCCATCGCCCACACGCCGTCGAAGTGCACGTCGCGGATGGCGGGCGCGGGCTGGCGCAGCTGGAAGAGGGAGTACCAATCCTCCATGCGGATGTTCTCGAAGTGGTAGTCGCGATGGGAGCCGTGGCCCTCGGGGTCGGCCCACAGCTCGAACAGCGCAAACGGCACCTCGCACGCACCAAAACCCATGTGGATTACGTCCACATCGCGCATGAGCACGTGGGCCGTGTTGAAGGTCTTTTGGGGCCATCCGACGCGCAGCACGTTTGAGATGCTGGTCGAGGCGACCGTGTTCTCAATCGTGACGTTGGTCACGTCGTGGCCGGGCTTGCGCATCAGTTCAAGCTTGTAGCCGTCCCAGTTGCCCTGCATGGCGAAGACGTCATCCGACGCCCGGAAGAAGCAGTCGCTCACGATTGTGTCGCCGCCACCGAGCCAGTCGAGCCCGTCCTGGTTGGCGTTGTTGGGGTTGCCGCCGATCACCTTCACGTTGTAGAAGCCGATGTGGCGCGAATCCTTCATCTGCACCTGCCAGGTGCGGCTGCGCGTCACGCAGGTAATGCCGTCGACCTCGATGTTTGTGGCCTCGTCCATCACGATGCAGTGCCAGTTTTTCTTGTGCATCCAGCCGTCATCGTCATGCGGGTTCTGCGGGCCGTCGTAGATGACGGTGCCCGTGCCGAAGACACGCACGTTATGCACCTGCCAGATGTTGATCGAGCCGAAGATGACCGCGCCGGGCGCGAGATAGATGCGGTCGCCATCCTGCGCGTCGATGTTTTCGCGATGCACGCCGGGCCCGTAGTAGCGCAGGCCGGCGTCGCGGCCAGACACGACCGGAGGCGTGGGCGCGTTGCCAAAGAGGAACAGCATCTTCGACTCGGCAAAGTGATCACCCGGTCGCGTAATGCTCAGCTTGATCGGACCCGGGATCGGAAAGGTGATGGTGCCGCCGTGCCGCTGCGGGCGGATGCCGTAACGCATCGGCTGCACCTCAACACCGCTATCCCAGAAGTGCGGGTCATCCGCCGTAACGCTGATGAGGGTGGGGCCGCTCACGTCGAAGTTGAGTAAGGAATAGCTGCCGGTGGCCTGCATCACCGGCATGCGTATGCCGTGCACCGTTACGGTGAAGCGCGAGGAGCGTACCTCTTGCGGAATGGATGCGGGCGGTGTAACGCTGCTGCCGCGCGCCAGTGCCGGCGTGTTGAGCAGGAGCAGAAGTCCGGTAACGAAGAAGAGGCTATCGCGGATGTACTTGACTGTGCGGCAAAAGAGAGCCGGAAAGGCGAAAGAAGGCATGAAGTTGTCGGCTCGAAAAAGGAAGTCAGTTGGGATTTGTTTCACTTGCGCTCTGCAGGGCGGTCTCGGCGGCGGTCAGGCGTAGGGCGACGAGCGCTCGCGACTCGTTCTCCGCCGCCTTTGCGCCTTCGACATCGCCGGTTTTGCGCAGCGCACGGGCAAGCTGAAAGTGCAGGCTGCCGTCGCGGTCGGCGGGCAGGCCAAGCCGAAGCTCGCGAATCGCGGTCGCTGTGTCGCCTTTGTCAGCGGCAATGCGTCCCAGCAGGCCGTGCGCGAACGCGTCGGATTTGTCCGGGGTGCGCAGGCTGGTTTGCGCGTAGGGCAGGGCTTCGTCATACAGGTGCTTGGCCATCAATGCTTCCGCAACGGCGACGTTGAGCTTGGGATCGGCAGGCCGGTCCGCCAGGCCACGCCTGGCAAACTCCAGGGCCTGGTCGGGATGGGACTCGGCAAGGAAGGCCGCAGCAGTACCAAGCAGTGCCGCGGGGTCGTGAGGATCGAGGGAGAGCGCGCGGGCATATTCCGCACGGGCACGCTCGGGGGCAGACTGCCTGCGGTAGAGGTCGCCGGTCAGATCGAAGGTCGCGGGGGACTGAGGTGAGAGCTCCTCGAAACGTGCCAGCGCCACCACGGCGCGCCGCTCGTTTGCCTTGATCGACCAGAAGAGCGCTTCGGGATCCGCCGCTTGCTGATTACTATCTGTGGCGGTCATGTCCGCGCTCTCGGCGTAACGTCCGGCCAGGTAGGCGCACGCGGGAGTCTTGCCTTCGCAGGTGCACGGAGCGGTGCCGGATGGTGCGGCTGCGGCCTCCTGCAATGCCGCCTTTGTCTCGGCATTCAGGGCGGAGAGCTGGTTCTCTTCGCTGACGGTGAGCTCCTGCCGCAGCTTGCAACGCGCGGGGGCATCGGCTTTGGCGATCGCCTCGCGATAAAGCTTCGTGCCTTCGGACAGCCGGCCTTGCGCCAGCAGATCTTCCGCATACAGCACGCCGGACCAGGGAGAACTCGCATGTTCGCGCGCGAGGACAGAGCCGCGGGATTCGATCTCGTCGAGGGAAGCAACCGCGAGCCCGTACCAGGCGGGGGCCTTGTCCGGACGAAGATCGGTCGCGGTCTGATATGCGGCTGCGGCTTGCCCCGGTGAGCCGAGCGCCGTGTAAGCCTTTGCCCTGGCGATGGCGACATCCGGGTTGCCGGGCTGCACGTTGGCGGCCCTGTCCAGCAGGGGGAGTGCGCGGCTAGGGCGCTTCAGGGCGACCTCGTCCTCGGCGGAGAAGAGCAGGGGCGTGAACAACGCCGGTTTCAGCGTGAGTGCATGGGCAAAGCTGGCCAGTGCGGCCTCGGGCTGTGCGGCGAGATGTTCCATAAGACCCCGATTTGCCCACAGTTCCGCGATGCCGGGCTCAAGCCTGGTGGCTCTGGCGTACAAGCCGGCAGCGTCGGCGAAGCGCGAGCTCGACTGCGCCAGCTTCGCCTTTTCCAGCAACTGATCGAGTGAGACAGGTGCAGCACGCTGCTGCGCAGTTGCAGCAGCGCCTGCCAGAAAGAAGCAGAGTGCCGGCAGCAATCTGCCGGCAACTCCCTGTTGCGAGTTACGCCTCATGACAATGGTTTACCAGTAAAGCTTTGCGGCAAACTGCAGGTCGCGCGGTGCAAAGGACTGGCGGATGGTGCCGAAGCTGCCACCTACCACCGTTCCACCACCGGTACCGGTCGTGAGCGTTCGATTGTTCAGGTACACGTCGGGTGCGTAGAGGTTTGTGTGGTTGAAGGCGTTGAAGAACTCCGAACGGATCTGGAGACGAACCGTGTCGGTGAAGTTGAAGTACTTCTGGGCGGCGATGTCCCAGTTCTGGAAGCCCGGTGCGCGCAGCTGTGAGATGTAGCGTGGGGAGTTGCCGAAGCGGTAAGCGTTCGACGGCACCTGCTGGAAGGCCAGCGGGTTAAACCAGTGGTCGATGTTCCGGTTCTGGATGTGAACGTCTGCAACGATGTCGGGCCGCACGTTCGCGCCGTACAGGTTCGCGCCGCCGCCGCCGTTGATGCTGAGAGGGAAGCCCGACTTGAAGCTGCTGACACCGGAGACCTGCCAGCCGCCGACCACCGCGTCGACCTTGCGGTTCAGGTTGCCGCCGACGGCGCGGTTGCGCCCGATCGGCAACTCATAGGTGTAGTTCACGACGAGGCTATGTGGTGTATCGCCACCGTCGACGGACTTTTCCGAGTGCAGGTCGTAGTAGTTCTGCGGACCCTGATCGCCCGTGTATGCCCAGTTGTTGGTGCCGGAAACGTTATCCAGGAACTTGGAGAACGTGTACGAGACCAGGACGTTCAGGCCCTTGTGGAAGCGGTGGTTGTAGTCCAACTGTGCAGCGTTGTAGTTCGAGAAGCCGACCGGTGCCTGCGGCTCGCTGACGCTGCAGAACTGCGGGTAGGGCGAGAGCAGGTGTCCGCGCGCGATGGTGGGCTGGTCCAGTCCACAACCGCTTGAGGTGATCTTGCCGTAGAACGGGTTGGCCACCTGGTCGTTGAGGGCGCTGCCGAGTGAGTAGAACGAGGGGTTGAGCTGGCTGTGATTGTAGGAACTCAGCAGCAGCCGTGTGCCGCGATTGCCCACATAGGTTGCGGTAATCACGTCGTTCGGCGTTGCGGCAAGCTGAATGCCGAGGGAGTAGTTCTGCACGTAGGGCGAACGATGGTTGCTGGACACGCCACCCGAGTTCTGACCTACGTCCTGCAGGGCTCCCCTGCTGGTGCCGACCGGCTGCAACAGCCCGGAAGGAAACGCATTGCTGAGCGACGTGACGGTGAGACCGTTGTTTACCGTTCCGGAGTAGTTGGTGGACTGGCTGAAGCCGGGATTGTTGCCACCGCCGAAGTACGACGGCGAGAAGAAGATGCCGTAGCCGCCGCGCACCACCAGCACCGGGCTCACCTGAGCGGAGAAGCCGAAGCGCGGTGCGAAGTTGGTGTAGCTGGTGTTGTACAGCCCGCGACGCTGTCCGTTGCCGTTGAAGACGACCTCGCCCGGAAGCTGCATTCCCACCGAGGTGCTGATCGGGTTGATCGCGTTGTAGTCGAAGAACGCCTGGCGATCATGACGCTCCGTTGGGGCACCCTGCCACTCGTAACGCAGGCCCAGGTTCAGGGTTACGGCCGGCGTGACCTTCCAATCGTCTTCGGTGTAGACGCCGTTGTAGTGCTTCGTTACCGCGGCGTTGAAGTTGTTTGACGTGCTGCCGTTTGCAGCCGCGCCGAGCAGCAGCGAGGCAAAGCCGTAGCCCGTCTGTGCGGTGCCGGCGCTTGGATCAGGACCCGCGGTCAAGCCGGTGTCCACGTTGAACGAGGTGGTGGGAATGCTGTTGCCGTTGTTCTGCAGCACGGCACTGAAGTACCCGAAGCTCAGGTTGTGACGGCCCTCGGTCTTGGTGAAGTCGACAGACGCGCTGCCGACATTGCGATAGCCGGTTCCCTGCGAGCCGTTCAGCGGTCCCAGTGAGAGTTGGCTCGAAACGTTGACGATGGGAAAGTTGGTGGAGTACGTGTTCAGCGTGGCGGGCAGGCCGACCGAGGTGTTGTCGAACGGATAGCCCTGGTCCAGACCGCCCTCTGCCCAACGGCTCAAACCTGCCGTCGCGCTCATGAGGAAGGTGGGGCTGAAGACATGGCTGCCACCCAACACGAAGCTGAAGCGGTTGTTGGGACGAATGTTACCCGGGCCTGCGGGGTTGTTGTCGCCGTAGAAGTTGGGCACGTTCGTCTTGAACTCACGCTTCTGCGCCCAGCGGCTGAAGATGCGGGTCGACGGTGAGATGTTGTGGTCGACACGGATCAGGTACTCGTCCGCGCTGGCGGGTGCCGATGCGGCGGCGGCAAAGTTGTTGGAGTTGCTGCCGTTGGTGGGCGCCGGGTAGAAGCTGGCCAGCTTCGCGCCAACAGCGTTAAAGCGTGTGGCGGAAACGACATTACCGGCAAACGGATCGCGGATGGTCCCGGTGGTGAGCGCCGTTCGGCCGCTCACGGGGTCGACGCGCCCGGCAGTGATCGTGCGTGCGGAATACGGATCGTAGATCTGACCCGCAAGAATGGGCCGTCCCAGGGCGTCCGTACCGATCTGGCCGCCAAGCAGGGAGGCGAAGTTGCCGCTCCGGAAGGCCGTCGTGGGTACCGTGCCGTTGATGACCGCGGGCGTACTCTGCCGCAGACCCTCATACAGGCCGAAGATGAAGGTCTTGTCTTTGCCCTTGTAGACGCCAGGAATGTAGACCGGGCCGCCGGCGGAGGCGCCAAACTGGTTGCGGCTGAAGTCGGGCTTCTTGATGCCGTTGTAGTTGTTGAAGTAAAAGTTCGCGTCCAGCGCGGAGTTGCGGGCGAACTCGAAGGCCGCGCCGTGGAAGTTATTGGTGCCGCTCTTGGTGGTTACGTTGATGACGTTGCCGGTGCTGAAGCCATACTGCGAGGTGAAAGAGTTTGTCTGGATCTTGAACTCTTCCACGCTGTCGACGGAGGGAACATAGACGACACCGCCCCAGTCCGACGCGGTGTCCCAGATGCCGTCGAGCATGAACGCCGAGGTACCGAAGAAGCCGCCGCCGAAGTTCAGGAACGAGATGTCCTGATCGGCCGTGCCCTGCGTGCCGCCACCATTGAGCCGCTGACCGGCGTTCTGGTTCTGCACCGAGGAGTTTAGGGTAGCCAGGCCGAAGACGTTGCGCAGGTTCAGCGGCAGCTCTGTTACCTGACGCGCCGAAAGGTCGTTCGACAGGCTGGCATTGTCCAGGTTCATGAGCGGGGTCTCGCTGACCACGGTGACCGTATCGGAGCCGCTGCCCACCCCTAGCTTTACTGCCTGTGTGGCCGCATTGCCGGCCGTCAGCGCGATGCCGTCCTGCTGGTAGGAGTTGAAGCCGGAGGCCTCCACCTTCAGGGTGTAGGTACCCGGAGGCACAAGCCGGAAGGAGTAGCTGCCGCTACCGTCTGTCTTGAAGGTGCGGGTGACGCCGTTGCCTGCGCCGGTCAGGGTGACCGAAGCACCGGCCAGAACAGCACCGGTTGAGTCTGAAACGGAGCCGTTCAGCACGGACGTGGTGGTAATGTCCTGGGCCGCGGCGAAGGGCGAGATGGATACGAGCATTGTCAAAAGACAACACAAACGAACGAGCAATTTGAATTTCGGCACTACAAGCCTCCAGAAAGCGGCCTTGCGGTCGCGCATCGTAAACCGGTCGGGTACGCACAACATGCCTGTCCGGGAACGATCCATAAGGCGTTTTGCAACAAACGGCTGTCAACGAACACTACGGTAGGTTGCGGCTGATTTGCGCCATTTTCGATAATTCTTGCCAGTAATGTCAGGGGTATATTACCGTCTGCAAGGACGCAAAAGGGCAAGCACCACGGCAATGCAGACCAGGGACGCGCTTCTGGAAGTCACCGGCGAAGAGGGCTACAGCCCGGCGGCGATGGGTGAAGTTCGCGAAGCGTTGGAACACATCCTTGAAAGCCAGCCCTTCCGCACCAGCCGGCAGTGCCGCGATCTCTTCCGGTATATGGTCGAGCACTCCCTGAGCGGTCAGGATGGCGACCTGCGCGAGCGGGTGCTGGGCGTTGAGGTCTTCGGGCGTGCCTCGGACTACGACACTGCAGAAGATCCCGTGGTGCGCATGCGTGCCGCGGATGTGCGAAAGCGGCTCGCGCAGTTTTACCAGGCTGCCGCACCGCAAGCGGTTCACATCGATCTGAAGCCTGGTTCGTACCGGGCCACCTTCCGCTTTTCTCCTCCAGCGCCGGTCGCCACGCCTGAGGCAGCGATGCCCGCTGCGGCACCCGTTCCGGCAGCAGAGCCGCCACCTCCCGCGGTCGAGCCACCGCAGGCAAACGTGCCGGTCCGGGCTCGACGTTCCACAAGGACGCGTGTGTTGCTCTCACTCGCCGTGGTTCTGGTGCTCCTCAGCGTCGGCGTCGCAGTACGGTGGTGGACGCAGCACACGGCAACGCTGCAGACGCGCTTTTGGGGACCGGTCACCCGGCTGAAGCAGCCGGTGCTCGTCTATGTTGGGTCAAATGTGGCGTACCGCTTCTCGCCGGACTACATGAGCCGGTACCAGCAGCAGCATGGCATGACGCTGCAAAACGGTCCGGAGTTCTTCCCGGAGCTGCATCACGGCGAGAGTTTGCGCGCCGACGATCTCTTGCCGATGAAGAACACCTTCATCACGAACGGCGATCTCGCGGCGTCCGTGCAGGTTACCTCGCTGCTCAGCGGCTGGGCGCGGCCCTTTCTGTTGCGCTCTGCCGGTGACCTTTCCATCAGCGATCTGCGCGACGCCCCCGCCGTCTTTGTGGGCGGCTTCAATAATTCCTGGACGCTTGCAGCCACGGCAGGCTTGCCGCTTGTGCTTCGCGACGGCGTCAACATCGTCGACAAGGCGCACCCGGAGCATCGCTGGTCCGTCGATCCCAACAACGACGGGAGAACGACCGTCGACTACGCTCTGGTCTCCCGTGTTCTGCACAGCAGCACCGGAGGCCCGGCCCTGATTCTGGGCGGCATCGGCTCCTACGGAACGCAGGCCGCGGCAGAGTTCGTCTGCAGCCCGGAAAAGGTGAACGAACTACTGCACGACGCACCCGCCGTGTGGGAGAGCAGGAACATGCAGGCTGTGCTGCAGATTCAGGTCGTCGATTACGCTCCCGTTTCCGTAAGGGTCGTTCAGACGAAGTTCTGGTAAGTCTCTGCTGTTACGCATCCCAAAAATCCGTTGCTTAGGTTGTGTTCGGAGCAATCAGAAGACGCGAAAGCTGACGCCCGCGCTTGCGCCGTAGGGATGCAGCGTGCCGAAGGTGAACTGGGGCCACAGCTGGTATTCGAAGTCGACGAGCCGCAGGCGCACCCTGTCGTTGAGCCAGTAGTCGAAGCCGCCGCCGGGAGCCATCACGAAGTAGTGGCCGGTGCCGTAGCCATACGGAAACTGCATCTTCGTCAACCCCACCGGGAATTTGACGTAGGGCACCAGGTGGCTGTCCTTGAAGGCATAGCGCGGGCCGATCAGGTATTCGTCCTGCTGAATGCCGGTGGTCTGGTGGTAGCGCAGGAAGCGCGCCTCCCCTTCAAGGCCCCAGCGGCGACGGATGTTGGCGTCCACGAAGATGGTCGGTCCGGCGATGTTGGTTTTGCCGTAATCGGTGTTGAAGATCGAGCCGGTAACGCCGACGGCGATGTAGGGGCCGGGGCCGGTCGCCGTGGGCAGCGCCTGCGCACAGGCCGAGCCTGTGGCAAGCGTGCCCGCGGAGATGCAGAGGAGCAGGAGCGGCAGAATGCGTCGGAACACGGTGTCGCTCCCTTACTTCGTCACGGTCATGGTGATCGGTTGTGAGAGCGTGACGCCGGAGTTCTGGCCCGCCGCGCTGATCTTAAAGGTGTAACCACCCGGCGGCGTGCTGCTCTGGTCGATGGACCCGCAACCCGTGAGCGGCAGCACCACCACGGCGAGCACCATCATCAGGAGCAGACCGGCAACCTGTGCCCTGCGTCGCGAGCGCAGCAGGAAGAGCGCGCACAGCGCACCGACGGGCAGGCAGCATAGGGCAGCATTGCTGCCGCGAGGCTGCGGTTCGAGCCGGGCCTGGCCACCACCCGTCAGCGGAGATCCCGTGTCCACCGTTACTTTGACGGTCACGGTGCCGTCGGCCTCGAGCTTCACCTGGTCTTTCTCAAAGGTGCAGGTTGCAGCGAAGGGCAGGCCGAGGCAGCCGAGCGATAGTGTGTCCGAGAAGCCGTTCATCGAGTGCAGGCTGATCTGCACCGTCGCGAACTTAGTGGTTGGCATCGACACGGTGCCCGGGTTGAGTGTGAGTGTGAAGTTGGTTGCAGCGCCGTCGCCCGTGATGGCGGTAGCAGTGGAGCTTGACGGCGCGTAGACGGCGTCACCACTGTAGGTCGTCGTGATGTTCGCGGGCAGCACGCTGTTGGCGATGGTGAAGGTGGCCACGCCAGCGGCGTCAAGTTTGCTGGTACCCAGCACGTTGCTGCCGCTGCGGAAGGTCGTCGTTCCTGTTGGCACCACCGGGCCGGTGTACTGCAGCACCGAGATGAGCGAGAGCAGACCGCCCGTAGCCTGTGAGGGCGCGGTGGCTGTCACGGCGGACGTTGTCGGCCGCAGGTTCACCACTACGGCGAACGGGGCGGAGTTGACGGGGTAGTCCGCCACGTCACCGCTGTAGCTTGCCGTGAAGGTGTGCGTGCCTGACGCGAACGGACCGACCCGCAATGATGCCGAACCGTTCGGATCGAGCGTTGCGGTGCCCAGTACGTCTGCGCCTTCGCTGAAGCGTACCGTGCCGGTGGCCATGGGTGCCATGCTGTTGTGCACGACGGCGATAAGGGTGAAGCTATCCAGCGTGAGAGCGGGATTGCTGCTGCTGGTGACGGCGACGTCGGTGTTCTGCTGCACCTGCACGGTGACGGGTGCTGAGATCGTCGCGCCGTTGTTCGCGTCACCGCTATAGCTCGCGGTCAGCGTGTGCATGCCGGGCGACAGCGTCGCCGTCGCGAAGCTAGCTGTACCCGCTGCGCTGATGGGTGGCTTGCCGATGGCGGTGTTGCCGTCGAGGAAGGTCACGGTCCCGGTAAAGGTGCTGCCGTTGCCCGTCACTGCTGCGGCGAAGGTCACGTTCGTGCCGAGGGTCACCTGGTTCGCGCTGGCGGTCAACGTTGCGTGTGTGTCCGCGCTCTTAACGACTTGGGTAAGTACGGCCGAGGTCGAGCCCTGGAAGTTCACGTCGCCTGCGTACACCACGGTGATGCCGTGTGTGCCTACTGCGAGCGCCGTCGCATGCAGCATGGCCGCGCCGTTCGTGAGGGTTAGCTTGCCCAGCGGCGTGGACCCATCCAGCACCGTAACGTTGCCGGTGGGCGAGGGAAGTGCCGTGCTATTCGCGGTAGCGGCAGCCGTGACCTGGATGCTGAAGTCAACCGGCAGGCCGGCCACGCTGGGGTTGCTGCTGGACTGCACGGCGACGCTGGAACCCTGCACGATCTGCTGTGTGACTGCGGCAGAGACGCTGCCGCTGTGCGTCGGGTCGCCGGAGTAAGTCGCCGTGATGTTATGAGCGCCGATCGTTAGGGACGACGTGCTGAGCGAAGCGTCCCCCGCTGTGCTCACCGGCACCACAGCCAGGGTTGTACCGCCATCCGCGAAGGTGATGTTGCCAGTCGGGTTCGCCAGACCGGTCGTCACGGCTGCATGCAGCGTGACTGTGCTGCCCAGAGCCGCGGGCGAACCGCTCGTCATCAGCGCCGTGGTGGTCTTGGCCTGCTGCACTTCGACAGTCTGTGTCGGCGAGCTGGCTGCGGCATTGTTCGCGTCACCGGCGTATACGGCCTGCAGCGTGTGGCTGCCCACTGCCAGCGTCGAAGTAGAGAACGACACCGCGCCGGAGCTGTTGGGCACGAGCGTTGCCAGTGTGGTGCCGTTATCCAGCAGCGTCACGGCGGTAGTGGAGGTGAGCACACCATCGCTGGTGAGCTTCGAGGTGACATTGAGCGTGCTGCCCGCGATCAGCTGCGTGCTCGAGACGGCGAGCGTCAACGTCGTGCTGCCGACGCGTACCGTCTCGGGTGCAACGGCAGACTGGCTTGCGGTGAAGTTCACATCGCCCGCGAAGGCTGCGGTTAACGAGTGCGAACCGACCGGGAGTGTCGTTGTGGTGAAGCTCCCGATGCCCTGCACGTTCAACGTGGCCTGCCCAATCGATGTGCCGCCATCCAGGAAGGTGATGGTTCCCGTTGCGCGTGTCGCGCCTGTGGTGGCGACTGTTGCCGTGAGCGTCAGCGGCTTGCCTGCAATGGTGTTGGGCGCGCTGAGTGCAAGCGATGTCCGTGAAGCGGCCTGCTGAATGACCTGTGCGAACGGAGCGGAGGTGCTGCTGTTCGCGAACGAGCTCTCCTGGTAGGTGGCCGTGAGCGTATGTGTGCCGACACTGAATGCTGAGCTGCTGATCGAGGCGGCTCCGCCTGCGCCAAGCTGCACGTTGCCGAGCGAGGTTGCGCCGTCATACAGCATCACGTAGCCGGTGATGGCGCCCGAGGGCGGCTGGCCAGACGCGGGTGTCACCGTTGCCGTTACGGTAAGCGTAGAGCCAGCGTCGGACGGGTTCGCCGACGTGGTCACCACGGTGTTCGTGGTGAGTTTGTTAACGGTGACGCTGATCGCCGTGGAGGTGCTGAAGTTGTTCCAGCTATCGCCGCCGTAAGAGGCGGTGACGCTGTGTGTCCCCGGCGTCAGTGCGGACGTGGTGTAGGTGACGTTGCCATTGCTATCGACGTTCTGCAGGCCAAGCACACGCGCGTCTTCACGAAAGGTGATGGCACCGGTCGGCACCACACCCGTCATGCCGCTGACGCTGACCTGCATGGTCACGTTCGCGCCAACGGTGATGGTGGTGGGCGCGACGGAGAGCAGCGTGGTGGTGCTGATGCGGTTGATGGTCTGCGTAAGTGAGCCCTGGCTGGGTGCGGTAGTGGTGTTGCCACCGAAGCTGGCCACGATGGTATGCGTGCCCGCCTGCAACAGCTGCGTGCTGAAGGTAGCAACGCCGCTGCTACTCACCGTGCCGCTGCCCATACGTGTGGACCCGTCGTAGAAGTCGACGGAGCCCGCGGAGACGGCTGCGGCCGCAGTAACGGTCGCCGTGAAGGTAAGCATCTGCGTGGCCGTCGACGGATTCTGCGACGAGGCAACGCTTACCTGCGAGGTCTGCAGAATCGTCTCCACCAGCGGGTCGGAGTCGCTGGCTGCGTTGTTCGCATCGCCGGCATACTTCGCGATAATGGTGTGCTGACCCACGGCGAGATCGTTGATTGAGAGCGCAGCGCTGCCGCTGGCGTTCAACACAGTGCTGCCCAGCGTTCGCGTGCCTTCCATGAAGGTGACGGTGCCGCTTCGGCCCGTGTCTGCGCTGCTAACTGATGCGGTAAACACAACAGCCTGGCCAGGGATCGCGGGGTTCGCGCTGCTGGTGAGCGTGGTATGCGTCGGCTCCACGGTAAGCACAAGGCCGAAGGGCACAATGACATCCGGCGCGTTCGCCGCGTCAGAGGGCAGCGTGACGGCACCGCTGATCATTTGCTGGTCGTTGGCGCTGACGTGCGTTGGCGCAAACTGCACACCCAGCGTGCAGCTTGTGTTCGGCTGCAGCGGACTGCTGTTGCAGGTGGTCGTGGCGGGGTCAAGAGCGGCCTGCGCGAACTGCACGGCACCTGGATTCAGCACAGCCGTGCCGTCGTTTTCAAGCGTCTCCATCTGCGGGTCAGAGACCTTGCTGACCTTAATGGTGGGGTAGTGCATCGTGGCGTAGTTGCTCTGGATGCGTCGCACACGGTTGTGGAACAGGTCGGCGATGTAGAGGTTCGCGTTGCTGTCGAGGTGCACGCCATTGGGGCCGGAGAGTGAAGCCAGGTCTGAGTTGAAACCATCACCAGCGAAGGCCGTTGAGGTGGTACCGCTGATCGTTGCGATGAGACCGGAGGCGGCGTCCACACGGCGCACGCGGTTGTTCGCGGCATCGGCAACGTAGAGGTTTCCGGCGGGATCAAAAGCAAGGTCAGACGGCGCATTCAGCAAGGCCGCTGTTGCCGCGGCACCGTCGCCCGAGAAGCCGCGTGTGCCCGTGCCGATGACGGTGTGGATGTTACCCGCCGCGTCCACGTGGCGCACCACATTGTTGGTGCGGTCGGTGAAATAGAGCGAGCCGTCCGGCGCGACGGTGACACCCCATGGCGAGTAGAGCTTTGCTGCCGTTGCCGCGCCGCCGTCACCGGCATAGCCCTGCCCATTGCCGCCGGCGACGGTGCTGATGCGACGGGTGCTTGCGTCCACGCGGCGGATGCTGTTGTTGCCGCTGTCGGCGATGTAGAGGTTGCCGTCCGCATCGAAGGCGATACCGTTGGGGCTGTGCAGCGTGGCGGAGGTGGCAAGGCCGCCGTCGCCCGTGTTGCCCTCGACCTGCGTTGTGCCGACGATCGTTGTGAGCGCACCGCTTGCCGCATCGATGCGCCGCACGGTGTCGTTCGCCGCGTCGGCGAAGTAGAGGTTCCCGGCACCGTCAATCGCAAGACCGGAGGGGCTGCTGATGTTTGCCGGGCCGGCCACGGTGCTGATCACGCCGGTGGTCGCGTCCGCACGGCGAATGCGGCTGTTGCCGGTATCGGAGAGAAAGAGATCACCGGCGCCGTTGGTGACCATGCCGGCGGGCAGGTAAACCTGCGCGGTGTTTGCAGGGATGCCGTCGTTGCGGAAGATCCACTCCTCACTGCCGGCAACCGTGTCGATGCGGCCGGGGCGGATCACGGCGAGTGGCCCTGTTCCAACACCGTCAATCAGCTGCATGCCCAGCACCTGCCCCTGGCTGCCCAGCAGCACGACGCTGCCTTTGCGCCGGCCCGGTGCCGAGGGCGTGAAGGTCACGTCTACAACGCAAAGTGACCCTTGTAGATAAAAAATCGGAGCGCAGGCACCCAGACCTGCGTGCGCATCGGCAAAGTCCAGGTTCTCGGTACCTGCGGTCAACACACGCACCGCAGAGACCGTGCCGGTGGTCTGCACGGTGACGAGTACATGCTGCGCGGCCGAGGTTGCATGGACAGCCGTGCTACCGGACAGGTGCTGCACCGACTGCGCCTCGGCAAGACCGGTCGTCAGCACCAGCGGGCTTAGCAGCGTGAGTGCGAGCCGGCGTGCGTGCTTGCGAAGAAGGTGTGCAAAGCGGGAGGCGTGCCGGTGGGGAGCCGGGGTGACAGCTGTGTTCATGGGAGCATCATCGGCAGCGCAGGGCCGCGAGTTTATCGTTTGCGGCGAAGAAGTGTGCGAGAGTCGGACATCGGCAAGTACGTTGCAGCAGCCGCGCGCCCTCATCTTCAACTATCGCCCGCCGATAGGGGACGTATCAAGCAAACCGCTATGTCTGAATGGGTTCAACAATCTCAAGAAGTCGCGAATGCCGAAGCGCTGTGCCGCTTTGTGGCACGCCAGCCGATTCTCGACCGTAGCCGTAAAACCTTCGGCTACGAACTGCTCTTCCGCACCAGCTGGGAGAACCGCTTCAATGCGGATGGCGAGATGGCATCGAGGCACATGGTCGATAACGCCGTTGCCTTCGGCATGGACTCGCTGGTCGGTGAGAAGGTTCCGTTCCTGAACTGCACGCGTGACCTCCTGCTGCGCGGTATTCCAACGCTGCTGCCGAAGAACACCGTGCTTGAGATCCTCGAGAACGTTGAGGTCGATGAGCGCCTGGTCACGGCGTGCAAGAGCCTGCGCGCACTCGGCTATGCGCTTGCCCTTGACGACTATGACTTTTCGGAACAGTGGGCGCCGCTCTTGCCGTACGCAGACTTCATCAAGGTCGACTTCCGTGCGTCCACGTCCACGCAGCGCCAGCGCTTGATTTATCGCCTGCGCTTTTCGCCGGTGCAGTTTATTGCCGAGAAGATCGAGAACGAGGAAGAGTTCGCCATCGCCGCGAGCGAGGGCTTCCACTACTTTCAGGGGTACTTTTTCACCAAGCCCATCGTACTTGGCCGGCCGGCACTGACTACGGTGATCAACCGTCTGCGCTTCATGGCGGAACTAAGTCACGCCACCTTTAATCGCGCTGAGATACTTCGGTTGATCAAAGAAGAGCCGACGATCTCATACCGGCTGCTGCGCATGGCGAACTCTGCCGCCGTCGCTTTGCGCGAGCCGCTCACCAGTCTGCAGACTGCGCTCGCGATGATCGGCGAAGATCAGTTCCGCAAAATGGCGCTGACCTACTCTCCCGTCAAAGTGAGGGCCTGAATGAG
>CAXTJS010000038.1:0-1982 GCA_964244605.1 uncultured Terriglobus sp. | reverse complement strand
TGCCAGTGAAGTATGCGGTCGGCAGGGTTTTGAGACGCTGCGCTTCACGTTGCAGAAGGCGCGCTTCTGCGAACTGATGGCCGGCGAGTTAAAGCTGGATGGGATGGAGCTCTACCTCTTCGGCATGGTCTCTGTTGTGCGTTCCACGCTGAATCTCACAGCCTCAGACCTGGAAGAGACGCTTCGCCTTCGGCCTGAAATGATTGCCGCTTTTTCAGGAGCCGACAACAAGTACCACACGCTTCTGGAACTCACGAATAGCTTCGAAGCCGGTGCGTGGGAGAAGTTCAGCGCGGCTGCCGAAGCACTGCTGCTCTCTGAAGATCGAGTGGCGACCGCGTGCACGCGCGCTAGGCAGTGGGCCGAAGAGATCCTGGCCGTGCTCTAACGGCATTCCCTGTAACGGCGGACAATCTCGCTTCTGACAACACCACGGCCGAACAAACCGGTCGCGGCACCCTCATGCGTTCCTTATGTCTGAGAAGAAACACTTGGACAGTCGGACGGAACGGCTCCCGTGAACTCAAGCCGTTTCGAGGGAACGAGAGTCAGGTGTCTTTGACGAATAGCAACTTGCCGGATCGTGCCGAGCAATCCCCGGCAGTACCCATAAAGACGTTCGTTGTGCCCGTAACGGTCATGCTTGCCTTTGTCTCGTTCTGGCGAGCAGCTGCGATCATCCTTTGTGATCTTGGGTCGTCCGCGTACTACGTGGGTGGCATCGCGGAGAAAGCGATCGGCAAAGCTGCACCCTGGTTCGTTCTGGCGGTCATGCTCTTCTCGTACGCGGTGCGAGCTATCTATATCGAAAGCTGCAGCATGTTTGTGCGTGGCGGCGTGTACCGCGTCGTTCATCAAGCGCTGGGTAGCACCGCTGCCAAGTTCTCGGTCTCCGCGCTCATTTTCGACTACGTCCTCACCGGTCCAATCAGCGGTGTCAGCGCCGGCCTGTATCTTGCGGCATTGCTGAATGACTTAGGCGAACACTTTCATCTGTCTTGGGTCTATGTGCCGCCGGCTCTTTTTTCCGCTCTCTTTGCGGGTCTGGTTACGATTTATTTCTGGTACACAAACCGCATCGGGATACCTTTCTCGAGCACGCGTGCACTTCGCATCATGCAGGTCACGACGGTCATGGTCGTCATTCTGATCGGCTGGTGCGTCTTCACCATCTTCACCAAGGGCTACCAGCCTGTGCCTTCGCCGCTGCCGTCGCATCTGCATTTCAGCGGTTCTGCGCTCGGCTGGCTGAAAGGCACGGTTTTTCCAAGCATCACCGCGATTGCCATTGCCATCGGCCTTGGTCACTCCGTGCTCGCACTCAGCGGAGAAGAGTCGCTCGCCCAGGTCTATCGCGAGATCGAAGCGCCGAAGCAAAAGAACCTGCTGCGTACAGGACTGATCATCTTTCTCTACAGCCTCCTGTTCACTTCACTGGTCTCGTTTTTTGCCGTTATGCTGATTCCGGACAGCAGCCGCGGCAGTTACCTGGATGATCTGATCGGCGGGCTGGCTATGTTTCTGGCCGGGCCTTTTGCGCTGCGGCTTGCCTTCCATTGCTTCGTGGTCGTCGTCGGCACACTGATTCTCGCCGGTGCCGTGAACACCGCCATCATCGGGTCGAATGGCGTGCTCAGCCGCGTTGCCGAGGACGGCGTGCTGCCGCCGTGGTTCCCCCAGCCACACCCCAAGCACGGCACGTCGCACCGTATCATCGGCCTGATCGTCGTCTTGCAACTCGTGACCATCGCCCTGAGCCGAGGGAACGTGGACGGTCTTGGGGAGGCCTATGCCTTTGGCGTGGTTTGGAGCTTTGCCATGAAGGGTCTGGCCGTCGCCGTGCTTCGCTTCAAGTACCCGGATGCAAAGCGATGGAAGTTCCCCATCAACCTGCGGCTGGGCAGGTATGAGTTGCCGCTGGGCCTGCTTGCCACGACTGCGGCCCTGTTTGCCATGGCATTGATCAACCTGTTTACAAAGAA
>CAXTJS010000037.1:0-19554 GCA_964244605.1 uncultured Terriglobus sp. | reverse complement strand
ATCATCAGCCGCAGCTCTTCCTGCGAACCGTGGCCGCTCACGTGAATCAGGCCGGAGCGGCCGTCGTCGTGAATGACCTTAGCCTTGCGGCGGTAGAGGTGGTCAATCACGCTGTATATCTTCTTCTCATTGCCCGGAATGACGCGTGACGAGAAGAGCACCGTGTCGCCAGCCTCAATGCGCGCGTGCTTGTGGTTGTCCACGGCGGCACGGCTGAGCGCGCTCATCGGCTCGCCCTGCGTGCCGCTGATCATGACGCAGACCTTCTCCGGCGGCATGTCTTTCAGCTGGCTGCTGTGGATGATCAAACCTGCCGGCGGATCGATGTAGCCAAGGTCCTGCGCGATCTCGGTCGAGTTGTCAATCGACCGGCCGATCAGCACGACCTTGCGGCCATGCTTCTGCGCCAGTTCCATAGCCAGCTTGATGCGATGGATCGAGGACGAGAAGCAGGTAAAGAACAGCCGTCGCTCTGTGCGCGCGAAGATCTCATCAAGCCGCGGCTTGACCGACAGCTCGCCGGGTGTGTAGCCGGGCCGGTCGACGTTGGTCGAGTCCTGCAGGAGCAGCAGCACGCCTTCCTTACCGAGCTCCGCAAAGCTTTGCAGGTCGAAGGGCTTGCCGTCCGGGCTGGAGAGATCAATCTTAAAGTCGCCCGTGTGCACGATGGTGCCGACCGGCGTGCGAATCGCCAGCGCAACGCAGTCCACCAGCGAGTGCGTCACCCGGATCGGCGAGATGCGGAACGGCCCAACCTCGAAGCTTTCGCCGGGCAGCATCTCAATTAGGTCGGCGTCGTCCAGCAGCTTGTGCTCTTCGAGCTTGCCTTCCACGTAGGTCAGCGTGAACTCGGTGCCGTAGACGGGCACTTTGAGTTCGCTCAGAATCCACGGCAGGCCGCCAATGTGGTCTTCGTGCCCGTGCGTGAGCACAATGGCGCGTACCTTTTCGCGGTTTTCAATGAGGTAGGTGATGTCTGGGACAACGATGTCGACCCCGAGCATGTCATCCTCGGGAAACATCAAGCCGGCGTCGATGACAAGGATGTCATCCTTCCATTGCACGGCCATGCAGTTCATACCGAACTCGCCCAGTCCGCCCAGCGGGATAATCTTCAGCGTTTCATTCTTCATTCAACATTCATGCTAGCAGCCGTGGCAGGTTTGCCGCCGTCGCTCGGCGTGGCTGTGGTATCGCGAGTGCGCGCGAGCCTCCCCTGTTTTCGTCCAACGAACCATTTCCAAATTCCTATGAAGAGAAAGCCAAAGCAAGCCACGGGTGAGTGTCCGGCGGGCAGAAGCAACGCCACTCCGCAAACCAGCAGACCGATGATGCCGACGCCGGCTTCGTCCCAGACGGCGTATCGGGTCAGCGTCTTCTCAAGAGGTGTAAGGCCCAGCGTCTGCCACTGCCGCAACGCGTTTGCATACAGCGCTCCGAAGAGCAAATAGATGGCGGCAAGCCCGCCGGCGTAAAGCAGCACGAGTTCGCGTACCTGGTTAAGGGAGCCAAACTCCACCGCGCCTGCCAGCATGGTCATGAACAGGAACTTGAGCGGGTAGACGTAGAAGAGGACCGTAAACAGCAGCAGGCCGTTCAGCCAGATGGTGCCGGCATCGTGCGTGCCGAAACGCCGAAAGAAGCGGAAATGGCCGTACCAGACCAGCATCGAAAGCAGAAAGCTCAACGCGAACGGGATAAAGCCCCGCAGAAGGTGATGTAGCTCCGAGTAACTGCGCGGCACCTCAAGCGACACGACCAGCAGCGTAAGCGCGAAGCCGAAGACTACGTCCGAGAAGGCATCCAGCCGTGAGAACCTGGTGCCGAGCAGCCGAAAGCCGTCACTATCCACCTGCTCATGTTCGCCCTTGTGCAATGCCGCTCGAAGCATCGGAACTCCTTTTCAGCGTAAGAGATCTTCCAGCGCGAGCGACAGCTCCGTCTTCTCGTCGCGGTACTTGACGATTACCGGCGTGTAGACGCTGAGGCCGGTCGTCGATCCCTTGGTGATGGCGCGCGAGCCGGGCACGACGACCGCGCCCGCAGGGATGACGAGCGGTGTATCGGCGGATGCACGGATGACTGCGTCGTTCACTACGTCGTACACCGGCGTGCCGCGTGTGAGGATGGTGCCCGCCGCGAGCACCGCGCCCTTGCGCACGATGGTGCCCTCGTAAACGCCTGTATTGCCGCCGATGAGCACGTCGTCTTCCACGATGACGGGCGTCGCATTCACCGGTTCCAGTACACCGCCGATCTGCGCGGCGGCGCTCAGGTGCACACGCTTGCCGATCTGCGCGCACGAGCCGACCAGCGTGTGGGAATCGACCATGGTGCCCTCGTCCACATACGCGCCCACGTTCACGTACATGGGCGGCATGCAGACCACACCTTTTGCGAGGAAAGCGCCGGCGCGCACGGACGAGCCGCCGGGGACGACGCGCACGCCGTCCTCGACGGTAAACACACGCGCTGGATAGGTGTGCTTGTCCACATACGACCCGGAGCTCATCTCTGTCAGCGCGCCCAGACGAAAGCCGAGCAGAATGCCCCGTTTGACCCAGGCGTTCACGCGCCAGCCAAGCGTGCTGGTGGCGTCCGGCTCGGCCGATCGCAAGTGGCCAATCTCCAACAGCGATCGCAGCTCGTTGAAGGCGTCCACAGCCCCACGTTCCGCGCCTGCGGCTGCGCCCATGGCAAAGTACTGCTCGATGCGCTGCTCAAGTGAGGCAGCGCCCTGTTTCTCAACACCTTCAGGCATGAGGTTGAGTGTAACAATCCGGCATCGAACTGCTTGTGGGCAAGGCACCAACGACACCGGATGGCCGTTACTTCGTAGTACGCGGGCGCCTGTGGCGCTGCTCCGATCCCGCACTCGATCCGGAGCGACGCACGTCGCTTGTGCGTGCGCTGATGCAGGCCCGTAGCGCGAAAGGCCTTGCCATGCGGCAAGGCGACGCCCTTGCACGTGAGGCTGCACGGCAAGCCGTCGACGAAGCAAAGCACGCACTTGGTGAACGAGGCGGTCCGTGGTGGACGGATGGCGCACCCGACTACAACCGTCATCTCGCGCGCAACACGCCGTATGCGGACTGGTATGCGGCGCTGGAGATCGAAGCCGAGGATTAGAAACTCCTGGGCATATCTCAGGCTCTCTTCAGGAACGTCATTTCGACCGGAGCGCAGCGTAGTGGAGAGACCTGCTTGTCCTTTGAGAGCCGTTGCCGCTCCGGGCAAACAGCAGGTTTCTCCGCTCCGCGACGATAGAGCCGTCGCTCCGGTAGAAATGACGCCGTAGAGGCAGGACGACAACAGGACTACAGCAGTAGGAGATCTGCTTAAAGCAGAGAAAGCTCTGCCGCAAGCGTCTTCAGGCGCTCCAACGTCTTCGGTTCAACGGGCACCATAGGCAAGCGGACGGCATCGCTCCCGATGCGTCCCATTGCTGCCAGCAGAGCCTTCGTAGGTGACGGGTTGGGCTCGCTGAAAAGCGCAGTCGTCAGCGCGGCCAGCTTACGGCCAAGCTCGCGCGCGGTCTGCCACTCCCCGCTCGCCGCGGCCTGCAGCATGCGAGCGAGTTGTAGGGGCGCGACGTTGGCGACGACGGAAACCAGCCCGACGCCGCCCGCGGCAAGCACGGGCAGGGCGAGGTAGTCGTCCCCGGCTAGCACATGAAATCCTTCTGGCACCTTGGCAAGCAACTCTGAAATCTGCACGAGATTGCCGCTCGATTCTTTTACGCCAAGGATGTTGGGCAGCGCCGCGAGCGCGAGCACCGTTGCGGGCTCCAGGTTTGCCGCTGTTCGTCCCGGAATGTTGTAGAGCAGAACATATTTCTGGACGGCTTGTGCAATTGCCTGGAAGTGGAGAAACTGCCCGCGCTGGCTTGGCTTGGAGTAGTAGGGGTTGGCCGTGAGGATGCCGGTAAGGCCATCGATCTGATCAAGCAGCTTGGCCCGGCGCACCGCCTCAGCGGTCGAGTTGTGGGTACAACCGGCAAACACCGGCACGCGTCCGGCTGCAGCCTTCACCACAGCTTGAACAACCGCCGTCGTTTCCTCCTCGCTGAGCGTGGACGCTTCGCCGGTGGAGCCGCAGGGAACCAGGAAGTTGACGCCGCTCTCAATCTGCCAATCGACGAGCGTTGCGAGTGCCTGCAGGTCAAGAGAGCCGTCCGCGTGAAACGGTGTGACCAGTGCGGTGCCTAAGCCGGAGAGCGAAACAGATGCGTTCATGCCGCCCTAAAGTGTATCCCGCTGCGAGCGCTACGCAAGCGCCTGCGCCCACTCCCCCGTGCGCATCAGTGGCTCGCGTGTGCCGTCTGAGAAGACACCGTCCACGTCGACTTCGCCGGAGCCGATCATCCAGTCCACATGAATCAGGCTTGTGTTTGCGCCCTTCGCGGCAAGCGCCGCCTCGTCCATCGATTCGCCGTCACGGATGCATGTGGCATACGCCTGGCCGAGAGCGATGTGGCTTGCGGCATTCTCGTCGAAGAGCGTGTTCCAGAAGAGCAGGCCGCTCTGCGCAATGGGCGAGCCATGTGGCACAAGCGCGACCTCGCCAAGATGACTCGCGCCTTCGTCCACGGCAATAAGTTTGCGCAGTGCCTCTTCGCCCGCACTCGCATTCGCTTCCACAATCTTGCCGTTTTCAAAGCGGACCTGGATGTTTTCGATCAGCGTGCCCTGGTGCGACAGCGGCTTGGACGCGGTGACCATGCCGTTCACGCGATCCTTGTGCGGCGTGGTGAAGCACTCTTCGGTGGGAATGTTTGCGTTGCAGAAGATGCCGTTGCCGCACTCGCCGCCGCCACCCGCCCAGAGATGATCGTCCGCGAGGCCGACTTCCAGATCGGTGCCGGGTCCCTTGAAGTGCAGCGCGCTGAAGCGTTTGGCGTTCAGCATGTCGACGCGTGCCGCAATGTTGCGGCCATGCGTCTTCCAGTCCGCAACAGGATCGTCACCCGTAATGCGCGATGCTTTGAAGATCGCTTCCCACAGAGCAGGCACCGCCTCGGCCTCGTGCAGGTGCGGGAAGACGAGCTTGGCCCACGCGGGTGTAGCGCCGGCAAGGATCGACCAGTTTATGGCATGCCGCGTGATGAGCTCCATCGCCGGCTTCATCGCCTTCGATGCGGCGATGTTTGCGCGGCTTACCTTCGCGGGGTCCTGATCCTTGAGCAGCGCGGGGTTCGCGCCGGTGATGCCGAGCCTTGCACTGCCTGAGCCGTAGGCAGCGGCAATGCCGTCTGCCAGCCACTTTGGTGTTGAGTCAAAGCTCGCGTCAGGCGCGAACTGGTAGCGGGCCAGCGCGGTCTCGTCGTCGCTGTAGAGCGTGGTCACTGCGAGTGCGCCCGCCTTGTAGGCGTGTTCTGTGATGCGGCGGATGAGCGGCACTTGATCAAGCGAGGCCGTGATCACCAGTTCCTGGCCGGGCTGCAGGTTCAGCCCGACGCGTACTGCGACCAGCGCAAAGCGGTCCAGCTTTTCGTCAAAGGTCAGCTCTGTGAACGGCTTCTCTGCTTCTGCAACTGCACTCATCCAAACTCCTTTGACGACCGCGATTCACAGCTGGCCGTAGACATCCTGAAAGTCATACACACCGGTGCGGGAGGCAAGCCACTCCGCCGCGCGCACGGCGCCTTCTGCAAAGCCTCTGCGGGAGAAAGCCTCATGCGTGAGCACGACACGGTCCGCATCGCTGCGCGCTTCCAGCACGTGCAGGCCGGCTGCGTCGCCCTCGCGATTGGAGGTGATGCCCACCTCGCCCGCGGATGCTACCGCCTTCTGCAAGGTAAGTGCCGTACCGCTTGGTGCGTCCAGCTTGGTGACGTGGTGCGTCTCTTCGATGGAGAGGCGATACCCCGCAGGGCCGAGTAGCGCAGCCATCTCTTTGGCCAGCTTGAGCATGGTCTGCACACCGACTGAGAAGTTGGTGCCGTAGAGCAGGCCTGCGCTCTTGCGCTCGGCGAGCTCGCTCATGTCCTCCAGGCTCGCGTACCAGCCCGTGGTGCCCACGACCACCTTGGCACCGTTGTAGAGCAGCGCGCGGAGGTTCGTTAGCACGGCTTCAGGCGTGGTGAAGTCGACCACGACGTCAAAGCCCGCGATGAAAGGTGCCGTCAGCGCGGCCGCTCCGGGGTTCTCCTTTGCATCGAGCACGTGCACGCCGTGTCCACGCTCGTGCGCCACGTCGGCCACCAGCTTGCCCGTCTTTCCATGTCCAAGAACCAGTATCCGCATTGTTTCTCCAGGCCTGCGTGCTGCTATGCCGCTGCCAGCGCAGGCCGCGCGGACAGGTCAAAAATCGCTTGATCGGGATCGCTGAAGAATGCCGTATGCAAAGCGCGCACGGCTTCTGCAACGTCGTCCTCTTCAATCATGAAGCTCATGTTGATCTCGCTTGCACCCTGCGAGATCATGCGTACGTTCACGTGCTCCACCGCCGTGAACACTTTGCCGGCGATGCCGTTATGGCCTCGGATGTCTTCTCCCACCATGCAGATGAGCGCCTTGTTGCTCTCGTACTTCACGTCGGCTATCTTCTGCAGGTCCTCGGCGATCGCGGGCAGCCTATCGCTGGTGTCGACTGTGACGGAGATCGAGACCTCGCTCGTGGACACCATATCGATGACGACGCGATGCTTGTCAAAGACGTCGAAGACTGCCTTGAGGTACCCATGCGACATGAGCATGCGGCTCGCCACGATGTCGACGATGGTGAGCCGCCGCTTGACTGCGATGCACTTGAACGGCGAGCGGCAGGGCGGTGCGACGGCGGTGATGCGCGTACCCTCGCTTGTGGCGTTGCGTGAGTTCAGCACGTACACGGGAATGTTTTGCTGCACGGCAGGCAGAATCGTCGCCGGGTGCAAGACCTTTGCACCGAAGTAGGCGAGCTCCGCGGCCTCCTCAAAGCTGATCGTCTTGACGCGCAGGGCATCGCCGCAGATGCGCGGATCGGTCGTCATGATGCCATCCACGTCAGTCCAGATTTCAATCACGCCGGCCTGCAGCCCACCGCCAACAAGCGCTGCGGAGAAGTCGCTGCCGCCCCGGCCAAGTGTCGTGGTCACACCGCTCGCAGTTGCGCCGATGAAGCCGCCCATCACCGGTATCTGTGCGGCGTTGAGCAGTGGCAGGGCGTGCTCTTCAAGCTTGTGCGCAATCGCCGCTTCCTGCGGTGTGGCCTTGCCGAAGGCATCGTCCGTCACGATGCAGTCGCGCGCATCCATGTGCACGCTCGGCAAGCCGGCATGCTCAAACGCCGCGGCAACGATGCGGCTTGAGAGCCGTTCTCCGAAGCTGACGACAAGGTCTGTCGTGCGCGGTGTTAGCTCGCCCACTGCGGCAATGCCGCGCAGCAGCTCGTCAAGCGCGTCGAACTCCGCGTGCAGTGCGGTGGAGAGGTTCAGGTTAGCTGCCGCGCCGACGAGCTTCGCCGCCGTCTCAACATGGCGGCCGCGCAGCCGAGCACTCATGGCAAGAGCGCCCGCGCGTTCTCCGCGTCCTGCAGCGTCGGCCGCCGCGAGCAGGGAGTCGGTCACCTTTGCCATCGCGGAAACCACGACGAAAGGCACGCGCCCGGCGTGGTGACGCCCGCGCACGATGTCCGTTGTGCGCCGGATGGCGACCGCGTCTTCCACAGAGGTGCCGCCGAACTTCATGACCGCGATCTGTCGCCTGTCTATGCTCATGCAGACGGTCCCGTGTGCGGCGCATCCTTTGGCAGCTTGCCGCTGCGCGCCAGCACCTCTGCGTTCAGGATGGCTGCGCCCGCCGCGCCGCGGATCACGTTGTGCGTCGTGAGCACGAACTTCCAGTCGAGTAGCGAGCAGGGCCGAAGCCGCCCGACCGTGGTGCTCATGCCGTTGCCGTTCATCACGTCGAGGCGTGGCTGAGGCCGATCGATCTTTTCGTTATAGACGACGGGCAGCTTCGGAGCGGATGGGAGATCGCGACCGTCCAGCGGCTGAAAGCCAGCCCATGCCTTGAGGATCTCGTCGTGCGTGGCAGGCGTACGCAGCTTCACGCTGATGCACTCCGTGTGGCCGTCGACCACTGCGACGCGGTTACAGTGCGC
The DNA here is from genome assembly GCA_964244605.1 of uncultured Terriglobus sp. Taxonomy (GTDB): domain Bacteria; phylum Acidobacteriota; class Terriglobia; order Terriglobales; family Acidobacteriaceae; genus Terriglobus. The sequence continues at coordinate 11,469 of CAXTJS010000037.1, read as the reverse complement.
ACTGACCTTTGCCGGCAAGGTCTCAATCGCATCGCCGGAGTAACGGCCCAGCAGCTTGCCAATCTCTTCCTGCAGCTTCTCTTCCTCATTGCGAATGAACGGGACGACGTTGCCGAGGATGTCTAGCGATGCAACGCCTGGGTAGCCCGCGCCGCTGACCGCCTGCATCGTGCTGACGAAGAGGCTCTCGATGCCGAAGTGCTGCTCCAACGGCTTGAGTGCGAGCACCAGGCCGATGGCGGAACAGTTCGGATTCGTGACGATGAAACCGCCTGAGTTCTTGCGAACGGCCTGCGACTCAAGCAGTGGCAGGTGTTCGCCGTTCACTTCCGGCACCACGAGAGGAACGTCTTCGGTCATGCGGAAGGCACTTGAATTTGAAATGACGGCACAACCGGCAGCGGCAAATAGCGGCTCCAGCTCCCGTGCTACGTCTGCATCGAGTGCGGCGAAGATCGTACGTGGCAGGTCTGCAGAGTTGCCCTGCGCGGGCGTATTCGCTTGCAGGGACAGGTTGGCGACACGCTCCGGCATTGGCGTGTCCAGCTTCCAGGCGCATGCGTCGCGGTAGAGCTTGCCGGCGGAGCGATCACTCGCTGCAAGCCATGCGACCTCAAACCACGGGTGCCGCTCCAGCAACTGCACGAAACGTTGACCCACGGTGCCGGTCGCGCCCAGAATGCCAACTCGTCTCCGCTCCATGCCGCGTGCGTCCCTGTCCTCTCGGCTGTGTCTGCCTCAAGGATACGTGAATGCGCGACAGGTCGCGTCCGTTAGTAGTCGGTGCGGCGTCTACGGCGTACCTGGTTGCCGCCGAAGCCGCCCCAGGCGATGACAAGCGCGATCGCATGCAGGATGAACCAGCCGGTGATGCCCGCGTCGTTGTAGATGAGGAAAAGAAAGACGATGCGCGGCACAAGGATGGCGGCAATCAGCGGCACCAACCCGACGGAATGGAAGCTTGCGGGCTGCGAGTCCCACCAGCGCACCAGCAATGCGATGCGGGGCAGAAAGAGCCCCACGAGCAGAAACCAGACCGGGAGCGTATGCGTGACCAGACTGAACGTGATGGGATGCATCTTTGTCCTCGGCGTGCGGAAGGCTAGTGTGCCGCAAATGTGGCGGAGATCGTCGTCTTGCCGAGTGCCTTTACGCTCACGGGCACCTCTTGCGTGCCAAGCTTCTCATGCACGAAGACGAGGGTGTAGTTGCCCTCCGGCAATTCGGGTATGGTGAAGAGCCCGTCCTTGTCGGTTACGGCGAAGAAGGTGTTCGGGCTCACATTCATAAAGGCGTTCATCCACGGATGATTGTTGCAGCGGACCGGCACCATGTTCTCGGCCTCCGCGAACACGACATCCTGCGGCTTGGAGCCGGGGCCCTGTGAGATGTCCACACGCTTGTTGCCGGCCTCTACCGCCATGCTGTGCACGTTGTGCATCGTCGGATCGGAGTTGCTGAATTCAACCGTGCCGCCGGCTGCAATGGCCACCACATGCGGCACAAAGCGGCAGCCGTGCTGGTCCACGTGCACCGGCATCGCCGGCTTGTTAAAGCGTGGCGCTCCTTTCACATACACAAAGACGTTGGCCAGCTTGCCCTTTTCGGCGATGACCTGTTCCGAGAGATTCGGGCTTGCCGCGAAGGCGCACGCCGGGTCCTGGCTCATATCGATGGGGACGCGCGGCGGCGGTGCCCCGCGGAAGAGAACCGTGCCGCCGATCGTGCCCAGCGTTGCGGCCCTGGGTGCGGGGTCGAATTTGACGGCCTCTGGGCCGGCACCCACGGGCGCGCCCTTGCTCACTGTAGCGTCGCGTCTGCAGCCGTTGAGCGCGAACGGCACCAGGAGCAGCACGCATGCAATTCTTTGCTTCGTCATCACGTGCTGTGATGCGGAGAGCCAGTGCGAAGTTTACGCCTGCGGCTGCTTCTTTCGCGGCTACGCCTGTGGCTGTTTTTTCCGTGGCATTGTCGAGAGCAGCTCACGCAGCTCTGCCTCGAACTCCCGCACGTCCTTGAAGTCGCGATACACCGAGGCGAAGCGGATGTACGCCACCGTATCGAGCTCGCGGAGGCGACTCATAATCAGTTCGCCAACTTCCTTTGTGGTGCGTTCCCGGTCGGGTGAATCCACCACGAAAGCCTCGGTTTCATCCACGATGCTCTGCAGCTTGCCGGTGGAGATGGGTCGCTTCTGGCACGAGTGCATCACGCCGCTCAGCACCTTTTGCCGGTCAAACTTTTCGCGGCGGCCGTCTTTCTTGACCACCATGTACGGGATCTCGTCGATGCGCTCGTAGGTGGTGAAGCGCTTGGTGCAGCGCTCGCACTCGCGCCGGCGACGAATCGAATCGGCCTCTTTGCTCTCGCGTGAGTCGACGACCTTGTCCTGCGCATAGCCGCAGAAGGGGCACTTCATGCCGTCTCCTCCAGCGTGGCGGACTTCTGACGAAGATCGCCCAGGCGCACACGGTCGATGCGCGCGTAGACCAGCCCGACCGGTATGACGCTGATGAACGTAACCAGCAACAAGAGCGCGCCGCACGCGGTGGCCGTCTCAAGCGGTGTGCCGTAGAACGCGTGCATAGCAGCAGCCGTGGTCGCAATCTGCGTAAACCAGCCCACGATGGGTAGTTGCAGCAGCGAGCCGCCGATGGACGCACCCATGAGCAGCATGGTCTGTGGAAAGCTGAGAGCTGCAAGCGTTGGTTCCGCAGTGAACGCATGGGCCGCTTCGACGTAAGCAAAGGCGATTAGCAGCCACAGGCACAGGCTCATGAGGCTGACCAGCAGAAACTCCGATAGCGAGTTGATGGCGCTGAGGCCTGCCCGAAAGGCAAGCAGTTTGTTTTCAACGCTTGCAGCCAACCCACTTGAGCGGGGCGTGAGCAGGCGAGCCGCTGCACTCGCGAGCTTTACGCCGGCGACGCGTATAGCCACTGCAAAAGCCGCCAGCAGCAGGGTGCCCGCGAGACTTGCAACGCCCACGCGCACGAAGATCTCGTGATGCGGCAGATTGCTCGGTGTGAACGCGAGCGCGCTTGAAAAGATCAGGGCGGCAGCGCCGAGGTCGAACATGCGCTCGATGGTGTAGACCGCGATTTGCCCCGGCAGAGCCGTGCCCGTCTTCTGCGCAACGAGGAAGGGCCTAGACAGATCTGCAATGCGGCCGAACAGTGCCACTGCGGTGAAGCCCGTGAACTGCGTGCCTACGAGAGAGAGCAAGGGAATGCGCTTCTGCGAGCGAAGGAACACGACCCAGCGAATGGACCGGAGCAGATACGTCGCATAGATCAGCAGCACGGCGGCGATGGCATGCACAGGGCTGATGCGTCTGATCTGCTGCAGAAATGACCGAAGGTCGAAGGTAAATCCGCGACGTACGGCATAGTAGATAACTGCCGCCACAAGCGCGACCACAATGCCGAGGACAATGTTGCGCTTGCCGTTCTGCTTCGCTGCCGTGCCTTGACTCATTTTGCGGCGGTGACCTGAGCAAGCGCCGCGCGCTGCGCCAGCACGGTGCGCCGGTTGAATTCGCGGATGATGCGCGCCACGTAGGCCTGCGTCTCGCGGTAGGGCGGTACGCCATGGTAGCGGTCCACGGCGCCGGGCCCGGCGTTGTAGGCGGCGAGTGCCAGTGCAAGATCGTCGTGGTAGCGGACGAGCAGGCGATCCAGATAAGTCGTGCCGCCGCGCAGGTTCTGATCGGGCGCAAAGCTGTCTGTCACACCTAACGACTTTGCCGTGCCGGGCATCAGCTGCATCAAGCCCTGTGCGCCCGCACGGGAGACGGCACGGCCATGGCCGCCGCTCTCAGCCTGCACAACACTCTTCAGCAAGTCTACGTTCAAATGGTGCGCTTCACCCTGTTGCGCGAGTAGCTCTTCTACGCCCGCAGAGGGCAACGGCACTACGCGCCCCGGTGCCTCAACGCGAGGCTTGTCTGCAACGACCGCGGTAGCCTGTAGAGGCTCCGTGCTCGTAATGCGCGACGCGTCCACGTCAAGGAAGCTCGACTCGTCCTCGCGCAGGAACAACCGTGTCTTGCCTTCCGTGGACGTTCCGCGATGATGGCAATCGACGGTGAAACCGTTGCTCAGGGTGATGCGCTCCATGCCGCGGGCTACGCCTGCCGTCGCCAGCAACCCGCACAGCATCCAACGCGCAAATCGATATCCCAGCACTTGCCTAAGCCTACCGATGCTGTGCCGTGAGGGCAAGCTCAGGCGCCTTCGCTTAACCTAAGCCACCAGCAAGTCGAGAGCGGTCGAGAACCCATCCAGGTCGCCCGCCTCGCCGATGTGCCAGCCCTGCTCCGCGGCGTGCTGCTTTAGGTCATCGGGCGCGTTCTGCAGCACGACGCTGTGTCCAGCCACGCGCAGCATAGGCTCATCGTTCCAGTTGTCACCAATCGCGAGGATCTCTTCCGCGCGCACCTGGCGCCGCTCCGCGAGTTGCAGCAGTGCAGAACCTTTCGAGCGACCCTTGTGCAGGATATCCAGGATGCACAGGTCCTTGCCGGGGTACTCCGTGCGGTAGGTGTCCAGCTCGTCGGCGAACTGCTCCTGCAGAAGCCGCTCCGCGCGCCGCATGCGCTCCATACCACCGCAGAGCATCGCCTGGATGGGCTCCTCGCCCGCATCCAGCAGCGCATCTTCCAGCCGCGGCACGCGCCGGATGGATGTCGCATTGATCTCCATCCAGGAACGGATGCTGCCGTGAAGATGATCGATCTCCTCCAGCAACAGTGCGCCGTTTGCATCTCCCCCATCCGGCCGGAAGCGGTCATAGGTGATGACCAGAGCGTTGCGAAAATCATGCAGCGCCGCGCACATGCGCACGACCAGATCGAGCGAAAGGGAGCAGCGCCAGTAGAGCTCACCAGCGGCCGTGCGTGTGACCGCTCCATTCGAGCTGATGATCACGCCACCTTCGTTGCGGCGCAGCCTGTTCGCGGCACGAAGCGCATAGCTGTGGCGGCGTCCCGTGCAGATGGCTACTTCGATGCCACGCTGCTGCGCACGCTCCACCGCCGCAATGTTGCGCGGGGTGATGGTGCCGCTGGAGTGAACGAGGGTGCCGTCGAGGTCCGTGGCGATGAGGCGAATCGGGTTCAAACTACTCCAAAGCCAACAGGGGTTCCGGCTCCCGCGGCACGGTTGTGTTTGCGTGTGTGGTCAGCACCAGTGCGGCTGCCACGATAACTGCTCCGCCGACCCATGCCTGCCATCCAAGCCGTTCGTGGAACAGCCAAATGCTGAGCACTGACCCCATCATCGGCTCCAGGTTCAGGAAGACGCCAGCCTCAGAGGCGGCTACCTGCGTGATGCTCCAATTCCAAAGCAGCGTTGTGGACGCCGTGCACAGCACGCCGCTTGCAGCAAGCGAGAGCCACGCTGCCACGGAGATGTGGCGAACGGGAGGCAAACCGCTCGTGAGCACCACCCACACAGCCAGCATCACGGTACCCAGCAACAGGCCGTAACTGCTCACCGTTGCAGCCGCGTGCCGTGCCATGAGGCGTTTGTTGGTAATGATCCACACGAGGGAGAGGCAGAGCGACACCAGCACCATTCCGTCACCGCAGAGGCTGGCGCTGCCCGCGTCAGAGTGTGAGCGGCTCAGCGCAATCAGGCAAGCTCCGCACGTGGAGGCGGCGAGCGCAAGCCAACCCGCGCGGTCAAGGCGCTCATGCAGGAACATCGCCGCGCTGGCAGCCAGGATTACCGGCATGGTGCCGACCATCAGCGCCGCATGTGCCAGCGTGGTGAGGGCGAGCCCATGGAATTGAACCAGGAACTGCACCGGAATGCCGAACAGGGCACCAATAGCGAGCGTGCGTGTGTCCGCCGCAGAGAACGAGGGGCGTCGCCGTGGCAAGAAGGGCAGCATGGCGGCCGCCGCGAAGAGGAAGCGGTAGAGCACCATGTGCGGCACACCCATCTCCCGCAGCGCGATCTTGCCGAAAAAGAAGCCTGTACCCCACAACGCCGCGGCGGTGCCGCAGGCCATGAATCCAAGTCTGCGTGTGGACAGTGGCATGTTCTTTCACTGTCGCACATCGGTTTGCGGTGAGATTGAAGGGAGCCAACCTCTCGCATGCCGCAGCTCCGTCCGTTGCGATGCGGGGCGGTTAGCATTAAGGCGAGTGAAGCACTTGGCAGCATCTGCGATCGCCGGTCTGAGCCTTGCCATGGGCGCGAATGCCGCCACGCGCGCTCCTCAGCCTGCAGTGCCGAAGTACCACGTCTCGCTTGAGAAGCTTGGCTACCGGCCCGTTACCTCGCCGATCCTGCAGCGTGAGGGGTACTCGATGAACTCATTAGACTTCATCGACAACGAGCATGTGCTGGTCACCTTCAACGCGCACAAGCTGGTACCGCGGTCCAGCGAAGACCGAGACACCGACTCCGTTCGTCTGATCCGGGCTGTAGTGCTGCACCTGCCGGACGGCAAGCTGGTACATGAGGCGGAGTGGCGCACGCACGACCATAACCGGTACCTGTGGCCGCTGCGCGATGGACGCTTCCTTTTGCGCGTTCGCAACAACCTGTACCTCGTGCGCGCTCTGCACGGCCATGAAGGTGTAGAGCGCCACCTCGTCCTTGAGGCCAAGGGTGAGATCGAGATCGTGGAGGTAAGCCAGTCCGGCGACCTCGTACTGGTGGAAACCACGCCGGAGCGTCACATTGGCGACGACCCCACGGTTCCGCTCGAGCACACGGTGCGCGCGGCCTTCTACAGCGTGCTCGAGGGCGAGCACCCCAGCTTCAAGCTGCGCGCGCATGTGGAGGCGGAGCGGCCCTTCTATACGGCATTCACGTCACTGGGTTTTCTGAGCACCACCCGCGAAGACAGGATGCACTGGGGCTTCGACTTTCACCCTTTTGCGGGCAAGACGATGGAGCTTGCGGGCTTCACTAGCACCTGCCAGCCACGGGCCGAGTTTCTGGGCGAGTCCACCTTTATCGCAACGGGCTGCAGGGGCGGCGACGACCGCAGGCTGCTGGCCGGCTTCGACCTGAACGCCGAGGCGAACTGGGTCTTCACGACGGACGACGCACCTGTGTGGCCGTCGCTCTCAAGCGCGCCCGCTTCAGGCCGGTTCGCCCTGCGCGACACGGTGCTGCAAGCCGGCTCGGATGCGGCAGAACGCGTCAGCGCGGAAGAGGTCCGCGGTCAGGAGATCCGCGTCTATAACTTCCGCGGCGGCGTCGAAATGCTGCGAGCCAACTCCGGACCGGTGCAACGCGCACCGCAAAACTTCGCGCTTTCTCCCGATGGCCTAACGCTTGCGGTCCTGCACGGGAGCGAGCTGGAGGTGTATGCCTTGCCAGCCGTGACCGACGCAGATCGCAAGGCGCTGCAGCACCAGGCCGAACCGCTGAAGAGTATTGCCGCCGGTGAGCATGAAGAGATCAAGCTGCAGCCAGAGATGAGGCCACGACCCTAAAAATCCGAACGCGCCCGGTCCAGCAGCAGGAATACCGGCAGCGCCACCGCAGTATTCACACCGGCGCGCGCGAGCTCATGCAGCCAGAGCACACCATAGTTGTGACTGCCCAAGAGCACGCGCTGTACCAGGTAAAGGATTGCCGAGTTCAGCAGGGAAAAGCCGAAGTTCAACAGCGAGCGCGTTACGAAGTTGTCGACGTCAATTTTGAGGCCGAGCGATGCGCCAATGAAACCGACGAGACTTTTCGCGATGCCGTTGACGCCGATGTACTGGTTGCTGAGGGTGTCCTGCAAGAGGCCGGTGATGGTACCAGTCATGGTGCCGGCGATGGGGCTGCGTCGCGAGATGGCGAAGTACACGACGACGATCAGGGGCCAGTCGACGATAGCCGCCATCGGGATCAGCTTCGGCAAATAGGCCGCCAAAAACAGTGCGATCAGCGGCGCGCCGATCGTCACGATCAGGTGGAAGTGGTGCTCTTCCATCTCGCGCCGTGTGGCAAAGCCGCGGGGCACTAGTTCTTGCCTCCGTTTGTCGCGTCTGCGCCTGGGTGGCGCGCGCCTGGCTTGAGCTCGACCGCATTCGGCACGGTGCCGGGCGTGTAGTGATCGGCATGCAGTGCCTGCGTGGGCTTCACCGACGAGACGACCTGCTTTTCCATGGGCTTGTCGCCCTTGTCGGCTTCAATCTTCTCAGGCTCTTTGCTCTTGTCCTCGTGCAATCCGGGTAGCCGCTCGGCGACGATCTCAGACGCGCGGCGGTCGGCAGGATCGTTCGAGTTCTCCGCCGCAACGGAGCCTGCAAGCTGCTGGGCGACGTCGGTAATCACCAGCACTTCTTCCAGGCGGTCCAGGTTGGCTGCCGGCTTGAGCAGGATCGACGTGTAGGGCTGATGCTCGGGATCGAGCGACACGGACCGCACCGTGCCGACACTCAGGCCGCGCGGAAAGACGCGATCGCCGCCGCTGGTCACCACAGGCTCACCCGGCTTGATGCGGTCGTCTGGCAAGAGCGTTCCGATCTGCACATTGCCGGCAGCCGTGCCGCGCAGGATGCCGCGGCTGCGCACGTTCGCGAGGATCACGCCGACACCGGAGCTGCCGTCGTTCATGAGTAGCAACTGCGATGAATCGGGATACACATCGCGGAGCTTACCGACGATGCCGTCCGGCGTGATCACGGCCATGTCCGATGCCAGGCCGGAGTTCGAGCCTTTGTTGAGCACAAGGATGCGCGAACGATCGTTTCCGCCGGTGCCGATCACCTGCGCAGCGACCGTCTTGCCGACGTAGGTCTGCTTGAAGCCGAGCAAATGTTCCAACCGCTGGCCCTGCCGCGCATCCTCGAGCATGCCGGCTTCCTGCAGGCGCAACTGGTCAATCTGGTACTGCAAATCCTTGTCGTGCTGCCGCACATGCCGCAGGTCGACGTAGCCATGCCAAGCGTTGCGGATGCCCTGGCCCATGTGCCAGAAGAGCTTCTCCACCGGCACGATGGTGTAGGCGGTCCAGCCGCGCACTACGCGAACGTTGTGCCCGTCGAGCCGAGAGAGGTAATCAGGACGGCGCATCTGCGTCGCCAGGCCGATGACCTGGGCCATCAGCACGGCAAGCAGAACGAGCAGACTCTTGTAACGTGCGACGAAGGAGTCCATGGCGGCCCGGGCTCTAGTCGATAGAGATCTTGCGAAGCAGGCCGAAGTCAGACAGCATGCGTCCGGTGCCAAGCACTACGGAGGCGAGCGGATCGTCCGCAATGGACACGGGCAGGCCTGTTTCCTCGCGAATACGGCGGTCAAGGTTCTTGATCAACGCACCGCCACCGGTTAGCACGATGCCGCGGTCTGAGATGTCGGCGGAAAGCTCCGGCGGGGTGCGCTCCAACGCTACACGGATGGCGTTCATGATGGTCGCGATGCACTCGGCGAGCGATTCGCGGATTTCGGAGTCGTCGATGGTAATGGTCTTGGGCACGCCTTCGATGAGGTTGCGACCCTTGATCTCCATGGTGAGCGGCTTGTCCAGCGGGAAGGCGGAGCCGATCTCCATCTTGATCATCTCGGCGGTGCGCTCACCGATGAGCAGGTTGTACTTCCGCTTGAGGAAGTTCATCACCGCTTCGTCCATCTGGTTGCCGGCCATGCGTACCGAGCGCGAATACACGATACCTGCCAGCGAGATGACCGCGATATCCGTGGTGCCGCCGCCGATGTCGACGACCATGTTGCCGCCTGGCTCGGTGATGGGGAGGCCCGCGCCGATGGCCGCGACCATCGCCTGCTCGACCAAGTAAACCTCGCTCGCCTTGGCGCGATAGGCGGAGTCCTCCACCGCGCGCTTTTCCACCTGCGTGATCTCGCTTGGGACGCCGATGATGATGCGCGGATGCACCAGCATCTTGCGGTTGTGTGCCTTCTGGATGAAGTAGTTCAGCATCTTTTCGGTCTGCTTGAAGTCGGCGATGACGCCGTCTTTCATGGGCCGGATGGCGATGATGTTGCCGGGCGTGCGGCCGACCATTTCTTTGGCCTCTTTGCCGACGGCCTCCACTTCCTTGGTCACGGTGTTCACCGCGATGATGGAAGGCTCATTCACTACGACGCCCTTGCCGTGGGCGTATACCAGCGTGTTCGCCGTGCCGAGATCGATGGCAAGGTCGTTCGAGAAGATGGAGAAGAGCGAGCGCAGGCTGCGCGATCGTGAGGTGCGTCCCTTGTAGTCGTTCTGCGGCATGCGTCTGATTGGCTTCCTGCTTTTCGGCGTTCTCACGATTGTAGCCCTTGTGTCCACCGCCGGACGCACAAGCAGCGCCCTTGCCGCACCAGCTTTTCGTGCGCGGGTACCATAGAGGCGGAAGGTAACTGAGCATGATTGTTGGAGTTCCAAAAGAGATTAAGGACCACGAAAGCCGCGTCGGCATCACCCCGGCCGGCGTGAGCGCGCTGGTCGATGCAGGGCACACCGTGCTGGTCGAGACCGGTGCCGGCGATCTGTCCGCGTTCCCGGACGACGACTACCAGAACGCCGGCGCGGAGATCGTTGGTACCGCGTTCAACGTTTGGCGCACGGCAGACATGGTCGTCAAGGTAAAGGAGCCGACAGCGAAGGAGTACGGCCACTTCCGCGATGGGCTCGTGCTGTTTACCTACCTGCACCTCGCGCCGGTGCGCGACCTTACCGATGCGTTGCTGAGCAAGGGTGTGACCGGCATCGCCTATGAGACGGTGCGCGACGCGCAGGGCACACTGCCGCTGCTGACGCCGATGAGTGAGGTAGCGGGCCGTCTCAGCGTGCAGATGGGCGCGGCCCACCTGCAGAAGGAGCATGGCGGCCGCGGTGTTCTGCTGGGTGGTGTCCCCGGCGTCTTGCCGGGCAATGTCGTTATCCTTGGTGGCGGCATCGTGGGTACGAACGCGGCAAAAATGGCGCTGGGTATGGGCGCGCGCGTGACTATGATCGACCTTAATCTGAATCGGCTACGCGAGATCGACGACATCTTCGGCGGGCAGGTGCAGACGCTTGCGTCCAACAGCTACAACATCGCCAAGGCCGCATCGGAGGCCGATCTGCTGGTGGGTGGCGTGTTGATTCCGGGCCACTCCGCCCCGAAGCTGGTGACGGCCGCAATGGTTTCGAAGATGAAGAAGGGTGCCGTGATTGTGGACGTAGCCATCGACCAGGGCGGCTGCATCGAAACGGCTCGGCCGACCACGCATAGCGATCCCTCATATGTGGTCGATGGTGTGGTGCACTACTGCGTCACCAACATGCCCGCAGCCGTGCCGAACACGTCTACGCTGGCGCTCACCAATGCAACCTTCCCCTACGTGAAACGCCTCGCGGACGCGGGTGCCGAAGTAGCTATCCGCGCGACCAGCGGCATCGCCGAGGGGGTAAACACCTACCGCGGTGCGCTTACCTACCAGGCCGTGGCAGAATCGCAGGGTCGCGAATGGAAGCCGGTCACGCAGCTTCTCGCGTAAAGCATCCAGCAGGAAAGTAGGAGGACGC
>CAXTJS010000036.1:0-19724 GCA_964244605.1 uncultured Terriglobus sp. | reverse complement strand
ACATTGCGCGTGCGCACCAATCACCGGAGCTCGGCACCTTTCTGGAGAGCTATGCCGACTGGATCGAAGAGCATCTCGACGAATGGACCACGACCAGCGACGGCGTGCTGCATCCGGACATCAAGCGGCACTACGTGCGCATTCAGCCGCCGCAGCCGGGCGAATCGTTCTACAACCCGGCGCTGGGCGAGGGACGCTACAACATTGCCAATCGCGGGCCGGGCGAGCGCTTCAACTTCGCCGCGAACGAAATTATCGACGGCGGCTTTCTTGAGCTGGTGCGCTACGGTGTGCGCCGCGCGGACGACCCGCTCATCATCGACTCGATCAAGGTAGTCGATCACATCCTCAAGATCGACACACCGTACGGTGCCTGCTGGCGTCGCTATAACCACGACGGCTACGGCCAGCAGAAGGATGGCGAACCGTTCATCCACTACGGACAGGGCCGCGCATGGCCCATCCTGACCGGCGAGCGAGCTCACTACGAACTGGCCGCGGGCGGCGATTACGCACAGTATGTCAGGGCGATCGAGCGCTTTTCGTCGTTCGGCGGCATGCTGCCCGAGCAGGTGTGGGATTACGCCGACCTGCCGGAACAGGGTCTCTACTTCGGCCGCTCTGCCGGCTCGGCGCAGCCGCTGGTGTGGGCGCATGCGGAGTACATCAAGCTGCTGCGCTCAGCAGTGGACGGTAAGGTCTTTGACCGCATTTCCGTTGTAGAGCAGCGCTACGGCGTGAAGCGGGAGGAGCGCACGTTCAAGAGTGAGGTTGAGTTCTTTCAGGCATCGCGGCCGCTTCGTGAGCTACCCGCCGGCAAGCGCATGCAGATCGTGGACCGTGAGTACTTTGAGGTGACCTGGACCATTGACGGCTGGAAGACGACGAACATGACGAAATCTGCGCTGGTCGGCTTTCCGGGCTTCATTGCAGAGCTGCCGCTATCGGCAACCGGCAACGCGCAGCTCGAGATGACGCTGCACTGGCCTCTACAAGATCGCTGGCTGGGCCACAACTACCAGGTTGAGCTGCTGCCGGCGTGACAACGGCTGATGAAGCGGGCGCAGTACACTAGCCCAAGTGCAGCCGACCGCCGGAACGTACACCGGCGCACACGGACGCATCCAAGTTCTGCAGCACAGCACTTGCGGTTCAGAACCGCCACGAGGAAAGAATGAGCGATCTCGACAAGCTATCGATTGACACACTCCGGCTGCTCGCAGTCGATGCCATTGAAAAGGCCGCCAACGGCCATCCGGGCGCCCCGATTGCGCTGTCGCCGCTGGCCTACCTGCTGTTCGTCAAGAACATGATCCACGATCCTGTGGACTTCAAGTGGACGAACCGGGATCGTTTCGTGCTCTCGAACGGCCATGCGTCGATGCTGCAGTATGGGTCGCTCTTCCTCTCCGGCTACGACGTTTCGCTTGACGATCTGAAGCTGTTTCGCCAATGGCACAGCAAGGCACCGGGCCACCCGGAGTACGGCTTTACGCCCGGCGTCGAAGTTACGACCGGCCCGCTTGGGCAGGGCTTCGGCATGTCGATCGGTCTTGCAATTGCGGAGAAGCACCTCGCCGCGGTCTACAACAAGCCGGACATGGAGATCGTCGACCACCACACCTACTGCATCGTGGGCGACGGCTGCCTGATGGAGGGCATCTCGCACGAGGCGGCATCGCTGGCCGGCACGCTCAAGCTCGGCAAGCTGATCGTCTTCTACGATGACAATCTGATCTCGCTCGACGGCCCCACGGAGCTGAGCTACACCGAGAACGTCACAGAGCGCTTCAACGCCTACAACTGGCACGTGCAGCATGTCGACGACGGTGAAGACCTGCAGAAGCTGCAGCAGGCGATCAACATCGCCAAGGAAGAAAAGGAGAAGCCGTCACTTATCCGTGTGCGCACCGTCATCGGTTACGGCTCCCCAAAGGCCGGCACCAAGCACGTACACGGTGAAGCGCTGGGCAAAGAGGCGACGCGCAAAACCAAGGAGTTCTTCGGCTGGGATCCGGACAAGGACTTCGTCGTCCCTGATGAGGCCAAGAAGAACTGGGAGCAAGCCAAGACGCGTGGTGCCGAGGCTCACAGCAAGTGGGATGAGCTCTTCAGCAAATACAAAACGGCGCATCCTGAGCTTGCAGAAGAGTTCGACCGCGTGATCAAGGCCGAGCTGCCGAAGGATTGGGCGAAGGACATCAAGCCTTTCCCGACGGAGAAGCCCATCGCGACCCGCACGGCCGGCAACGTGGTGCTCGAAGCTATCGGCAAGAACGTGCCCGAGTTGATCGGCGGCGCGGCTGATCTCACGTCGTCCACCAAGACAATCTTTAAGGAATCGGCGAGCTTCCACGACGATCCGAAGGGCAAGAACATCTTTTTCGGCGTGCGTGAGTTTGGCATGTGTGCGGCGGTCAACGGCATGGCGGCGCACGGTGGTCTCATCCCGTTCGGCTCTACATTCTTTGTGTTCTCCGACTACGCGCGCTCCGCCCTCCGCATGGCCGCGCTCATGAGCACGCACTCGCTCTTCATCTTCACGCACGACTCCATCGGCCTGGGTGCCGATGGCCCCACGCACCAGCCGGTGGAGCACCTGATGGCGCTGCGTGCTATCCCGCAGCTCACGGATTTCCGCCCCGCGGATGCAAACGAGACAGCAGCCTGCTGGACGCTTGCTGTGGAGCGCAAGAACGCCTCGTTCATGGCGCTCTCGCGCCAGGACCTGCCGGTGCTCGATGTCGCGAAGTACCCGGTGCTGGAAGGTCCACGCAAGGGTGCATACATCCTGATCGAGCAGGAAAACCCGGACGTCATCATCGTCGCAACAGGCTCTGAGGTGTCGTTGGTAGTGAAGTCCCTGCCGGAGTTAGAGAAGGCAGGCCTGAAGGCGCGTGTCGTCTCCATGCCGTCGTTCACCATCTTTGAAGAGCAGGACGAGGCATACAAGGACAGCATCTTCCCGCACGGTATCCCGAAGGTCTCGGTTGAGGCCGGTTCCACTATGGCCTGGTGGAAGTACATCGGCCGCGATGGTGTCGCCATCGGCGTCGACAAGTTCGGCGCGTCGGCGCCCGGGCCTGAGGTGCTGGAGAAGTATGGCTTCACCACGGAGAACATCATCAAGGCAGCGCAGACAGCCAAGGGCCGCTAACACCGGAAGGAAGTCACGATGAAGATTGCCATTGCTTCCGACCACGCGGGTTTTCCATTAAAAGAACTGGTTCGTGCACACGTGGCCACACTCGGCCACGATGTGCAGGACTTAGGTGCCTACAACACAGAGCCTTCCGACTACCCTGATTTTGCTGAAGCCGTTGGCAAAGCCCTCATGTCCGGACAGGCGGAACGCGGCATTCTGATCTGCGGTTCCGGCGTGGGCGTGTGCATTGCGGCCAACAAGATGCCGGGTATTCGTGCGGGCATGTGTCACGACACGTACTCCGCGCATCAGGGCGTCGAGCACGACCAGATGAACGTGATCGTGCTGGGTGCGCGCATCATCGCGGAGGCGCTTGCCTTTGAGTGCGTCGACGCATACCTGAAGGCAAACTTTGTCGGTACAGAAGAGCGCTTTGTGCGACGGCTGAATAAGGTCTTTGCGATTGAGAAGCTCTACATGCCGAAGGCGGCAGGCGAGGCCGTGATTCCTTCGCCAGTAAAGGTTTAGCAAGTGCCTGACACTACGAATCGCGTCTGGTTCATTACCGGCTGTTCTACAGGCTTCGGTCGTTTGCTCGCGGAGGAAGCGCTCAAGCGCGGCGAACGCGTGGTCGCAACTGCGCGAGACGAGAGCAAGATCATCGACCTTGCAGACAAGTACCCGAATCATGCGCTTGCACTGACGGTCGACGTCACAGATAAGGACACCATCCTCGCCGGCGTGCAGGACGCAATCGATTCTTTCGGTCACATTGATGTTCTCGTCAACAACGCCGGTTATGGTCTTGCCGGCGCGGTCGAAGAGGCCGATGAAGACGAGATCAACCAGGTCATCGCCACCAACGTGTACGGCACCGTCGACACGACGCGTGCGGTGCTGCCGCACATGCGTGAGCGCCGCTCGGGGCACATCCTGAACCTGTCATCGGGTGCAGGCCTGATGGGCCGGCAGGGCATCGCGTACTACAACCTGACGAAGTTTGCAGTTGAGGGCTTCTCCGAGGCCTTGGCGGAGGAGGTCAAGCCGCTCGGCATCCGAGTCACGGTCATCGAACCCGGCCCATTCCGTACAGACTTCCTTGGCCGTTCGGGCCAGGTTGCGAAGGTGCAGATCGAGGACTACAGGCAGTCCGCTGGCGTGATGCGCAGCTACTTCGAGACGGCCGCCGGCAAGCAGGCGGGCGACCCGCAAAAGGCAATCGAGGCGATGATCACGATCGCCGATGCCGACGATCCACCGGTGCACCTGCTGCTCGGGCGCGATGTGTACGAGCGTTACACGAAGAAGCTTACTGAGACGCAGGAGAGTATCGCCAAGTGGCGTGACCTGACCCTCGGCGCCGACTTCCCGGAAGGCTCCTGACTTCGGCGCGGCAGTCATCCGGAAATCTGCTGTTGCAGCCGTGCATCCCGGCCTAGCCGCGCTCATCCAATCGGAGTGCCAACACACTTGAAGTAAGGAAGACGAACAGCCATGGCAACATCCGGAATCAATGTTTCGCAGGCGCAGGTGGAAGCGAATAAGGGCACAGAGAAGGTGCCCGAGCCGTGCATCGTGGTCATCTTTGGCGCCTCGGGCGATCTGACCAAGCGCAAGCTTTTGCCCGCGCTTTACCACCTCGATCAGCAAAACCTCTTGCCTGAAAATTTCGTGGTGGTCGGCGTTGCGCGCCGTGACCTGTCGAAGACGTTCGCGCCTGATATGCGCGACGGCATCGTCAAGGGCGGCGGCGTCGACGAGAAAGAAGAGAAGCTCGCGAAGTTTGTCGACAAGATCCAGTACTTCGCGACCGAGTTCGACAACGAAGAAGGCTTTGAGAACCTGAAGAAGTACCTTGCTGAGCTGGACGGCAAGTTCGGCACGGAGGGCAACCGGCTGTTCTATCTCGCGGTTGCGCCGGAGTTCTTCGCGGACATCACGCAGCGCCTCAGCAAGCACGGCATGACGAAGGGCGAGGAAGGCAAAAACTGGGTCCGCGTCATCATCGAGAAGCCCTTCGGGACAGACTTCGAAAGTGCCAAGAAGCTGAATACCGAGATCAACGCGGTACTCAGCGAAGACCAGATCTTCCGCATCGATCACTACCTCGGCAAAGAGACGGTGCAGAACATCCTCGTCTTTCGTTTCGGTAATGGCATCTTCGAGCCGGTGTGGAACCGCAACTACATCGATAGCGTCCAGATCACCGCGGCAGAGTCCATCGGCATTGAGGGTCGCGGGCCTTTCTACGAGGCTGCCGGTGCCCTGCGCGACGTGTTGCAGAACCATGTGATGGAAGTGCTGTCGTTCGTCGCGATGGAACCACCAGACAGCTTTGAGTCTTCCGCCGTACGCGTCGAGAAGCTCAAGGTCTGGAAGGCAATCGAAGCCATTCCGGTTGAGAACACCGCACGCGGTCAGTACGGTCCGGGTACGGTCGACGGCGAGCAGGTCAAGGGATATCGTGAGGAAGACCGCGTCAATCCCGAGTCGCAGACCGAGACCTTCGCCGCGATCAAGCTTGAAATCGAGAACTGGCGCTGGGCCGGCGTCCCGTTCTACATTCGCGCCGCAAAGCGTCTGCAAAAGCGTGTGACCGAAGTGGTCATCACCTTCAAGCAGCCACCGCTACACCTCTTCAAGAGCTCCGACGCAGGCTCCGAGCAGCTTGAGCCCAACGTGCTGACGCTGCGCATCCAGCCGGATGACGGCATCAAGCTGCGCTTCGGCGCAAAGATCCCCGGCCCCACGACCAACATCGCTCAGGTTGAGATGAACTTCTCCTACGCGGAGAGCTTCGGCAAGTCGTCCGCGAACGGCTACGAGCGCCTCTTGCTCGATGCCATGCTGGGCGACGGCACGCTCTTCGCCGAGCGCGAAGGTGTCGAGACGACCTGGGCTCTGATGACGCCCATCCTCGAAGCATGGAAGGCGCAGAAGAAGGAGTTCCCGAACTATGCCGCAGGCACGTGGGGGCCAGACGAAGCAGAGCAACTGCTTGCCCGTGACGGTCGGGCTTGGCGCGTCAGCTAAACTTTGAACAACAACGAACGCCTGAGGCCACAAGCCTCAGGCGTTTTCTTCTTGACACCTTGTGATCAGAACGCATCCCATGCGAAGGACAAACGATGCCACGCTCAACAATCGCTGACTTTCTTGTTTATGACACGCCCGCACGCGTTGCACAGGCTGCTGCTGAGGTTTTCACGAAGCACGTTATCGATGCTGTTAACGCGCGCGGTGTCGCTCGCGTCGCCATCTCCGGCGGAACGACGCCGAAGAACGTCTTCGCGCTGCTCGCGGACCCCGGCCAGCCGTTTGCGGCCGCGATTGCGTGGGACAAGCTGGAGCTTTACTGGGTGGACGAGCGCTGCGTGGGCCCGGAAGATGCGGACTCGAACTACCGCATGACGAAGGAACAGCTGCTCAGCAAAGTGCCGTTGCCTGCGGAGAAGATCTTCCGCATGGAAGGTGAGCTTGATCCCGAAGAGGCTGCGGCAAAGTACGAGACGTACCTGCGCAACAACTTCAAGCTTGAGGGCGCGCAGGCACCCGCGTTTGACCTCATCCTGCTCGGCATGGGCGATGACGGTCACACCGCGTCGCTCTTTCCACACACGGATGCGTTGAACGAGATGGGCCGGCTTGTTGTCGCCAACCACGTTCCACAAAAAGACACCTGGCGCGTGACGTTGACGTGGCCGGTGATCAACCAGGGCAAGTATGTAGCGTTTCTGATCGAAGGCGCGGCGAAGGCCGACCGCCTGCATGATGTGCTGCTCGGCGACTACGACCCCGAGTCACTGCCCTCGCAACTCATCCGGCCCGAAAGTGGCAAGTTGTACCTTCTGCTTGATGCGGAAGCGGCACGCCGCCTGCCAAAGGTCGACATGCGCGGCGATGCGGAGACAGGCACGCTGGAGCTGCCGCGATGATCCTCGCCGGTGATGTGGGCGGCACCAAGGTCGATCTTGCACTCTACGATTTTGAGGGTGGCAAGCTGCGCATGCTGCGCAGCAAGAAGTATCCCGCACACGAGTTCGCCACGCTGCAGGACGTCGTGAAGGCGTTTCTCGCGACTGAGGACACGATCGAAAAGGTAGAGCACGAGGTGGTCGCCGCCTGCTTCGGCTGCCCTGGTCCCGTCAAGGACGGTCACCTGAAGCTGACCAACCTGCCATGGGAACTGGACTCTCGCGACCTGTCCAAGATCCTCAGCATCGACCACATCTTTCTAATCAACGACCTTGAGGCCAACGGCTACGGCATCGCCGAGCTTGGTCCGGAGCAGGTCTTTGAACTGGAGGCAGGCGATAAGTCGGCACTCGGTCACCGAGCGCTCGTATCAGCAGGAACGGGCCTTGGGGAAGCGCTGCTTGTCTGGAACGCGACGGCGCGGCGTCACCAGCCGCTGCCGTCAGAGGGCGGGCACGCCGACTTCGCGCCGCGCAACGCTCTCGAGATCGAGATGTTTGAGTTTCTGCATGCAAAGCTGAACGGCCGCGTCTCCTGGGAGCGCGTGGTGAGCGGTTTGGGATTGAAGAACATCTACGAGTTCCTGCGCGATGGCAAGAAGATGGAGGAGCCCGGCTGGCTCCACGAGCGTATGCAGACCGAAGATCCAAACTTCGTGATCGGCACCACGGGGGAAGACGGGTCGAGTGAGTTGACCGCAAAGACGCTTCAGATATTCGCCTCGGCGTACGGCGCGGAGTGCGGCAACATGGGCCTGAAGCTGCTTGCGGCCGGCGGTGTCTACCTCGGTGGCGGCATTCCGCCGAAGATCCTGAAGACGCTGCAGGCTGGCGGTTTTCGCGAGGCATTCCTGGATAAGGGCAGGCTCTCCCCACTGCTGCACACCATCCCGGTGCGCGTTATCCTTGAGGAGCGTTGTGCCCTGATCGGCGCTGCCGCCTTTGCGGAGGCGCGGGCCAGTGAGATCACCGGTCACAGCGAACGAGCAGCGTCGCAGCCCTAAACCACGGGTATTCCAAGCCGAAGCACACGCGCATACACTCTCCATATGCGCTTTCGCTCGTTTGCCTCCGCCCTGCTGCTTTGTGCCGGCCCTTTGCTCGCCCAGCGGCTGCCGACCACGGTGCTGCCGCAGCACTACTCGCTGCACCTCACACCTGATCTGAAAGCCGCAACCTTTACAGGCTCTGAGACGATCGATGTCACGTTCGCGCAGCCGAGCAGCACAGTCACGCTGAACTCCGCAGAGATCAAGATCAACAGCGTGAAGGCAGGCAGCCAGACTGCGACCGTGGCGTATGACACCGAAAAGGAGCAGGCGACCTTTACTTTTCCGCAGGCGCTGCCGGCTGGCGCGTCCACTCTTGCGATTGAATACACCGGCATCCTGAACGACAAGCTGCGCGGCTTCTACTTGTCGAAGACGGCCAAGCGCAACTACGCCGTCACGCAGTTTGAGTCGACCGACGCGCGTCGCGCCTTCCCGAGCTTTGACGAACCGGCGATGAAGGCGACCTTCGATGTGTCGCTCACCGTGGATGCCGCCGACACGGTCATCGCCAACACGAATCAGACGAGCGAAACGCCCGCAGGTCCGGGCAAGCACACACTTGTCTTCGCGCGTACGCCGAAGATGTCGACCTACCTCGTCGCCTTCCAGGTCGGCGATTTTGTCTGCACCAAAGGCAGCGCAGACGGCATCCCCATCGGTGCCTGCTCCACGCCGGACAAACTGCCGCTGACGAAGCTGGCGCTGCAGTCCGCGGAGCACTTTCTGCACTACTACGACACATACTTCGGGATCAAATACCCGATGCCGAAGCTGGACATGGTTGCCATTCCGGACTTCGAAGCCGGTGCGATGGAGAACTTCGGCTGCATCACCTACCGCGAGACCGACTTTCTTGTCGACGAGAAAACAGCAACACTGCCGCAGCGCAAGCGTGTCGCCGTGGTGGTCGCGCATGAGATGGCGCACCAGTGGTTCGGTGATCTGGTGACGATGCAGTGGTGGGACAACCTGTGGCTCAACGAAGGCTTTGCCACCTGGATGGAGTCGAAGGCTGTCCGTGAGTGGCGGCCTGACTGGGGCCTCGACGAAGACGAAGCCGACGTGCTGAACGGCACCCTGAACTACGACGCGGGTGCGGTGACCCGGTCCATCCGTTCACGTGCCGACACACCCGCGCAGATCAACGAGCAGTTCGACGGCCTCAGCTACGGCAAGGCCGGCGCAGTGCTGAGCATGGTCGAGAACTATCTCGGACCGGACCTCTTCCAAAAGGGCGTGCACAACTACTTGGCGGCACACGTCTTTGCCAACGCCACCGGCGAGGACTTCTGGGGCGCGCAGACGACGACCAGCGGCAAGCCTGTCGACAAGATCATGGAGAGCTTCATCGCGCAGCAGGGCGTTCCGCTGCTCACTTTCAGCGCTCCTGCGGGCAGCAAGGTCACGGTGGCGCAATCGCGCTTCTATCTTTCGCCCAACGGCCAGAAGACAGACACGACCTGGGTGGTTCCGGTGTGCGTGAAGGGCGGTAACTGCCAGGTGGTCGATGCCACCAACAACACCGTCACGGAACCTGCGGCCGGTGCTTACCTGAATGCCAAAGACCGTGGCTACTACCGCAGCAACTACGACCCGGCTACGCTTCGCACCATCATTGCGGGCGTTGAGACAGGACTGAACCCGCCGGAGCGCATTGGTTTCGTCAGTGATCGTTGGGCACTCACGCGTGCGGGGCAGGGCTCGGTGAGCGACTACCTGACGCTGGTGCAGGCGCTGCGGGGCGACACCAACGCTGACGTGCTTTCGACCTCCATTGGAGCCGTAAGTACCATCCGCGAGCGCATCGCAAGTGACCAGCAGCGTGAGCAGCTGAACGCGTGGACGATCCGGGAGTTTGGGCCGGTCTATCAGTCGCTGGGTGCGCCCCAGAAGGGTGATGGCGACGCCCTGATCGCACGCCGCGCAACGCTCTTCAGCACGCTTGGCAACGCGGGCGATCCGGCCGTTGTGTCGTTGGCCAAGGTGAATGCAAACCGCTTTCTCGATCACGACCATACCGTTCCTGCGGCGCTCACCCAGGCATCCCTCGGCATCGCCGCGGCGAATGGAGACGCTTCGCTCTACGACAAAACCCAGCGCTTCTATGAAGCGAGCGAGAACCCGCAGGAAAAGGAGAGCGCCCTCTCGATGCTGGCGCTCTTTAACGACCCGGCCCTGGTGAAGCGTACGCTGGACTACGCGTCAAGCGGCAAGGTAAGAAACCAGGATAGCTTTGTCCTGATCGTGATTGAGTTCAGCCGGCACGAGACCCGCAACCAGACATGGACTTACCTCAAAGAAAACTGGGACAAGGTCAAGACGCAGTTGACGACCTTTAGCGGAGCCGCTGTGGTGGGGGTGAGTGGCAACTTCTGCTCCGCTGCAGACCGCGCCGATGTGGAGCAGTTCTACACCGCCCACAAGGTACCCGCATCGGAGCGTGCCTTGCGCACCGCACTCAACCAGATCGATGCGTGCGTCAAGCTGCACGATGAACAACAGCCCTCGCTTACCCAGTGGCTGTCGGCAAACCGCTAGCTGGCAGCTTCTATGGCGTCCGCATGTGGGCACTCAATCTGGACTATTTCGTTTCAGGTGTAGTTCTTTGAAGGTGTCATCCTGAACGAAGTGAAGGATCTCACCTTTCCATTGGCACACCTGCTACGGAGAGACGTGAGATCATTCGCTCTGCTCAGGATGACAATATAAAAGGACGAGCTACATCGAAAGGTATAAAGCTCTGGCCTAAGCGGATCGCCTTTACTGCAGCCGGAAGCGTTCCACCATAAGCCGCTGGAAGCGCGGCTTCCAGATCAGGTCGTACGCAAGCTCCTTGCCGGGAAACATTGCAAGAGCGGCTTCGCGGCTGTCGGCGATCATGCGTGAAGCTTCGTCGACGCTCAGTGAGCCATCTTGTGCGATCACCTGCATGACCATGTTCATCATCATCTGCAGCCGGCGGATGAGCTTACGTTCCTGCTCGGCTTGTTGCGGCTGCATCGCATCGACCTGCGGTGTCACGTTCTCAGTCGGTTTCTCTTCCACAATGCACCTTCCTTCTGCGGCCAACAGGCACGCCGGAATGCTACGGTCCGTTAGACGCGAGCACGTGCGTCTGCAGCGACCCATCGCTGCCCAGCAGGTATTGCGTGGCACCCATGGTGTCGGTGCGTGACGTGGCCACGCCCGCGCTTTGCAGCCGCTGCAGCACCTGCATGCGTGGATGGCCGAAGCGGTTGCCGCGTCCGCATGAGATGACCGCCGCTTTTGGATGCGCGGTGAGCAGCAGCGACTCAGTCGTGGAGGTGTTGCTGCCGTGATGGCCGGTCTTCAGCAGCGTTACGGGGCTAATCTCCCCATGCGTCAGCATGCCATCCTCGCTAGGCCGCTCCGCGTCCCCCTCCAGCAACGCCGATGCTCTGCCGAAGTCTGCGCGCAACACCAGGGAGTCGTCGTTGGTAGCTGTCTTCTGCGGAACGTAATCCGGCCCGGGACTCAGCACATGCAGGTCCATGCCGCCCCACGTAGTTGCGTCGCCGCGGTGCAGATGGCGGATGACCGTGCCTTGTTGCCGGGTATCCTGCAGCAGCTGTTGCAGCAGTTCTGATTGCGGCTCCACACTGAGCCAGAGCTCGCGAGGCTTGAAGTTGCGCAGCACGGCGTCCATGCCGCCGATGTGGTCAAGATGCGCATGCGTTAGCGCGAGCACGTCCAACCGCCGTATACCGCGGGACCAAAGATAGGGCGACACAACCTCCTCGCCGATGTCGAAGGTGCTGCGGCGTGCTGAGGCTTCTGAGCCGACTTGGCCTCCGGCGTCGATCAGCATCGTGCGGCCCTGCGGGCTGACCATGAGGATTGAGTCACCCTGGCCCACGTCGATCGCGGTGACCTCAAGCGTGCCCCTGTGCAGGCGCGCTGGGTAGGGCACCACAATGAGCAAGAGCACCAATGGAAGTAGCCCAACCCCACACCACGCGCGACTGCGGTACCTTGACCGGAGAAGGCAGCCTGCAAGCAGCAAGAGAAGCACCAGCGCAAGCTCTACGGCAACGGGTGGTGCCGGCAAGCGCCAATCAGCCGTGCGCAGGCCGCTTGCGACATCGATGAGGAATGAGGTCACATGTAGCGCTGCGGCCACAATCGTTGCGGGTAACAGAGCGGCCCACGGTGCAAGCAACCCCGACAGAAAGGTAAGTGCCGCTGCAATCATGACCACCGGCAAGAGCGGCAGCACGAGCAGGTTTACCGGTAGAGCCAGCGGCGTGACACGGTGAAAGTACACCGCCATCGGCAAGGCCATCACGATTTCAGTGGTCAGGGCAAGCATTGCAAGCTCAGCAACAAGGATGCAGGCGCGAGCAAGGAACGTCGGCACATGCAGCAGCCGCTTCCAGAAAGCAGTTGCGAGAAGCTGACCAAGGGTCCGCAACACCAGCCGAAACTGCGCGATGTGTGGCGGCGCTTGCTGATCCATGCGCAACGAATCGATGTGCTTGCAAGCGCGAGCGTAGGGGCTGAGCGTGCGTTCCAGCAGTGGTGAAGCGATTCCGCCAATGGCAAGTGCAATCAGCACCGTCATCTGGAAGCCGACGTCAAAGCAGGCTTGTGGGCGCAGCACAAGCATGGTGAGAGCGGCCGCGCCGATCGCATTCAACACGCTTCGTTCGCGAAAGAGCAGCCGCGCAAAGAGGTAAGCCGCTGTCATCAACAGGGCACGCTGCACGGGCTCTCCGAAGCCAGTAAGCACTGCATAGAAAGCGGTACAGAACAGGGCGCCAACCGTGACGATCCCGTTGCGCAGGCGTAGCTTCGCCAGCAGCCAATAAGCTGCCGCTGCGATCAGCGTCACGTGCATGCCCGCAACGACAAACAGGTGAAACGTGCCGGTGCGTTCAAAGCGCACACGCAGCGGCTGCGTCAGTGCCGATCTGTCGCCGAGCAGCATGGCGTTCAGCACGCCCGCATCGAGTACTGAAAGCCGCAACAGGCGTGGCAACCGCACCGCGCGTTGCAGCGCCGCTGTTTTGAGCATGCGCTGTGCGGCCCAGCCACGCAGTGCAACAAGCCGGCAAGCCAGCGGTGGACTGCCTGCGGCAAGCACATGAATTCCAGCGGCTTGCGTGCTGCCTACGGCAACGATGCCGTTCTCCGCAAGGTACTGCTCACGCTGCCACACTCCCGGATCGCGGAACTGTTGCGGCGCATGCAGCCGCGATGTGAGGCGCACCGTCATGCCGCATGCAAGCGGAGGCATATGGCCGGGTACGGCGTACGCTGTGATGCGAACGCCTCCGCTGGCCGGCACGATGCGTGAGACGTCGGGCGTGACCTCCTCGATCCCGGACAAGGCTACATCGAGTGAGTAGACCTCCTCGCCGGTTTGACCGGGTAATTCGTCGTCCGCAGTCTCATCCCGTCGTAGAGGATCGAGAGCCTGTGTATGTGCGGGCGACGCGGCCTGCAGCCGCTGCACGAGGGTGACGGTGCCGACCACGTCGCGGCTCAAACCGTTCTCATAAGGCAGAAGCGCTCGCGAGGGAACGGGCCGAGGACGCAGCTCAGCGCACGTCCAGCCCAGCGCAAGCCAGGCGAGCAGCACGCACGCAAGCGCAACGCGTGGCGCGGCGAAAGACGCAACGAAGCCAACACCAATGAGCAGCACAGACGCGACAACGAGAGTGGACGCTGGCCGCCACCACTGCGCGCACACGATGCCCGCTGCAAAGGCCGCGGCGGCATACAAGAGGGGCATGTTCCGAAAGCGGGCTCTCTGCACCCGCGAGAAGCCGGCAGGATGGGCCGATACCGCAGGCACCAGCAGCGAGGGTGCGCCGCGTGTGGGCGTTGCAACGATGGCCATGCTAGCGGCCTCTCCCGTGGGTCGGTGAGGGGCTAGCGCCTTCGGAAGACGGCGATCGTCTCCATGTGGAAAGTTTGGGGGAAGAGGTCAAGCAGGTGCAGTTCCTCAACGGTGTAGCGGGATTCTACCAACGTCCGCGCGTCGCGTGCGAAGGTTGTCGGGTCGCAGGAGACATAGACCAGTTCGCGCGCTCCGATCTTCAGCAGCTCGCGTACGGTCTCGCTGCCGAGTCCGGCACGGGGTGGATCGGCAACGACCAGGTCGGGCACCTGCGCACGCGAAGTGCGATTCCAGCGCTGCAGGAAGGCGAGCGTCGTCTGCTGCTCAGCGCGATGTTGAGGACCGCACAGCCGCAACAGCCGCTGTAAGTCGCTGGCCGCGGGCTGGCCGATCTCCACGGCGATGACCTGCTGGAAGGTGCGCGTCAGCGGCTGCGAGAAGAGACCTGCTCCAGCAAAAAGGTCCAGGGCGAGTGCTCCTCCTCGACCGTCTGCTACCAGTGCAATCATCTGCTCCGTTAGCCACCGGTTCACCTGAAAGAAGGCGTTGCGCGACACGAGGTAAGCCTCTCCTGCGACCATGTATGTCAGAGCCGGTTCGCCCCACTGCGCAATCTCGACGCGTTGCCTCTGCTGCACGCGCCGAGTGGCCGGGCCGGTGCTGGCAGCCTGCACCAGGAGCCCCGCTCCCCGCAACTCAGGCACTTCTTCACGCAAGCAATTGCAGAGTTGCCGGAACCGCTGCGGCGCATCGCGGTCAACGCTCTCTACGGTCGCGTCAAGATGCAGGGAGAGCTGCAGCGCTGAGTCATCGCCCGTTGCAAACAGCTCAACTTCGACTGCGCCCGCAGGCCACAAGCGAGCGTGCTGCTCCATCTGCACAGCCGTTCGCCAGAGCAAAGGCGAGGCAATCGGACACTCATCGATCGGCAGGAAGTCATTTGTGTTCCGCCTGCTATAACCGACTCGCCCGTTCACCATGCGCAGCCTGACACGGTTGCGATACTGCCACGCTTCCGCCGCATGGATTTGTATGCCGTTTGAAGGCAGCACAACCTGTGCTCCTTGCAGAAGGTCTGCGAGTACCTGCTGCTTGGTTTGCAGTTGTGCCTCTTGCGATATGTGCTGGTACTGGCATCCGCCACACATGCCGAAGTGACGGCAGTCCGGCGTGACTCGATTCGGCGAGCTTTGAATCACTTCGATTAGTTCGGCGGGTTGGCTGCTTCGCTTGCCTTCTGCCTGCGGAGCCGATGCTTTGACAAGCTCGCCTTCGTTTACGAAGGAGACTGAAAAAGGGACGTCTGAGGTAGCTTCGACGGCCTCCGCGTGCGCTGAGAAGGAGCCGCCATACATCGGCTCACCGACTCGCAATATCCGCGTGTGCGGCGCTTGCGCCGTGCTTGCCTCTTCCGTCATGTGCGGTTCACGCCGGCGGACATCAACGATGTTCCATGTAGAAGAGACTAAGCCGCGGCAGGCCGTGTGCATCCAGCACGCGCTTGTTCAGGAATTGTTGTGTCACCTGCTTCACCTGCACAGGTGACATGCCACCGCGATTGCCGGCTAGGCCCCGCGCGGCCTGCTCGCGCCACGCCACCTGATCGGCTTCAGGGGTCACCAGCAGCAGAGCGGCATAGAGCTTCTCTTCCAATATCAGCAGGTTCGTCTCGAGCGACTCCGTGTACGGTGATGACGGAAGCTTTGCCGTGTCCACGGCAAGCTCCTGCAGCCGTGCTGCCGTCTGCCGTAAGACTTCACCGGCAGGCTCTGCGACCTGGGCTGCCAGCAGGCGATCTGCATTGGAGGCCAGGTACGCCGCCACCTTCTCCGCTTCAAAGCCGCTCTCGACGGCCGGCTTTGTGGACTGACCGCCGACCGCAGCTTCTTTCATCTGCTCGGTCGCCAGCATCACGCTCTGCGCCGCCCACGCAAGCCCGTTGACCTTGCCGATGCGGCGCGTGCCCTTTGCCACGCGTGCGTCATGCTTGTCGAACGCGTCGTCGATGCCGCGCAGCACCGCTTCCAGAGGCACACCGGCTTCCCGCCACGTTTCGATCAGGGCCCAGTCGAGGGTACTTAGCATGGTGAGTGTGCCGCGACGCTGCTGGAAGCGGTCCTCGATTTCTGTGAAGTAGTGGAAGTAGTTCGCCACGTGCCGCGCTTACTCCGTGTGCGTGGCTGCGGCTTCGGCACGATGCGGCTTGCGGCGCATGCGATCGAGGTTGCGCTCGTAGATGATGCGTACGCCGTCGAGCGTCAAGCTTTCATCGACCTTCGTCATGTAGCGTGAATCGCCGGCGATCATCCTGGCGAAACCACCGGTGGCGATCACTTTTGTTTCGGGGCCAAGCTCGGCGATCATGCGTTCGCAGATGCCGTCCACCAGGCCGATGTAGCCGTAGTAAAGCCCTATCTGGATGTTGTCGACGGTGCTGGTGCCGATGACCTTGCCCGGCTTGCGGATGTGGACGCGCGAGAGCCGTGCCGCTTTATCAAAGAGCGCATTGGCACTGATGCCGAGGCCTGGCGCGATGGCGCCGCCAAGAAACTCGCCCTTCGCGGAAATGACATCGAAGGTCGTCGCCGTGCCAAGGTCCACGACGATTGCGGGCCCACCATAGCGCTCGAAGGCCGCAACGCAGTTCACGATGCGGTCTGCACCAACTTCCGCGGGATTGTCTGTAAGCACCGGCAAACCGGTCTTGACTCCGGGTTCCACAAACAACGCGCGTACACCAAAGAAGCTCTCCATCACCTCGCGCAGCATGGAGTCGATCGGCGGCACGACAGACGAGACGGCCACACCGTCGACCGACTTAATGTCGATTCCGTTCAGCGTGAACAAACCGTGCATAGCGATGCGCAACTCGTCCGGTGTTTGCTGCAGCGGCGTGGCAAGCCGCCATGAGTGCATCAGTGCCGCGGGTTGATCCGGGGTGGCCAGGCGATAGAGCCCCAGCACCATGTTCGTATTGCCTACTTCGATCGCCAGCAGCATGGCTTCCTCTCTGCTTGTCGTCTTGTGCCGAGTTGTCCGGCGGCAGCGATGGCACTACGCCTCGCGTACACCACCGTGACGAACCACGCGCTCGCTGCCGTCCTGGCAACGTACGCGCAGCAGTCCGGCCTCGGTCAGGCCAGCCGTCACGCCAGTATAGCCGTCGTCCTCCGCCACGCGAACGGGCCTGCCGTGCACCCACGAACTCGCCTGTGCGAAGCGCTGCAACGTCTGCGATGGCACACCTGTGACCTCATGCAGTTCACGATCAAGCGCAATCAGCAGAGCTGCCGCCAGATCCTCGCGCCGCGTTCGCTGGCCCGTCTCGATCCGCAGCGAGGTAGCTAGGCTGTTGATGGCATCCGGCATGGCGTGCTGATTCAGGTTGATGCCGATGCCAATTGCGGCGTGTCGCAAGGTTCCGGCTGGGTCGAGCGAACTCTCCGACAGGATGCCGCCCAGCTTGAGACCGGCACGGAGAGTGACCAGGTCATTCGGCCATCGCAGATCGACGCGAAGGCCGCACACCTGCTCGATGGCAGCCTGTGCCGCAAGGCCTGCCGCTAGGGACAGCTGCAACGCCTTCTCTGCGCGGAGTGCCGGTCTCACCAGCGCTGTCAGATACAGACCATCCTCTGGCTCAGAAAGCCAGCTATGACCGCCTCGCCCACGCCCCGCCGTTTGCTCGTCGGCAAGGTACACCTGACCCGCTTCCGCACCGGACCGGGCATCCTCATTGGCGCGGTTCTGGGTGGAGTCGATGGACGTAAAGTGATGCAGCTTGCCGTAGAAGATCGTGCCAACAAGAGCTTCATGGGCGCGTTGCAGATCAAAAGCTGGCATACAAAGCTGACTACTGACTCGCCGCTCTCCTCAGTACACGTCGGATGTAATGCGCATGCTCAGGTCCACGGCGAGCGCCGACCGCGTGAGGGCACCGACGGAGAGGAAGTCGACTCCGGTCTCGGCGTATTCGCGCACGTTCTCAAGGCTCAGGTGCTCTGCTACTTCCAGCAGCACCTGTGGGTGTTCGGCACGCACCTGCTCAACGGCCAGCGCGACCTCACGCGGCGTCATGTGCAGAAAGAGCAGGACGTCGGCACCGGCGTTCACGGCAGTCTCCGCTTCCTCAATGCTTGAGACCTCGACCTCAATCTTTTGCGCCGGCCTACGGCCCTTCACCGCCCTTGCAATCGCGCTTGCCATACCGCCCGCAAGCGACTGGTGACTCTGCTTGAGCATGATGCCGTCCTGCAGATCGAGCCGGTGATTGGCGCCGCCGCCGCAACACACGGCGTACTTATCCAGCATGCGCAGGCCGGGCATCGTCTTGCGCGTGTCCAGCACCCTGGCGCGTGTCCCTTCCGCTTCCTGCACAAACTCGCGTGTGAGCGTAGCGATGCCGCTCATGCGTTGCAGCAGATTCAGGATGACGCGCTCGCAAGACAGGATGATGCCGGCGTTGTGGCGGATCACAGCGACGGTTTGCCCTTTACGGACGCGCACACCGTCGAAGATCTCCGGATGGCTGATGACCTCAAAGCGGCCGCCGCGCTTCTGTCCGGCGCGTGTGCTCATCGCCTGAAAGGCCTCGAACACCGCCGAGATCGCACCCAGACCGCAGATGGTGCAGTCCTGCCGCACCAGCACGGTGGCGGACGCACGTTGCTCCGGGTCAATGGCGAGCGCGGTCGTTACATCGCTCGTAGCCTTGTCCTCGGCCAGCGCAGCTTCCACGATCGCCGCGATCTTTCTGCTCTTCCAATCCATCCAACACCATCCTATGCGCGCCACGCGCATCCTAAGGGAATCATGCGGGGCCTGCAAAGGCCGCATGGCCGCAGGTGTGTGATGCCATTGGTTCCCGTCGATGTTTCTGCGCCGCTCCCGCACCAGGCTGCCGTGTTGCTGTTACTCGCGATTCCGATCGCCTGCATGAGCTGGACGGTGACGCATGAAGAGGTCTTCCGCGAGCCACGTGAGTTCTGTAAGGAGAAAAGCCAGAGCTGCGGATCGCTGCCGCAACGCAAGTTCTTCTACCTGTTCACGTGCGAGTACTGCTTCTCACACTACGTAACCGCGTTTGTGCTGGTGCTGACTCGCTTCCAGCTTCTCTACCAGGGGTGGCGGGGCTACCTCATCAGCGAATTCGCGCTGGTGTTTGTGGCCAACGTCTACATGAGTTTCTTCAACCGCCTGCGCCTCGACATCAAGCATGAGAACGTGACTATCGCCGTCGAGCAGCAGCAGGTGCCAGACGCAAAGTAACCTGTCAAGATCACGTCCGTTTGCGTCCTGTGGAGAAAGGGCCTATAGTCTCAGGTGATCGTGGAATCCGATCCGGTACGTATTGCTTGTTGGCTCCGCCGCACTCGCAAAACAATACCAATTGCGTTTCAGCGGTACACTCGCTCAACTTGAGCAACAAGGAATACTCATCATGGAAACAGGCACAGTGAAGTGGTTCAACGACGCCAAGGGTTTTGGATTTCTCAGCCGTCAGAACGGTGAGGACGTTTTCGTCCACCACACCGCGATCCAGTCGAACGGCTTCCGTTCGCTGCAGGAAGGCCAGACCGTGACCTTCAACGTGGTCAAGGGACCCAAGGGCTTCCAGGCCGAGAACGTTCAGGCCGCGTAAGTTATCTCGCACCGCTGCGGTGCGAACAGAAAAGGGCAGCCCGCAAGGG
>CAXTJS010000035.1:0-20487 GCA_964244605.1 uncultured Terriglobus sp. | reverse complement strand
CGCGCTCGCAAAGGAAAAGGCGACGGGCGATGTCGTGCGCACGAAGGCCGGCAGATTGTCAGGCGCGCGCTTTTGGTAGAAGGGCTCGCCGTCGGCACCGTTCACAAAGCGCTTCAGCACAAAGGGCCGGTCGGCAACACCGCGCAACGCACCCGGCGCAACGGCAAGGTAGTAGTTCACCAGGTCAAGCTTGGTGACCTGCGCCTCACGCTTGAAGTACAGCTTGGCCGGATTCGAGATCCGCACCTGGTGCCCGTCGATGTCGAGGAGTGCTGCGTCGTCCGGCTTCGCCACGGCAACAGGCTACACCGGATGACGGGTGCGGAGATGGGTGCCCCCGGATCGCCTATGAATCGTCATTTCGACCGGAGCGACGGTTCTATCGTCGCGTAGTGGAGAAACCTGCTGTTCTTTGAAG
This sequence comes from uncultured Terriglobus sp., assembly GCA_964244605.1. Classification (GTDB taxonomy): domain Bacteria; phylum Acidobacteriota; class Terriglobia; order Terriglobales; family Acidobacteriaceae; genus Terriglobus. Next base: position 20,069 of record CAXTJS010000035.1, on the reverse strand, counting down.
GCCACGGCGCTTCGAGCAGACAGCAGGTTTCTCCACTCCGCTGCGCTCCGGTCGAAATGACGACTCTATGGCGCTGCACCTACTAGGCTGCGCTTGGTCTGCGCAGTGCCACTTACTGTAAGTCGTCGCCGCTGATGCCCTGCAGTGGCAAAAAGAGCCGGAAGACCGTGCCGGTCGACGCGCCGCTTGTACGGCTGTGCACGCTCATGTGGCCCTGGTGCCTTGCCATGATCTCGCTGGAGATCCAGAGCCCAAGCCCCGTACCCTGCATGCCCTTGGTGCTGTAGAAGGCGCGATAGATGTCACCGATCGCGTCCTTTGGAATGCCCGTGCCGGTATCAGCGATGGTGAGCACCACACCGTCACGGCCGTTGCGCGCGTCGGTGGCGTCGTGCGTGCGGATCAGCAAGCGGCCTCCGCCATTTGCCTTCATCGCATCTGTGGCGTTGCCGACAAGATTGTTGATCACCTGCCGGATCTCACTCTCCATGCAGACGATGTGTCGATGCACGCGGTAGCGGCGATCCACGGTGACACCTGCGCTTAAGATGCGTGCTTTGCCGAGATCCAGCGAAGCGTCCACGAGGTCGCCCAGCAGTACTGCGGAAGGGCGTGTGGACTGCTTGTAAAACCTCAGCGACTGCGAAGTGATCAGCTTGACACGCCGCAATTCATCGTCCACCTGTGCGAGGTAGTTGCGCGATTCCTCTAGGCTTTCGCTGTGTTGCGCGAGATAAACGAGGTTCACCACACTCTCAAGTGGATTGTTGATCTCATGCGCGATCGATGCGGAAAGACGGCCTGCTACGGCCAACTTCTCACTCTCACGCAACGCATTTTCGAAGTCGACGCGCGCGCTGACATCGGCCTGGATGCCGACGATCTTGACGACGGTGCCATCGCGCCCCCGGATGGGAGAAAGCGTGAGCTCATTCCAAAAGGGGCTGCCGTCCTTGCGGTAGTTCCTCAGGATGGCAACGACCTCGCGCCCGTCGCGAATGGCCTCGCGAACGAGCGTAAGCCCGGGCTGATTCCGGTCGTCGTTCTGCAGAAACCGGCAGTTCTTGCCCACCACATCTTCCAGGCTGTAGCCGGTCATCACCTCAAAGGCAGGATTGACGTAGGTGAGCGGCATGTCCGGCAATAGTGCGTTTGACACGCTGATGCCGTTGGTGACGGAGTGGAAGATCTGCCGATTGAGCTTGAGTTCATCCAGCGCATTTTCATAACGGCGCGCAAAGGCGCGGTGCGCATAGAGCGCGATACTTAGCTGTGCGGCGACGCTCGCGGGTGCCTGCGGCAACGGCAGCACGCCGTCAAACTCGTCCTTCTCGTTGCCGTCGTTCACCTTCTCCGCGTCACTGGTAATCACAATGACGGCGGGCCGGTATGGGTCATCGATTCTGCCGGCGCTGCGTGTGATGGTTAGCAGGTCTTTGGCCATCGCCGGCTCGGCGATGATCATCTCCAGACCATCAAGCTGCCCGCTCGCCTCTTCCGGCCCGCCCAGCATGACCGGTTGCAGGCCCAGGTGAACGGTTGCGCTCTCAAGCAGCCGCTGATGCACCGCGTCTCCAGAGGCAATGCCAATCTTCCCTGTCTCTGTCAACGCAGTCCGCTCAGCTTTCCGGTTCGCCACTGATTGGCACCCCAAAGTGCTTACGAGCAGTAGGATGCAGCTTCGCCGTGACAGTCTCCTGTAACTGGCGGCACTCTGCTACTGTGAAGCCAATCTTCTTACCCATGCAGGAGCATCCCATGCGCATCGTTCGCGTGATCGCCGCAGGTCTCGTTTTCACCTCTTCCTCATGCGGCTTGCTTGCGCAGCGTCCCGGCCAGAACATGACACCAGAGGAGCGTGCAAAGCTCGTCGCTCACCGTGAAGAGGTTGAGAAGGAGCTTGAAGCCGTCGCCGTGATCGACCGCAAGGTGATGGTGCCCATGCGTGACGGCGTGCGCATGCAGGCGGACATCTACCGGCCTAAAGATGCGAACGGCGGCAAGGTGCCGGTCATCTTCAGCCGCACGCCCTACAACTTCAACTACTGGGACGTGCGCATGGGCACCTACCGCGACATGACGCAGGAGCTGGACGCGGTAAAGCGCGGCTATGCGCTGGTGGAGATGAACGAGCGCGGCCACTTTTTCAGTGAGGGCAACTACGACATCCTCGGCGCTCCGCTGACCGACGCCGACGACCAGTTCACCTGGATGGCGACGCAGCCCTGGTCCAACGGCAAGGTGGGGCTGATCGGCTGCTCAAGCACGGCGGAGTGGCAGCTTGCCGCCGCGTCACTGGGCAACAAGGCGCTGACCACGATCATCCCGCAGAGCTTCGGCGCGGGCGTCGGCAAGGTCGGTCCTTATAACGAGCAGGGCAACTGGTACCGCGGCGGTGCGGTGCAAATGCTGTTTATCGACTGGCTCGCGGGCGAGCAGAACCAGGTGCGGCCGCAGTTCCCGAAGACCGCCACGCAGGACGACCTGATCGCCGGTGCCAAGCTCTTCGACTTGGCCCCTCAGCTTGCTCCTGTGGACTGGGCCAAAGCCTTTCAGCACCTGCCAGAGAAGGACATCATGGTCGCCGCAGGCATGCCGCACGGCATCTTCGCCGACAAAACGCCGGTGGACACCGGTGGTGCCATGATCGAGCGCACACCCAGCGACCCGGCGTGGCGCAAGGGCGGTAACTGGCAGAGCGACACCATGCCCATCAAGGTGCCGGGCTTTTGGTTCATGACCTGGTATGACGTCAGCACCGGCCCGAACCTTGCCGCCTATAACTTCGTCCGCAACGACGCGAGCAATCCGCATAAAGATGAGCAGTACGCCGTGATCGCACCCACGCTGCACTGCGCCTACAAGCGCGCGACGGAGCACACCGTGGTTGGCGAGCGCGACATGGGCGATGCGCGGCTGGACTACGACGCGATGACCTACGCGTGGTTCGACCACTTCCTCAAGAGTGAGGACAACGGCTTCCTGACCAAGCAGCCGAAGGTGAAGTACTACACCATGGGCTTGAACAAGTGGCAGCAGTCTGAGACGTGGCCGCCCGTGGGCGCGAAGGCCGTGACGCTGAGCCTCGCGAGCAACGGCCACGCCAACACGCTGAACGGCGACGGCTTTCTGCGCTATGACCGCGCAAAGAAAGAGCCGGCTCTACTGAAGTTCGCGTCAGAGAGCTCCACCAGCCCGAAGAAGACGGTCGAGCCGAAGAAGCTGGTCGACATGCCCGACAGCTTCACCTACGACCCCATGAAGCCGACGCCCAGCTATGGCGGCAACGTCTGCTGCGCGGGCAACACCATTCCTGGCAACGGCGGCGCACTCGACCAGCGCAAGATGGAGGGCCGCGACGACATCCTGGTCTATACCAGCGAGCCGCTGGCCGAGGGCATTGAGGTCTCAGGCCCCGTGACCGTGACCTACTACGTGAGCGCCGACGTGAAAGACACCGATGTCACGGCTAAACTCATCGACGTGCAGCCCGACGGCACCGCCTACAACCTTGACGAGACCATACAGCGCCTGCGCTACCGCGATGGTGACAGCAAAATCGTCATGATGGAGAACGGGAAGGTCTACAAGGTCACGCTCACGCCCATGGTCACCAGCAACTACTTCGGCGCGGGCCACCGCATCCGGCTTGAGGTCGCCGGCGCAAACTTCCCGCGCTTCGACCGCAACCTGAACACGGGCGGCAACAACTATGACGAAACCACCTCAGTCGTCGCGCACACCAGCATCCACCACTCCGCGCAGTATCCAAGCACGATGACCATAACGGTAGTGCCGGGTACGGGCGGGTTGGGCGGAACTGCCATTGCGGCGTTGTCGAGGTAGCTCGTCGGTTGCTACGCTGCCGGCGTAGCAACCGACGTAGCGCCGCGTGGCTTATGAAGCGAGGCGGACTTTACTTTCTTCGCAGCGCCCCGGCTCTTTGCGGGCCGGCGGATGCTTGCTTGGAACGAGAGCCCAAGTTTGACTGAGAAGCGCACAAATGCCTCAATGCTGAATTTGGACAAACGGCCCTTCAGCAGGTTTGAGACATCCGGTTGATGGATACCGAGCCGCTCCGCAAGTTCCTTCTGCGTGAGGTTCAGGGGTTCCATGAAGCGCATAAGATCGCGCCACAGGTCGACCTTAACCTGAACCTCCGCGACTTCTAGGGCAGAAAAGCCAAGGTCGTTAAAGACGCTTTTTGCCTTCTCCTGAGTCCCCTTTTGCGTTGTGTTTGGCATGCTTGCGCTCCTCCATGAGCCTTTGCTGCACTTGCCTGTAACGGGTGATAGAACGCACGATATCTTTCCGCTCTGTCTTTGCAGAATCCTTCTGAAAGGCGTGAAGCACGTGGATCCGATTGGCGATGCGGGCCAGGTACATCACGCGGTACCAAGCCGCCTCGTCCTGCGTTTTCAGCTCGAAGACACCAGCGCCCACGGACGGCATCGGCCGTGTGTCCAAGGTGGCGCGCTCCCCGTCCTGCAATTGATTCAGGGCAACACCAACATCGATGCGCACGTCCTTAGGCCAGGCCTGTATCACCTCACGCGAGTCGCCCTCCCAGGTAACAACAGCACGTTCCGGCGGGTGGAAGGGATTCAGATTCCTGTTGTCTGCTTTCGCCACGCTACGTCGCAGGATATAGAAGATTTTCTATACAAACAAGCTCTTAAGCCGGCCCTGCTGATGCAGGGCTTCTCTTCGAAGCTTTCGAGTTCGCGCTGAAGTACGAGAAGCAGACACGTCGGCATGGCATCGCTCCTGACGGCTTCGGAAGCAAGAACTTCCTGTGCATCCCTCAATCTGGCGGCCCTTTGCCGATACCACAGCAGGCTCATCTGCAACGGGTCAGATACGGCTGCTAGCATCAGCGAACGATGGCTGCCTTCCACGGCAATGCGGCGAGTGTGCTTACGCCTGTCAATCCGCTGCTGCTGCGTGGCTTTCGCCTCATCGCCAGCCGGCGGATGCGCAAAGCCTTTCGCGCCGTACGCGTGGCCGGGCTTGAGCGCTTCCCGACGACGACCGGGCCGGTCATCGTCTACCTCAACCACCCTTCGTGGTGGGACCCGCTTACCAGCTTTGTGCTTGCGCCGCACCTGATCGGCCGGCGTAACTTCTACGGTCCCATTGAAGCCGCGTCGCTCGAACGATACGGCATCCTGCGACGGCTCGGCCTCTTTCCGGTCGAGGTGGACACCCCGCGCGGTGCCGTGCAGTTTTTGCGCGCGGCGGAGACCGTTCTGAATGGCGGCGGCGTGCTTGGCCTCACACCGCAGGGCCGCTTCACCGACGCCCGCGAGCGGCCGCCCGTGTTGCGCGACGGGCTCGGCGCGCTGCTCAGCCGCATGCAGCGCCAAGGGCGAAGCACAGCAGTCGTGCCGCTCGCCATCGAGTACACCTTCTGGGACCAGCGTCTGCCGGAGGCATTGGCATGCGTGGGCCAGCCCATCGTCTGCGAGCCGGGCACGCCGCCTGAGCAGGCAGTGGCTGCCGAAGCGTGGACGGAAAGGCTTGCGGCGGCGCTGGCAGAAACACAGGATGAGTTACGCGATCTTGCACTCACGCGTGATGCAGGCCGCTTCACGACGGTGCTGCATGGCAGGCCAGGCGCGGCTGGATTTTACGGTCTTTGGGAGGCAGTTCGCGGCAAAATCGGGAAGAGTTTGTCCCCTGCCGACCACGTTTCCCAATCTGGTCCAAGATCCTCCTGAGAGGTGACCTTCGAAGGTTACGAGGGTGTTACCACCGGATAAAGCTCCACAGGATTTCCGTTGGTGATATCACGCGGCCTGCCGAAAATCGAAGGAGCGCATGACGGCCAAACGGCGACGGTCTGCCATTCAGTTCTCTTCTCCCAGGGAGAATCTGGACCACGTTTGCCTTGGCTCCCTCGGGGGCGGGACCGGGGCCTGCCAGGAGCAGGCTCCGGCCGTTGGTTTCATCACAGCGGCCAATGAACGTCATTCTTCCAAAGCATCCTGAACGATAAGAAGCGTTTCCGCATGCAATGCAATCGCATGAGGCAGCATGCTGCTTACCCTCTCCGTTGCGAGCGCCGCCTGCGCGGCCGTGCCCGCGTTGCTGACGCTGCTCAACCTGCGCGAGTACCAGCAGCCGCCCGTTGCGGCAGCCGGTCTGCCTTCGATCACGGTCTGCATTCCTGCGCGCAATGAGGCCGCCGGCATCGCGGCCTGTGTCGGCAGCGTGCTGCTCTCGCGCGGCATCGCTGTAAGCGTGCTCGTCGTGGACGACCATTCTTCCGATGCGACCGCGGCCATCGTGCAGGAGATCGCTGCAGAGGACGCACGCGTCCGCCTCCTTGCCAGCAAAGCCCTACCCGCCGGCTGGAACGGCAAGCAACACGCCTGCTGTCAGGCTGCCGAGCTGGCCACAACGCCGCTGCTCTGCTTTTTGGACGCCGACGTGCGTCTGCAGCCGGACGCATTGGCCCGCATGGCGACGCTGCTGCGCGATGGCGACGGCCGGCGCGCCTCCGCCAAGCCATGCGGCCTGGTCAGCGGCTTTCCGCTTGAGCAAACTGGCACGCCGCTTGAGTGGCTCCTGCTGCCGCTCATCCATTTTGTGCTGCTGGGCCTGTTGCCCATGCGCCTGCTGCGTACGACGGCCTCCCCCGGCTTTGCTGCCGGCTGCGGCCAGTTTTTGCTCGTCGATCGCGAGGCGTACTTCGCCGCGGGCGGGCATAGCGCTATCCGCGAGACCATGCATGACGGCCTCCTGCTGCCGCGGCTCCTGCGCCGGGGCGGCTTCGCCACCCGGCTCGCCGACCTCACCGACTTGGCACAATGCCGCATGTATCACTCCGCCGCGACCACCTGGAACGGTCTGGCGAAAAACGCGACGGAAGGCCTGGCCAACCCGGTCGTGATTGTGCCGATGACGCTGCTGCTCGGCTTCGGGCAGGTGCTGCCGGTGCCTCTGCTGCTCGCCGGGTTGCGAGCTGCCCCCGCGGCGGTGCTATGGGCGTCCGCTGCCGTTGTACTCAGCTACTTGCCGCGGCTGCTTGCGAGCTCGCGCTTCAAGCAGCGGCCCATCAGCGCTGCGCTGCACCCGCTCGGCGTAGCGACGTTGCTGGTGCTGCAGTGGTATGCGCTTGTTCGCAAACTGCTTGGCCGGCCCGCAACGTGGAAGACACGCAGCTACGCTGCCAACTAAAGACCTGTCGGTCAGACAAGACGTGGCACCCATGAAGCGTCATTTCGACCGGAGCGCAGCGTAGTGGAGAAACCTGCTTTTTTTCGAGTGTCGTTGCAGCTACAAGCAAACAGCAGGTTTCTCCACTCCGCGACGACAGAGCCGTCGCTCCGGTCGAAATGACGCAGTTCTGGCTTCGGACGAGCGGCTGCTACTCCTCGCTCGCCGCCGCAAGCAGCGGCGCGACACCGGCGATCTCCTCAAATGCAATCAGCGCGCCGTTCTCCTGTGTCGCAGGCAGCTCAGACACACCGCGCAGGTTGCGGTTGATTGCACGGGTGCGTACACCGATGTCGCTGAGCGTGTTCTGCACCGTTTTCACGTTGTTCTCAACCTTGGTCATCAGGTTCTCGAACTTGTTGAACTCGGTCTTCACGCCGCCAAGGATGTTCCAGACCTCGCTGCCCTTCTTCTGGATGGCCAGCGTGCGGAAGCCCATCTGGAAGCTGGTCAGAATGGCCATGAAGCTGGACGGACCGGCGATGGTCACATTGCAGCTGGACTGCAGGTCGGTGTGCAGCGCGGGCCGCCGCATGACCTCGGCGTAGAGCGCCTCCGTGGGCAGGAACATGACGGCAAACGGAAGCGTCGTGGGCGGGTCGATGTACTTCTCGCAGATGCGCTTGCCCTCGGTGCGAATCGCCCGCTCAAATGCCGCGCCGGCGCGCGCCTGCTCGTCCTGCGTGCCGTGTTCGTAGGCGTGCTCCAGCCGCTCCCAGTCTTCGCGTGGAAACTTGGCGTCGATGGGCAACAGCACGTGGCCGTTGTCGCCATCGGGCACCTTAAGGGCAAACTCGACCGACTCGCTGGAGCCCTTCTTGATGCGCGCGTTCTTCACATACTGCTCCGGTGAGAACATCTGTTCCAGTTGCATGCCGAGCTGAAACTCACCGACGATGCCGCGCGCCTTCACGTTGCTGAAGACCTTCTTCAGGTCGCTGACGCCGGTCGCCAGTTCCTTCATCTCGCCAAGGCCCTTCTGCACCTCGCCCAGGTGCGTGGTGACCTGACCGAAGCTTTCGGTCAGCCGTGACTGCAGCGTGGCATGCAGCTTCTCGTCGACCGTGGCGCGCATCTCTTCGAGCTTCTTCGTATTGTCGGTGTTGAGGCGTTCCAGCTGCTCTGCGACGGAGAGGCGCAGCTTCTCCTGATGGGTGCGCTGCTCGTCGCCGAGGCCGGCGAGCTTGCTTTGCAGGCCTTCGCGCAGAGCCTCATGGCTCTGCGTGTTGCGTGAGCCAAGCTCGGTGAGTTTGCCGTGCAGAGCGTCGCGCGAGTCGAGGCCGGCCTTGTTCGCCTCGGTAAAGAAGCCGGTGAGCCGGTCGCCAATGCCCTTCAGTTCGCCGTGAACCACCAGCCGCAGCTGCTCGGCGGAACCGGTGTTGTCGGTGCGAAAGCCGCCAAGGCCGTCGAGCAGCTTCTTCTCCAAGAGGGCGATGCTGCCGGTGACTTCCTCACGCAGAGCGCGGCTGGCGGAGTCGCCCGCTGTGCGGTGCTGCCCCGCCGCCTCCATCTGCTCGCGGCGAAGATCGGCGATGCCGCTGCGCAATGCGGCATCGGAGGCATCCAGTTTTGCACCGAGCGCGACCAGCGTGTCCGGCAAGTTGCCAAGCCGCTCATCGGCGGCGGGAGCCGCCGGGCGGCGCAGCAAAAGCACAACCACCAACCCCACCAACAGCACTTCCAAACCGATTGCAACCAGCAGCATCTCTTCGCTTTCCCTTCACTCAGCAGGATACCTTCTGAGCCGGTGGAGAATCGCGTCGCGCAAGTCGGCACGGTGTACCTCGATCGGGAGGCTGTTTGTGCCGCAGAGAGCCCGCTTGTCGGTCTGGAAACCTATCCTTGCTGCACCAGCATCAGTGCAGAAGCGTAGCGATTCGGCTTCCCGCGCAGATTCCTTCGTCCGCGTTGCTTTCCATGCTCATATAGAATCGTCTTCTCAGCATCAGGGCTGTGCGAAGCGTTTGGAACGCCCGAGCGTTCGCGTTCTGCCCTGAGGTTCGAGCCTGCCAATCAGGGGCGTAGTTCGGGTTCTTTTTGAGAGCCCAGCAGTGAGGGTGTGCGTATCTTTACCGGAAAACCGAAGGGCTCCGGCTCTTCCAGGCAACAGAGATCAGGTGTGCGGTTCTCCTCACAGCCTTTGTGGAGAGGGCTCGTCGCCCCGGCAGCCGTGCGCGGTCTTGCCGCCGGGCTTCTGCTCGCACCCATCGCCAGCATCGCGGCGTCTGAGGCCATGTTCGCGCAGGCCGCACCCGCACTTGGCACAACAGCCGCAGCACCGGGCCTGCCGCTTTGCGCGCCGCAGGTCGTGGGGAACCGGCGCATCCCGAAGGAATCCGTCATCGCGCGTCTGTTCTCGCGCCAGGGCGACCAGTTTGACGCCGCCACGGTAGAGCGTGATTTCAACGCTCTCTGGAACACCGGCTACTTCGAAGACGTGCGCATCGAGCGCGCCGACCGCGACACCTGCACCCAGCTCATCATTTACGTCCGCGAGAAGCCGACTATCGGCGAAATCAACTACAAGGGCCTCAACGCGGTTACGCAGAGCGACGTGCTGGAGCGCTTCAAGAAAGCCAAGGTCGGCATCTCCGTTGAGAGCCAGTACGACCCCACGCGCATCAAGCGTGCCGAGGTGGTACTGAAGGGCCTGCTCGCCGAGCACGGCCACCAGTTTGCCACGGTCAATTACGAGCTCAAGACGGTTCCGCCGGCGCGCGTGAACCTCACCTTCGTCATCAAGGAAGGTCCCACCGTGAAGGTGGGCAATGTGCAGTTTGAAGGCAACCACGCCATCAACTCACGCACGCTGCGCGCGGCGATGAAGAACACCAAGCCCGTCGGCATTCCGCACTCCATCATTCTTGAAGACCTGTTCGCGCGCACCTTCGATGCGACCAAGCTCGATGAGGACGTGGAGCGCGTGCGCTACGCCTACCGCGACCGCGGCTACTTCAAGATGCAGCCAGGCGAGCCCGTTACGCAGGTGCGCAACGCAGGCGGCATCAATCCCTTTACGCTGCGTCCCTCCGGCGGCAAGCGCATCGACATCCGCATCCCTGTGGACGAGGGCGACCGCTACCGCCTGGGCCACATCAACTTCACCGGGTACGACAAGCAGCGCTTTGCAGCCGCCGCACTGCGCGCGCAGTTCGCGCTTAAGGATGGGGACGTCTTCAACGCCACCCTCTTCGGCAAGGGCTTGGAGAACCTGCGCAAGGCCTACGGCTCCGACGGCTGGATCAACATGGTGGCGTCGCCGACGCCGAGCTTTGATGAAAGCAAGAAGCTGATCAACCTGGACATCGACATCGACCAGGGCAAGCAGTTCTTCGTCTCGCGCATCGAGTTCAGCGGCAACACGCTCACGCGCGACCGCGTGATCCGCCGCGAACTCTTGCTCGAAGAGGGCCAGAAATACAACAACCAGCTCTGGGAACTCTCCATCCAGCGGCTGAACCAGCTGAACTACTTCGAGACGCTCAAGGCCGACACTGACTCCGAGACGCGCACCAACGCCGACGAGGGCACGGTTGACCTCCTGCTCAAGCTGAAGGAGAAGGGCAAGAACTCCATCGGCCTCAACGGCGGCCTCTCCGGCATCTCCGGGTCGTTCATCGGTCTGAATTACGAGACCAACAACTTCCTCGGCCTCGGTGAAACGCTCTCCGTGCAGGCCAACGTGGGCGACCTCTCGCGCAACCTGACGCTTGGCTTTACCGAGCCGTACTTCCGCAACAAGCCCGTGTCGCTCGGCATCCAGGTCTACGCCCAGAAGTACGACTTCAATCCGTCGAAGGCCTACGGAGCCAGCGGCCAAAGCGTGAACCTGAACAATGCGCAGCAGTCGCTGCTGACGAACTACAACCAGTCGTCCACCGGCCTGACCGTGTCGCTCTCCACGCCGCTGCGCCACCTCTTCCGCAACACGGGCGTAACGCGCGCGGGCATATCGTACGCACTGCAGCGCTCAAACATCACCACGTTCAACGACAACACGCGCAACGTCTTCCAGACGCTGAACTTCCGCAGCGGCATCCAGCAGTCGAACGCGTTGAACGGCATTCTGTCGTCGATCGTGACGCCGAGCCTCACCTACTCCTCGGTCGATCGCGCCGTGGGCCCGCACTCCGGCCGTGACGTGAACTTGGCCATGCAGGTCGCCGGCATCGGCGGCAACGTCAAGTACATCAATCCCGTGGTCAGCCTGCGCCAGTTCTACCCCATGAAGGGTCTGCGCATTAACCGCGAAGGCCACAACGTGCTCGGCATGCGTGCGCAGCTGGCCCACGTGGAAGGCTTTGGCGGCCAGGTGGCACCGCCCTTCAACCGCTTCTACTCGGGCGGTGAGGCGGAACTGCGCGGCTTCGACATCCGCTCGGGCGCGCCGTATACGTTTATTCCGACGCTGGTCAACTTCAACCTGACCAACCCGGACGGCTCCAGCGTTCCGCGTGACCCGTCAAACTCCGCGCTCGGTGCGCAGACAATTCCTTTGCCGATCTACCGCCTGGTGCAGGTGGGTGGCGATACCTCGTTCACCGGCAACATCGAGTACCGCATCCCTATCGCGTCGCAGGTCAGCTTCGACTTCTTCACCGACTTCAACATGACCTTCGACGCGCGGCCCAGCCAGTTGCGTGAGAGCGTGCTCGGCCAGACGCAGATCACCAGCCCGCTCTACGGTTGCCCGGTGATCACCAACGGCGCATGCTCCGGCGGCAAGCAGGTGAACTTTCCGTTCATCCTGAAGACGGCACCGGGCACGAACTTCGTGCCGCGCATGTCCAGCGGCGCCGAGATCTCGGTCATCCTGCCGATCGTCAATGCGCCGTTCCGCATCTTCTACGCCTACAACCCGCTGCGCCTCTACGAGACGCTGCCGCAGCAACTCGCCGTGGACAACAACACCTTCCGCGGCTTCTTCCCGCAGCAGAATCCAAACTGCGTAGCGTCGGCCACGAACCTGTGCGCGCTCACGGGTGCTGGGGCCTTCTCGTACGCGCAGGCGCTGCAGTTCTATGGCGCGAACTACGTGCTGCGTGAGCCGCGCAAGACGATCCGGCTGTCGGTTAGCACCACGTTCTAAACCGGAACCACAGGCAATGAGAAAGGCCGCTCTTATGAGCGGCTTTTTTGCGTCCTACCGAGCAGCAGACAGGACGTGTGCCCCATGTCCGGATTTTCGGACATGGGTTGTGCTATCGACGGCTGTTTAACCAGCGGCTCAACTCGTGCAACAACGGCTCTCAAAGGGAGAAGCAGGTTTCTTCGCTGCGCTTCGCTCCGGTCGAAATGACGCTCTGATAGGGAGACTGAGCCGTGTGCCCCACGTCCGAGAATCCGGACGTGGGGCACACATTCTTTCTTGTCACCAGCGTCTTAGTTGGCTTTCCTAGTAAGCCCGCTGGTACATGCGCGAGATGCGGTCGTGCCAGCTCAGGCGATCCTCGTCGAGCATGGCCCAGGCGAAGCCCATGCCCAGCGGCACCACGGACAGCGCCATCGCCAGCAGCCGCCTGCGCATGGCGGAGCGCGTCGGGTTGTCGTCGCCGAAGGTGCACAGCGCGATGCGCGCGTAGCGCATCCCGGGCGTGCCTTCGCTGAAGGTGAAGAAGAGCAGGAGGTAGAGCACGCCAAAGATCACCAGCGTGCCCGCGGCAGCCATCAGCGCGAACTTGCCTTCCGGCAGCTCCGGCGAGGCGTATGCCGCAGCGGCGACGGCGAGCAGAAAGACCACGCCAATGCAGCACGCGTCCACTGCGGCGGCCATGCAGCGCTGTGAGACGGGCGCGGTGTAGACAGGCATTGCAAGCGAGACCTGTGCCTCCGGCTGGCTCATCGCATGCGGTGCCTGCCACGAGTCGAGGCGGATGTTCGACCACTCCGGCAAGGCACCGGCAGGCTCTACCGTGGGCGTGGTGGAGAAGGAGCTCGCCTCCACCTCAAAGATGCGCAACTGCGCGCGTTCAGGGTCAGTGTCGGCTTCGTCGCGCAGCGGCCCCTCGGCCAGCCGCGGACGCGCCTTGCGCGCCGCAACAAGCTGGCGTGGAAACTCGATCAGGTTCGTCGGCAGTGACGTTGTCGGCTCCACCGGCTCATCGACGAAGAGGTCCCGCGTTAGTTGCTCAGCGGGCTTGACCATTGCTTCTGAGAGCACGGCGGCGAAGCTAGCTTGTGGTTGCTGGGCCGTAGCAGTCTGCGTCAGAGCAGCCACGGCAGGTTCGGCGGCTACGGGCATCATGGCGACCAGGGTGGCCTCACGATGCGACGGCGAAGTGTGCTGTTCGACGATAGCCTGCTGTGCCATCGCCGGCGTCTCTGCTACGTGGCTCCACTGCTCCATATCGTCGAGCAGGCGCTGCTGCGCATCGGCGATGGCTTCGGCGTTGCGGCGGGCCCCCTCAGCCGCCGCCTCTGCCTGGCGCACGGCCGCTTCGGCCTCCTGCTGCAGGAAGTCGCGGTAAGAGACTGTCTTGGCGAAGCGTGCGGCTACGGAGTCGGCAAGGCCGCGGCTACGGCTTTCGTTGTGCGAGGGTAAGTCGATGCCGGGCAGTGCGGGCTGTGCCGCGCTCCCGCGGGCCTGCGGACGCCGTCGGCGATGCTCCTGCAGGCGCTCCGCAACTTCGCGGCGTCGCCGATGCTGTTCGTGCTCCGTGACGGTGGGCGGCGGAAGTGGTTGCAGCGGCAGAGGACGTGCGGTGCTCAAGCGGGGGAACTCGCTTTCCGTAGAATGAGAAAACAGCAGTGCGATGGATGAGCAGTTTCGGAGGTGTTCCGGCAGTCGCCCCGCAATCGCGAGTGCGGCATCGGTGTGCCGTCATTTGCTTGTGTATCACGCTGCCGGTTGCCTTTAGCAGCCGCGATCATGCACAGCAGGTGCCTTCGAAGGCACCTCTCTCCAAAGCTCCCGCAAACAACACCGGCACACCCTCGCAGCCAATCGACGCCACGCATCCTGAGGACTCGACCAGCCAGCCGGGCACGACCACGGCACCTGGGCGTGCGCTGCCGGAACAAGCCCCAGCACTCGCCGTCGGCACCGGACTGAGCAGCAGCACGGCCGACGCAGCGAGCCTGCCGGACGACCCCGCCTTTCCGCAGGCCGCCTACCCCATCGCCGAGCCGCTGCCCTCCGGCAATGCAGAGCATGTGGCCATCGATGCGCTGAAGCAGAGCCGCAGCGGCGGCCACGTGGTGCTGGACGGCTCGGTGGTGATGACCTACGGCGCCTATCGCGTAGAAGCCGACCACGTGGACTACGACGAGGCGACTGGCGTGCTTGAGGCTACAGGCCATCTGCGCATGCACGGCAGCAAAGCGAGTGAGCTGGTGATGGCCAGCCGCGGCTCCATGAACCTGCGCAATGAGACGGGCACCTTTTATGACGTGTCGGGCTCCGTCGGCATGCGCACCAGCACCAACGGCCGCATCTACACGGTCGGCAACCCGTTCCTGTTCAGCGGACGCAAGGTGGTAAAGAACGGGCCGGCCGACTTCGAGATCTACGACGGCACGGTAACCAGCTGCCAGCTGCCCGACCCGGACTGGCGGCTCTCCTCCGCGAAGTTCGTCGTGCATGAAGGCAAGGCAAGCGCGCACGGCACGGTCTTTCGCCTGCGCAACATCCCCATCCTGTACCTGCCCTACGTCACGCATCCCGTGCCCGAGGAGGGTGCCGACCAGCGGCAGAGCGGGCTCATGATCCCGGTCATCGGGCAGAGCTCGACCAAGGGCCTGGTGCTGGGCGAGCAGATCTACCTGGCGCTGAACCGCTCAATGGACCTAACTGTCGGCGCGGAATACTTCTCGAAACGTGGCTACCAGCAGTCGGCCACCTTTCGCTACAAGGGCCGCGACCTCGACTTCCTCAACGCACACTTCAGCAATCTACTGGACCGCGGTTTCACCGGAGCGATTCTCACGGCGGGGCCGGGCGGGTCCATCGTGTCAAAGACTGGGTACATCAACCAGGGTGGTGAGGACATTACCGTCGCCGGCCGGAAGGACTTGTCGCCACACGCGCGGCTTGCCGCCGATGCCGAGTACCTGAGCAAATACGCCTACCGTCAGGCCTTCACCGATACCTTCAACCAGGCCGTCGCGACTGACATCGTCTCAACGGTCTATGGCACCTACCAGAACAACGGCTTCGCCGCAGCCGTAGAAGGCGATCGATACCAGGGCCTGAAGCGCACCATCACCGGCGAGCAGGTACGTATTCTGCACCTGCCGCAGCTCGACCTGGACTCGGCGGAGCGGCACATCGGGCGCTCGCCCCTGCTGTGGAACGGCATGCTGCAGAGCAGTGCCATTAAGCGCACACAGGGTACCGACAGTAATGCATCGCAACTGAACACCGGCTTCGTGGAGAGGCTTGATTTTAAGCAGCAGGTGTCGCTGCCGCTGTCGTTTGCCGGCTTCAAGCTGCGGCCCACCACGGGCGTGCGCAACACCTGGTACTCCAAATCGCGAGACGCCGCGCCGCTGCCGGGTGCGCTGCCGGTGGAGCGCGATGCAAGCCTGAACCGCACCACCTTTGAGACGGACGTGGAGCTGCGTGCGCCCGTGCTGGAGCGCGTCTTTGAGGGCGGCCCGTTCTCCCGGCTGCTTGGCCGCGCGGTGAAGCACACCATCGAGCCGGAGGCGCACTACCACTACGTGACCGGCGTCGACGACTTCAATCGCACGCTGCGCTTCGACGCATCCGACGTCGTCTCAAACACCAATGAGATGGAGTACGGCATCACGCAGCGGCTCTTTCTGCGGCCCACAAAGCTGCGCCCTTGCGAGGAGGGCGAGGTGCCGGTGGACACCTCTGTCGAAGCCAAGCCGCAGGGCCGGACCTCGCTTGCGGGAACAGGCATCACCGCTGGTCCGCTAACGAGCGCCGCGAACGATGAGGAAGACACGCCCACCTGCGGCGGCACGCGAGAGAGCCTGCGCTGGCGCATCGTGCAGCGCTACTACCTCAACGACACCTTCGGCAAAAACGTGCTGGTGGCCCGCCCCGGCGTGGTGGTGCGCAACGTGCTTGAGAACACGCTTGACCTGAGCGGCGTCGCCTTTCTCACCGGCCAGCCGCGCTCGCTGTCGCCGATCGTTTCAGAAATGCGGCTCAGCGCCACCTCGCACCTCGACGCCGAGTGGGACATGAACTACGACACCGTGCTCGAGAAGTTCACGCAAAGCAACATCTTCGTGAACTACCACGCGGGCGCCTCGTTCGCCGGCGTGAGCTACGCCCGGCTCAATGCGCCGGGGCGGTTCCAGCGGCTGGACACCTCGACCACCGGCAACACCACCTCGCAGCTCTCCGACTTCAGCCAGCTACGCCTCTTACTCGGCTATGGCACGCCGACGAAGCAGGGCTTCAGCGTGGCGACCAACGTGGGTCTTGACCTCTCCATCCCGCAGCCGCAGTACGGCGCGCTGCAGATGGCCTACAACTGGAACTGCTGCGGCATCAGCGGCGAATACCGCAAGTTTGAGCTGGGTAGCGTGCGTAATGAGAACGCCTACCGCTTCAACTTCACACTGGCCAACATCGGCAGCGCCGGGAATCTGCGCAGGGCTGAACGGCTGTTTTAACGACTCGCTTCCGCTAGAATCATCAGGTTGCGCCAAGGCGCTGAAGGAGTAACGGCATGGCATCCCAGATGGCAAATATTCCGGCACTGAAAGAGCTGCAGGGCACGCTGACAACACGCATGAAAAAGGCCAGCGACGACTTCCGCGCAAGCCTCTTGGCCACCCGCACCGGCCGCGCCAGCGTGCACATGCTCGATAACATCCGCATCGACTACTACGGCTCCGAGATGCCGATCAATCAGCTTGCCACGGTAAGCACGCCCGAGGCGCAGCTGATCCTCATCACGCCGTTTGACATCGGCACCGTCGGCCTGATCGAGAAGACCATCCGCACCAGCGGCCAGGGCTTCAACCCGATGCACGACGGCAAGGTCATCCGCGTACCCGTGCCGCCCATGACAGAGGAGCGCCGCAAGGATGCCGTGAAGCAGCTTGCCGGCGTGCTGGAAGATCACAAGACCAGCATCCGCAACATCCGCCGCGACGGTAACGAGTCCATCAAAAAGGCAGCCAAAGACAAGCTCATCTCCGCCGACGACGAAAAGCGCGCCACCGAAGAGACGCAGCAAATGACCGACAGCGAGATCAAGGTGCTTGAAGACATGTTCAAGGTAAAGGAAAAGGAACTGATGACGGTCTGAGCAACCGCGATACCTGGGTGCCCCATTCTTCGCAAAGCGAAGGGTGGGGTGAAGCGGTGCCTCAAGCGTCAAAGTCTAGTCAGATACTTATTCGTACGTTCGCACGACGACCCCACCCTTTCGCAAGAAAGCCGCTAAAGAAGGGGGCACGCGGGACTCATCTAGTTCAACGGCAGCAGCCTTGCCGTTGCTCTCTTCTCGAACCGGTTGCGTTCGCCTCGCTCGCTCACCCGCGTCTTCGGGTCGGCAAACTGGATCAGGTTTTCATTTCCTTCCACGGCCACCGTCGTGCGGTGTTCCAAAATCACCAGATTGCGGTTGCCCTGAACGCGCACAAGGCGGCAATCGCCGCGAACCTCAACCTGGTTCTCCTGCCCCTGAATATAGACCGCGTCACCCTTGCAATCGACAGTCTGCCGCACGCCGTTGCCATTGATCTGTGTGTCCTGGGGCTTAGGCTGCTCATACGGCGGCGGGTCAACACGCACCTGTGCTTCGGCACGAACGCTGGCAAGCGCGAACAAGCAGGCGGTCAGAGCAAACATCGAAGAACGCATGGCAACCTCCTTCTGCACGTGACGAACGATCGCTTACTTCGACAGCGAGATCCGGTTTCCGTTCCCGAGCGTGCTGACCTTTGTCTGCGCATCCAGGTAGTTGATCGTGTTGTCGTTGCCCTCGGTCACCAGCGTGGTGGCATGATCGACCGTGACGTTGTTTTTGTTCCCCATCACGTGCACGGCCTTGCAGGTACCGCCGATCTGCGCGGAGTTCAAGTTGCCCCGTACAAAAACGGAGTTGTTCTTGCAGACGATGCTCTTCGTCACGTGATTGCCGTCGATGGTCACATCGCCCGCTGCGGGCTTCACCAGGCCCGGTACGTTGATGTCGATCTGCGCGAATGAGGCGGGTGCGGCGACGAGCGTGGTGGCGAACAGCAGATACGAAAGCTTCATGATCCCTCACTGAAGATGCGTTGTGCTTCGAGGCGTTTGGATGCGGGTATCGTCCTCAGCGTGGCCGCAGCCGGCCCACCTACACTGGAGAAAGAGCTTCGAGCGCTCCGTCAGGCCCAGCTCGTCCGAGTGGTAGAGGCACTATGAGTTTTGTTCACCTGCTGCAGTTGCCGCGCACGAGCTATGCCGAGGGCCTGCGCATCCAGGCGGAGCTCATCGCGGCGCGTAAGGCCGGTGTTATTGCCGACACGCTCGTGCTGCTGGAGCACCCGCCTGTGCTCACCCTTGGCCGCAACGCCCGGCGCGACAACATCCTGGCGAGTGACGATCTACTCGTGGCGCGCGGCGTCGAGGTGCACGAGATCAACCGCGGCGGCGATGTGACGTATCACGGCCCGGGCCAGCTCGTCGGCTATCCCATCGTCGACCTGCGTGGCGACCTGCCCGGCAAGAAGGGCCCGCACCTTGGCCCGGTCGACTACGTTCGCTTGTTAGAGGAAGTGCTCATCCGCAGCGCGCGCGAGTTCGGCATCCCCGCGCAACGCATCAGTGGCCGCACCGGTGTGTGGACGCTTGCGGGTGGATCGATCCTCGAGAAGAAGCTTGCCGCCATCGGCGTGCACGTATCGCAGGGCGTCACCTCACACGGCTTCGCGCTCAACGCGACCACGGACCTGCGCGACTTTGACTGGATCGTCCCCTGCGGCATTACTGACCGTGTCAACACGTCGCTGGAGCTGGAGGCGCCCGATCCGGCACCCGTCGCACCCACCCTGCAGAACGCGGCCAACGTGGTGGCTCGCAACTTCGGCGCAGTCCTTCAGCGGCAGATGCTGCATGCGGAATCACTGGAAGCTGTGCTGGCGGCGGGTAGCGAGGAAGCGCTCCGGTAAACGCGCGTCGGCCGGGTGTCACTTGTGCCGCGCAGCAGGCGTAAGGTCAACTCTCTATAATCAGGTGCGACCACGCGCTCTCCTCCGCAGCGTTTGCTGCGCGGGTTCTGAGGCGCGAACCCGCACTTGCGTGCGACCCTTGCAACCGAGGAACTGTATGCCGACCGAAGTAGTCATGCCACAGATGGGCGAGTCCATCACCGAAGGCACCCTCACCAAGTGGCTCAAGCAGATCGGCGACGAGATCGCGCGCGACGAGCCGCTCTTTGAGATCTCCACCGACAAAGTGGATGCGGAGATCCCGTCACCCGAAGCCGGCGTACTGAAGGAGATCAAGGCCAAGGAAGGTGACACCGTTGCCATCAACGCCGTCGTGGCCGTCATCGAAGGCAAGAACGGCGCGTCGGCGAACGGTGCGTCGGCAAACGGCACTTCGACCGCTGCAGGATCCAGCAACGCAGCCACGAGCAATGGCGCGGGGAATGGAATCGGGAGCGTTGCTGCCGCCGCAACCGCGGCCCAGCAGCCCGCCCAGGCACCTGCGCCCGTAAAGGGTACGGATGTGCCCATGCCGCAGATGGGCGAGAGCATCACCGAGGGCACCATTACCAAGTGGCTCAAGAAGGTGGGCGACAGCGTGCAGCGTGATGAGCCGCTGTTCGAGATTTCCACGGACAAGGTCGATGCAGAAATTCCATCGCCTGCCGAGGGCATCCTGACGGAGATCAAGGCGCAGGAAGGTCAGACCGTCACCATCAACACCATCG
>CAXTJS010000034.1:11237-20531 GCA_964244605.1 uncultured Terriglobus sp. | reverse complement strand
ACGGTGCCGCTCGTCGTCGCCTCAAGCATGGAGATCATGTTGATCAGCGTCGACTTACCCGCGCCGTTCGGCCCCACAAGCGCGATGCGGTCGCCACGCTCGATAGTGAAGTTGACGTTGCTGAGGATCTGCTTGGGATCGTAACGCTTCGCGAGCGCGGTCACCTCGCATACGGTGCGGCCGCTTGCCGGTGGCTGCGGGAAGGTGAAGTGAATGGTCTCCTCATCTTCCGGCACCTCGATGCGCTCAATCTTGTCCAGCTCCTTAATGCGGCTCTGTACCTGCTTGGCCTTGGTGGCCTGGTAGCGGAAGCGGGTGATGAAGGCCTCAAGCTGCTCGATGCGATCGCGCTGGCTTTTGTAGTCGCTGGCGAGCTGCTCGCGGCGCTCAGTCTTCTGCTTTACGTACTTCTCGTAACCGCCGGTGTAGAACCACGCTCGCTTGTTCCACACTTCGACGATCTTCGAAACCGTGACATCGAGGAAGTAGCGGTCGTGCGAGATGAGGATGAAGGCGCGCGGGTAATTGCGCAGGTAATCCTCAAGCCAGTTGCGCGATTCCAGGTCCAGGTGGTTCGTCGGCTCATCGAGCAGCAGCAAGGAGGGCTTCTGCAGCAGCAGCTTCGCAAGCGCGATGCGCATCTGCCAGCCGCCGCTAAACTCTTCGGTTTGGCGCGCCCAGTCTTCGCGGCTGAAGCCGAGACCGCCCAGCACAGCGCCAACCTGTGCGTCCAGGTTGTAGAGATCCTGCACCATCAACTGTTCGCTGATCTCGGCATAGCGGTCGGCAATGACCTCATACTCGGGGGACGTTGGGTCTACGGTGCCGAACTGGTCGCCGAGCGATTCCATCTCCGCCTGCATCGCGTGAACCTCGGCGAAGACCGAGAGGCACTCCTCGAAGACGGTCTTACCGCGCAGCGTCAGGCCGTCCTGCGGCAGGTAGCCGATGGTCAGGCCTTTCGAGCGGATGAGTTGGCCTTCGTCAAGCTGCTCCGTACCGGCAAGCACCTTCAGCAGCGTCGACTTACCCGTGCCGTTGCCGCCCACCAGGCCGGTGCGCTCAGCGGGGGTGATGAGCCAGTTGGCCTCCTCAAACAAGGTTTTGTGCTGGAAGCGCTTGGCCCCGGCAGACAGTTGCAGCATGCCGCTATTTTCGCATCCAGCGCCAGGTTGAGCATTGAAAGTGCGCCACCACGCAACTCTGCAACGGGCCGCACGTCTCTTCAGAACACGCTGGTGTCTCTTACGCACTCGGACCTGTACCGATCCCAACGACCTTCTGACGAAAGCCAACGTGCAGCCTACCCTCTCAAGATTGCTTTCGCGCTCGACTTATCTGCCTTGGGTGCGACGTGCGGCTCTTGCCGTAGCAAGCACGGTGTTCCTGTGCGTTGCCGCGGGCGCCGTTGCCGCGCACCGTCTTGCACCGACGATGCGAGACCGGCTTGTTGAGACGCTGCAGCAGCGCTTTGCCTCGCCCGTTACGCTGGGCACGCTCGAGGTGCACTATCGCGGCGAACTGCAAGTGGAGGGCGGTGGTCTCCGTGTGCAATCCGTCTTGCACGGCGTGGCGGGTGAGGCGGGCCGGCCCATGCTGCGCGTGCGGAGCTTCCGCTTTTCGGTGGGTCTGCTCTCACTCCTCACAGGCAATCCGTCGCTGCACGGCGTGCACGTGCAGGGTGTCGACCTTGAGCTGCCGCCGGTGGCTTCACAGGGCAGCGGGGCCGACCCGAAGCAGAGCGTCTTGCTGAGCAGCGCCACCTTTGACGACGCGCACGTCACCTTTCAGACAAGCGATCCGGCACGCGCTCCCTTCGTCTTCGACTTTCCGCACGGCGAGCTCAGCAGCATCCAGCGCGGCAAGCCGTTGCACTTCGACCTCGTCGTCGAAAATGGGCCACCCGTCGGCCAGGTGCGAAGTTCAGGCACCATCGGGCCGTGGAACTTCGACGATCCACGTCAGACTCACGTCGCGGGCAGCTTCAAGTTTCAGGGCCGGGACCTCAGCAGTGTGCATGGCCTGCTGGGTAAGCTGAGCCTTGACGGCACTTACAACGGCACAGTTGCCCGGATGCACACGCAAGGTATAGCCGACCACGCCGGTTTCGGTCTTGACGTCAGCAGCCGCACCTTTGATCTGCGGTCCAAATTCGACATGTTGCTGGACGCGGCAACTGGTGTCGTGCAGATGCAGGCCATCGACGCGCACTTCGCAAACACGCACTTCATCTGTAGCGGAGCAGTAACGAAGAACCGCGCACCTGAGGGCTACAACCTCGATCTGCATCTTGATGTGCCTGCGGGCCATGTCGAGGACGCGCTCGCGCTGGGTGCGCGCACAAAGCCTCCCATCCTGCGAGGTGCCTTCGCCATGCAGGCCGCGCTGAAGATGCTTGCCGGGCCAGAGCCGGTTTCACACAAGCTGCAGCTATCGGCCGGCACTTTTCACGTCACGGGTGCCACTTTCTCCAACGCAAAGGTGCAGCAGACCGTGAATGACATGAGCGAACGTGCGCGGGGCAATCCGCAGGACGCAACCAAGGCGCTCGCGTCCGCTGCTTCCAGCGATGTGAGCGGGGAGGTCTCGCTGCAGCATGCAGTCATGCGCTTTCAGCGCGTGAGGCTCGTTCTGCCCGGAGCACAGGCCGTGGTGGGCGGTACCTACTCGCTGGATGGAACGAATTTCGCGCTGGACGGTTCCGTGCACACCGAGGCACAGGCGTCGAACATGACCACGGGCGTGAAGCGCGTGCTGGCCAAGCCGTTCAACGGCCTGTTCTCGCACGGACACAAGGGTGCAACGCTGCCGCTTACGATTCGCGGTGTTGGTGACGAGCCGCACTTCGGGGTTAAGCTGCCGGGCGGAGCAGCCATCGCTGCTCCTGCTGTCCGCTGAGTTCAGGCTGCGGCGACCGCCATTGTGTCCCAGTGCAGCGCTTCGCTGATCTGATCGGCGAGCGTCATGGGGTCAAACGGCTTGAACAGAACTGCGGCGACGCCAAGGTCGGCAAACCGGCGCTGGTCGACGCCCTGCACCTTTGCCGTCAGCAGTAGCACGGGAATGTGCGCGATCTCAGGGCGCTTCTGCATCTCGCGGTAGGTTGAGGGACCGTCCATCTCCGGCATCATCACATCCATCAGGATGGCCTCAGGCTGCTCGGCGATGGCGCGCTCGATGCCGGCGGCACCAGAGGAGGCGGAGCTCACCTGCCAGCCGGCGATGGCCTCCAGCGTGAGGGCGGCAACCTCGCGGATGTCGTCTTCGTCGTCAATGATTAGGATGCGGTGCTGCATGTGTCTTTACTATCGGGGTATTTGCCTCATTTGTTGATAGCACCTTTGGGTGAAGACACGACAGGAAACTTTAAGGTCATACGGTTAAGGGGAACGAGCTACGGTGCCTCCGTCGGACCGCCTGGATCGCCCGGATGGCGGTATTTCGAAAAATCCACCTCTGCCGGTACCCACGGAGAGCGGCAGGCCGCCTTCTGCTGCGGAGAGAGCACGACCGGGAGTACCGTGCCGGGCAGCCGGGTGAGCCGGTAGAGAATTACCTCTCGCCCAAAATCGTTCACCGGCCACGCAGCGTACCGCTCTGCGGAGTACACCTGGTGCAGCACGCGGTCAAAGCAGATGCCGGAGTCCTCCGGTGTGTATTGCAGCCACCACGTCGGCCAGTAGCGCTCCACCTGCCGGTTGATTGGTGCGGCTCGCGCAAACAGGTTTAGCGGCCGGAAGCCGCTCTGTAGCGCGACCTCCGGCGCGTTTACGCCGACCACAATTGCATTGCCTGCACCGGCCTGCAACAGCGCATCGTCGACACCGCGTGCCGCATCCCGCATCGCGAACGTGGGTCGCGCTAGAAACGCAAGCACCTGCACGGCATTGACCGAGCCATCCAGCAGGAGAAGCCAGACAAAGGCGGTACTCCAGCCAGCTGGCCAGGTTGCGGCATTTCGAAGCAGCGCGACTGCCATGAGACCGAGTGCCGGAATCATCAGGTCGAGGTAGTGTGGCAACACGTTATTCACGAGAATGAGGAAGGCAGTGACGGAGAGTATCCAGCTGCCTGCAAGAGCAAAGAGCGGATCGCGCCAGAGCTGCCGCATCTTTGGGAGGAGCAGAGACGCCGCCAGAACGACGTAGCTGAGCGCAAACAGCAGATGATCGGAACCCGCGCCGTAGCGGAACGGACGTGTCATCTGCGCCACGAGACCGTAAAGACCTCGGGCTCTGCCGCCAGGGATCACATTCAGGTAATAGTGCGCATCCACTGCATAGCGCTGTTCATACAGCAACAGGTAACTCCCGTAGAGCACCACGACGGTGCAGGAGATGACCAGCACGTTTTGCAGGGCAGCTTTCCAGCGAAACCCGCACGCAAAGAGGGTCGCCACTAGCACTGCGGGAGCAAGTGCGAGAACGGTCGTCTTGGTCAGCATGGCAAGTGTAAACAGCACACCCGCGACGATCATGCGCGGCACTGTCGAACCGCTTTCCGAGGGCCATACCGCGATCAGGAGCCCTGCAAGAAAAAAGACCAGCATCGGAGGTTCCAGGAACGCAGCCCGACTTAAGGCGAAGGCCCATGGGTTTACCGCCAGCAGGCACACCAGCAACGCGCTCCACTGAGCTGCGCTATACCGCTTCAGCAGCAGGCGGAGCAGCACCATGCAAAGGGCAGAACACACCACGACCAGCCCGCGCAACACCTCAATGCGGAAGCCGAACAGGTGAAACGCTGCGCTTGCCAGCAGCGGCCAGACCGGCATCAGCACGGCAATGTTCATGTCACCGGGCAACAGCCATGTGCCCCAGGTGTGCAGGTTGATCGCGGAGGAGGTGTACCAACCCTCATCGGTCAGAATGCCGTCATCCCAGCGAATGATGCGGGGATAGTCCGCGCTCAGGTGAACAAAGCGCAGCAGGTAAAACGCGGCGGCGATGCACCACAGCACAATCTGCGCTGTGTGTGAGGCGAACAGCCGCTCTGCAACGGACTGTTTGCTCTGCGTGCCATCGTGAACTCGTGTCTTCAATCCGTCCTGATTAGTAACAGAAGGGAGAGGCTGAGCCTCTCCCTTGTTTGACGGAAGGCAGGAGTTAAGCCGCTACCGGTTCAAGCACCTGGGCGAAGTGCTTGCCGGTGCGGGCTGCGGCCGCGTTCTTGTGGAAGGCGTAGCCAGCAATCAGCGGGAAGGCGATGGTGGCTTCGCTGAAGACCATCTGCTCGTAGGTGAGGTCGACCTTGCCCCAGCTTGAAGCTTCCTTCAGCGTGGAGCCCGAGAGGGCACCGTCGCGCGCATCGGCCACCGTGATCTGGATGGCGTACTTGTGCATCGACGCTTCCACGCCGAGGATGTCGGCTGCGACGACGATGTCCTGCGCGAAGTTTTTGGGCACGCCGCCGCCGATCATGAGCAGGCCGGTGGTGGGGTTCTGAATCTTCAGCTGCGTCAACTCGTAGAAGTCCTTGGCCGAATCTATGGAGACCATCGGCTTTCCCTGTCGCGCGTGCTGGTGCGCCACAAAGCCAAAACCGGCGGAGCAGTCCGAGAACGCCGGGCAGAAGATCGGCACATCCTTCTCATAGGCAGCGTAGACGATGGAGTCGGCGTTGCCCTTCGCCGGCGTGCGGCCCTCCTTCTCAAGGTAGGCACCCATCTCGCGGATGAACTCACGCGAGCTGTAGGGCCGCGGCTGCAGCGAGTTGCAAATCTTCTCCGTCGTCTCGTCGCAGATGCGCAGCTCTTCTTCGTCGATGAAGGTGTCGTAGATGCGATCGATCATCAGCTCACGCAGGGTCGCGTCGCCTGCGCCGTACTTGTAGTCCTCACCGGCGATGTAGTGCTTGAAGCCGAGCGCTTCGAAGAAGTCCTGGTCGACGATGTTGGCGCCGGTAGAGACGATGGCGTCGACCATGTTGTTGCGGAGGAGGTCGACGATCACGTCCTTCAGGCCGGCGGAGATGAGCGAACCCGCAAGGCACAGGATCACGCCGCACTCCGTGTCGCGCAGCATCATGTCGTAGATCGTGGCAGCGCGGGCAAGGTCGCGCGAAGAATAGGCCATGTGGCTCATGGCATCGACCAGCGCGACGACGTTGTGCTGCTTGATGTCGATGTGCTGGATGGGCTGTTGAAGTAATTCCTGTTTCGTAGGCATTCTCACCAGATTTTATCGTGTTCCGCAGAGGCGGCACAGAAGCTTCATGAACATTTGGAGACAGAACGCGGACCGCACGCGGGTACAGTTGAGCATGGTGCAACGTGCGACGCAGACTTCTTTGCCGGGTATAGACGACCTTCAGAAGAGAGCGATTGCACTCGCTGTCCTGGAGGCCGTTCTGAGTCCCGATTGGGAGTCCCGGACCTTCCTGTTCGACCCCAGGTGGAGCCAGACGGAGCAAATGGCGAAACAGACAAACGGCAGTGGCAATGACCTGTTTATCGTCTTTGCTCCAGCCGGCGTTTTCCTGCTGGGCTTCGATCACGAGAGCGAGATGTCGCCCTGGTCGGCCGCGGAGAGAAGAGTTTGGCCCGGTGTGCTGAGCCAGGTGCCCAGCGTCTTCGCGCCCATGGTAGATGAGCCTGCTTTTGACACGGCAAACAGCACGACTTTCTGCTTGTGGAGAGAAGCGGAAGACGAACAATGGCACTCTGGGCTCATCAGCTATCCCAATGACGACGCGTCCGCTGATGGCTCGGAAGGCATGCTGGCTCCGTACGTGCAAGGGCTCGAATGGTACTTGACCTACGCGAGCGAGTATTACGAGAGCACCGTAGATGCGGCCGCTGTCGCAGCTATCTTCTCCTTCAAGCCACTGGAGCAGAGCATGGTACTTGCACTGCGGCAAGACAGCGATTGGGCCTCGGTTCGCACAGAGGCCCAAAGCTTCGGTTATCCGGTTTTAGGCTGACTTACAGACCGTTTCTGGCGATCACGGACTTGTAAAAATCCGAACTCATCTTTGGTGTGCGCTTCTGCGTCTGGAAGTCCACGTAGGTGATGCCGAAGCGTTTCTCGTAGCCGTCGGCCCACTCGTAGTTGTCGAGCAGGCTCCACAGGAAGTAGCCCTTCACCGGCACGCCCTCTTTCACGGCCTGCTGCAGCTGCGTCAGGTAGGTGTGCAGGTACATCACGCGATCCATGTCGTAGATGTGGCCGTCTGGCGCGACGGTATCGGCGGAGGAGGTGCCGTTCTCCGAGATGAAGATGCTGTTGATGCCGTAGATCTCATGCACCAGCTTGGGGCACCAGTAAAGGGCTTCCGGGCTGAACTTGAGCCACTCGCTAAACATGTGCGGGTACGACTGAGGCCAGTCCACCAGCTCGTAGCCTTTGGCGTTGCTGCTTGCCCGCACGTAGCGCGCGCCGTAGATGTTGAGGCCGATGAAGTCGAGCTTGCTGCCGATGGCCTGCATGTCGGCCGAGGTGAACTTGGGTGCGTCCGCGCCAAGCTCGCGCAGGTAGCGGTCGGTGTAGCGGCCGGTCATGATGGGTGTGAGGAAAGCTGCGTTCTCCTCGACCATCGCAGCGCGTGCGGCGGCAATGTGCTCCGGCGCGTTGAAGGCCGGGGTCATCGCATCCAGGTTGTGCGCGATGCCCACCTGCGCGCCGCTGCGACCGTGCGCGCGAATGGCCTGTACGCCCAGGCCGTGGCCCAGCACGGCGTAGTGCGCCGTTTGTGCGTAGGGTCCTTTGGCCAGCTTCAGGCCAGGTGCATGCGCTCCGTTGCCATAGCCCAGCGGAACAAACGCGTTGAGTTCATTCAGCGTCATCCAGTGCGTGATGACGTCGCCCAGCTTGCCGGCAGTGAAGCCGGCATAGTCGGCAAAGGCCATGGCGGTGTCGCGCTTCTGCCAGCCGCCCTTGTCCTCAAGCGCCTGCGGCAGGTCCCAGTGGTACAGCGTGCAGTAGGGCTCGACGCCTGCGGCATGCAACGCCTCCGCAAATTTACGGTAGTGGTCGAGGCCCTTCTGATTCACCTTCCCGGTGCCATCGGGATAAATACGCGACCAGGCGATGGAGAAGCGGCAAGTCTTCAGGCCCAGGTCTTTCATCAGGGCGATATCTTCCGGGTAGCGGTGATAGCTGTCGGTCGCCATGTCGCCGGTGTCGCCGTTGTGTGTCTTACCCGGGGTGTGCGAGAACGTGTCCCAAATGGTGGTGCCGCGGCCGTCTTCTTTCACGGCGCCTTCTACCTGGTAGCTGGCCGTCGCGGAGCCCCACAAAAAGCCGGCAGGGAAGGATTTGTCACCGGTCACCACTGCTTCAGGCGCGCTGGCGGCGGCCTCTGTTGCAGGCACGGCGGCTGCGGCTGCGGCTGCTACGGACAACTTGGCAAAGTCTCTTCTGGATACGCTCATCGTCTCTCCTGGGTGCCACAGTGAGTGCAACTGTCTGGACCAGAGCATCGTAGCCGCTCCCGCACCGAAATGGCCAGCGTTTGCACGCGGGTTGTTAAGGTAGACAGCAGGAAGGCACGCATGATCATCAACTTCTCAGAGCGCGCGCACAACCACAATTGGGAGCTCGACCCGATTGTGCGTTCGCTGCTCGACACCGACTTTTACAAGCTGCTGATGCTGCAGTTCATCTGGAAGCACTTTAGAGAGACCCAGGTCTCCTTCGGCTTGCGCAACCGCACCGCACGTTTCCGGCTTGCTGATATGGTGCGGCGTGAAGAGGTGATCGCGCAGTTTGAGCATGTGCGCAAACTGCGCTTTCGCCGGTCTGAGCTGATCTGGCTTGCAGGCAACACCTTCTACTCGACGCGTGGCATCTTTCAGCCGGAGTTCCTCGACTGGCTTGAGCATGACTTCCAGCTCAGCGGCTACGAGCTTTCAGAGAACGACGGCCAGTTTGAGCTGCGCTTTGAGGGCACATGGGTTGAGGTGACCATGTGGGAGATCTATGCGCTCTCAATCCTGAATGAGATGAAGACGCGCACCGCGCTGAAGTCGATGAATGAGTTTGAACTCGACATCCTCTACTCGCGCGCGAAGTCACGGCTGTGGACCAAAATCGAGAAGCTGCGCGGCGTGCCCGGTCTGGCCATCGCGGATTTCGGTACGCGGCGACGCCACTCATTTCTGTGGCAGGAGTTTGTGGTGGAAGCCATGCACGCGGAGCTCGGCCCGGCGTTCACCGGCACCAGCAATACCTTTCTCGCCTACAAGCATGACCTTGAAGCGATCGGCACCAACGCGCATGAGATCCCCATGGCCATGGCCGCGCTCGCCTCGCGCGGCAAGAGGCGAATTCTGGTGCCCCCCGATTATCCGGAAGA